>NZ_JBEXKB010000037.1:0-93934 GCF_040609455.1 Kitasatospora sp. NPDC004669
TGGAGCCGTCCGGCAGGTCGGTGATCGCCTTGACCTTCTTGGAGTAGAGGCCCAGCGGCTCCAGGTGCACGGTCTCGACCGAGACGATGTCGGTGGGCCACCGCTCCGCGCCTGATCGGGCGCCCGCTCCGGTGACTTGATCCCCACAGCCCCGTCCAGGGGCTCTGTGGCGTGCGCCCGTTCTCGGAACCAGTCCCTTCGACGGTCTTCGACGACGGAAGTTCACCACTGTGCCGAATCGTTCATCCGCGCCCGCGCGCGCTCGTCTGACCCCCGCCCCCCGCCGCACCCGCCCGATCGACGGGCCGCTGCCGATCCTCGCCACCGCCCTGCTGTGGGGCACCACCGGGACCGCCAGTTCGCTGGCGCCCGCAGGCGCCCCGGCGACCGGGATCGGCTCCGCCGCGCTGGTGCTCGGCGGGCTGCTGCTGTTCCTCACCGACCGCTCCGCCCGGACGCTGGCGCGCTCCTGCGGTGGTCGGGAACGGTGGCTTCTCGCGCTTGGGGCCGTGGCGGTGACGGGGTACCCGCTCACCTTCTACCCGGCGGTGACCCGTACCGGGGTGGCGGTGGCCACCGTGATCGCCCTGGGAAGCGCTCCGGTCTTCACCGGGCTGGTCGTCTGGCTCGCCCGGCAAGGCCGCCCGGGCGGACGCTGGGCCGGGGCCACGGCGCTGGCCGTGCTGGGCTGTGCAGTGCTGGTGCTCGGGCCCGAACTCGCCGGTGGCGGCGCGGCGGTGGACCTCCTCGGGGTGCTGTTGGCGGCGCTCTCGGGGCTCTCGTACGCGGTGTACTCGCTGATCGGCGGCCGGCTGATCGGGGCCGGGCACCCGTCCGGCGGGGTGATGGGCGCGATGTTCGGCGGCGCGGCACTGCTGGTGCTGCCCGTGCTGCTCGCCGGCCCGACCGGCTGGCTGCTCTCGGCGCGCGGGGCGGGCGTCGTCCTGCACCTCGCGGTGATCACCACCTTCCTCGCGTACCGGCTCTTCGGCCACGGCCTGCGCCACACCTCCGCCCAGACCGCCACCACCCTCACCCTCGCCGAACCCGCCGTCGCCGCCGTCCTCGGCGTCGCCGCCCTGGGTGAGCGCCTGCCGGTGGTGTCCTGGTGCGGCCTGGCCGTCCTCGCCGCAGGGCTGGCCTTCCTGGCCCTCCCGGGCCGCCGGTAACCGCCCGCTGTCGCACGGGACGTCGGCCCGGCTGGAGGGGCGGGGCCGACGGCCGGGTGGATGCCGCCGTTCCATGATTTTGACCGTGTTCGGGCGACTACGATGAGCCGACATGACGACGCCGCCCGATGAAGGCATCCACCCGTTCCGCATCGCCGTTCCGGAGAGCGACCTGGAGGACCTGCGCCGGCGCCTCGACCGGACGCGCTGGCCGGACGAGCTGCCGGGGGTCGGCTGGGCCTACGGGATCCCGCGCGACTACCTGATGGAGCTGACGCGGTACTGGCGGCACGAGTACGACTGGCGGGCCGCCGAGGCGCGGCTCAACCAGTGGCCGCAGTTCACCACGACGATCGACGGCGCGAACATCCACTTCCTGCACGTCCGTTCGCCGGAGCCGGACGCGGTGCCGCTGCTGCTGTCGCACGGCTGGCCCGGGTCGATCGTCGAGTTCGCCGAGCTGATCGGGCCGCTCACCGACCCCCGGGCGCACGGGGCGGACGGGGCGCCCGCCTTCCACCTGGTGATCCCGAGCCTGCCCGGCTTCGGCTTCTCCGGCCCGACCCGGGAGACCGGCTGGGAGTACCGGCGGGTGGCGGCGGCCTTCGCCGAACTGATGCGGCGGCTGGGCTACGACTCGTACGGCGTGCAGGGCGGCGACTGGGGTTCGGCGATCTCGCGGGAGCTCGGCCGGGTGCACCCCGACCGGGTGATCGGGGTGCACCTGAACCTGATCCCCGGGGGCGCGGCGGAGAGCGAGCCCACCGAGGAGGAGCTCGCCGGGCTCTCCGCGCCGGAGCGGGTGCGGGCGCTGGCCTCCTGGGAGCGGATGCGTGAGTGGAACCGGGAGCGCAAGGGCTACGCGGACATCCAGACCACCCGGCCGCAGACCCTGGCGTACGGCCTGACCGACTCACCGGTCGGGCAACTGGCCTGGATCGCCGAGAAGTTCAAGGAGTGGACGGACTCCGTGGACCGCCCCGAGGACGCCGTCGGCCGCGACCAGCTGCTCACCAACGTGATGCTCTACTGGCTCACCGGGACGGCCGGCTCCTCGGCCCGGCTCTACTACGAGCGCACCCACGCCGACTACTGGGGCCGGCCGGCCGAGCCGTCGACCGCCCCCACCGCGGTGGCGCTGTTCCCGGCGGAGAACTTCCTGGTCCTGCGGCACATCGCGGAGCGGTCCGACAACATCGTCCGCTGGACGGAGCTGGACCGGGGCGGCCACTTCGCCGCGATGGAGGAGCCGGACCTGCTGACCGCCGACATCAGGGCCTTCTTCGGGCAGCTGCGCGCGGCGGACGCGTAGCGGGACGACCCGGTCCGCGTGCCCGGTCAGCCCGTCGGGCAGCGCCCGGCGAGGCAGAAGGAGCCGACCGCGGAGTGCAGCAGGTCCCCGGACGGGGTGGGCCAGCTCGCTTCGGGGCCGGCCACCAGGACGGCCCAGGCCTGGCCGTCCGGGGCGACCAGGATGTGGTCGACCACCCGGCGCACCCCGTGGCCGGCCAGGTCGTAGGCGTACTCCAACTCGGCGCCGCCGCCGGGGGTCTGCTCCAGGCGGATCCGGTGGTAGCCGGGGAACCTGGCCGGGTTCGAGGCCAGGCTGGCGTCGGTGGCGACGGCCTGGTCGTACGGGGCGCCGCCGCCCATCGAGAACACCTGGATCAGGCTCTCGCCGTCGGGGGAGTCGTAGAACACCGGCGGGCCGTCCGGGCGGCGCCGCCAGCCGTCCGGCACCAGGAGGCCGAAGCCCGCCGGGTCCTGGACGAGGCTCAGCCGCGCCCCGGTCGCTGTCGCGGTCGGCGTCGGTGTCGGCGTGGATGCCGGCGTGAGTGTCGGTGTCGGGGACGGGAAGCCGGTCGTCAGGGTGGGAGAGGGCGCCGTGGTGGCCGTCGGCGCGGCCGTGCCGGTGGCGGCGGTGATCGCCTTGCCGCCGTCGTGCCGGTTCAGCAGGTACCAGCCGCCGCCGCCCGCGAGCACACCGAAGAGCGCCCCGGCGAGCGCCGCCGCCAGCACCCAGCGGCGCGAGCGCCCCGTCGAGGGCGGGGCCTGCGGCCGGGGCGGACGCGGCGGGTTGAACAGCGGCGACGCCAACGGCGGCGGCGCCTGCGGAGGCAGCACGGGCGGCGGCGCGAACGGATTCGTCCCCTGCGGCGCGAGCGGATCCACCGGCGGCGGGGTCTGCGGCGGTACCGCACCCCCCGACGGTCCGTCCACCGGTGGCCGGTACGGCTCCGACGGCTGGAAGGTCATCCGTCTCCCCCCTCTGACGTGAAGCGACCCGCCGCGATTATGGCGTCGCCGACACGTCGTCGGCCAGCGCGAAAAGCGAAAAGCCCCCGGGCGGAGGGAAATCCGCCCGGGGGGCTTCGCCATCTTCAGGGCTGTGGGGATTCAAGGCGCGGTCGGACCATCGCGACGAGCGGCGGTGCCTCAGGGGAGGGCTGGACCTCGTTGACGGCCTTGTATCCCCACGTCTCGTAGAGGGAAACGACCTTGCCGTTCCCGGCGGCAGGATTGACCATAAGGGTGACCTGAGGCTCGGTGCGGTCGGACAGCAGCTCCTCGTGGATGCGCCTGGCCACGCCGGTGCCCCGCCACGGCGCGCGGACCCCGATCTCCTTGAGCGCGAGCGTCGGCAGGGAAGTGACCTCGGCGGCCATGGGGCGGTTCATGCGTGTCCACCAGCGGTCGCCATCTTGGATGGTGTTGCCGTAGGCATATCCGACGGGCTCCCCGTGGTCGTACCCGATGACGGCCTCAAAGCCGGGCTCGCTGCCGTGCCTGTCAAGACGATCCGTGAACGTGTCCAGCGCGTAGTTCGGCAAGTGGAGGAGTGGGGCCCGCACATCTGCGTACACGTCGATTAGCGCCGTACGAGCCTCCTCGGTCAGCTCACGGTAGTGCCGCAGCTCTACGTCGATCACGCTCTGGTCCTCCTGGTGTCGCTGGTGTAGTCCTGCCACGTTCGTACGGCTCTGCTGCGCGCCGCCACCCCGTTCAGGTCCGTTCCGAATCGCCCCGGCATCCCTGCAACACGCGGGTGCTCGGCAAGCCCACCCGGGATGCCCATGGCGGTCGTGACAGCGGGGTCGAGGTCGCCCTGACCGGCCGGCGTCGCGGCCGTCGTACCCCTCATCCGTTGAACCACCACGCCCCCGCTCTCCTCCGGGAGGGCGGGGGCGCTTCGTCATGTCTCCTAAGCTCAACTCCATGCGCTCCGTGGTGTTCGACATCGGCGAGACCCTGACCAGCGACACCCGTTACTGGGGCGACTGGGCCCGGTGGCTCGGCGTTCCCACACACACGATGTCGGCCCTGGTCGGGGCCGTACTTGCTCAGGGCCGTGACAACGCGGACGCGATCCGGATCGTCCGGCCGGGCGTGGACGTGGCCGCGGAGTGGCGGGCGCGGCAGGCTGCCGGCCAGGGCGACGTCCTGGCCGAATCCGACCTCTACCCAGACGTCCGCCCGGCTCTGGCCCGGATCCAGGATGCCGGGCTGTGGGTGGGGATCGCAGGCAACCAGAACGCCATAGTGTCCGAACTGCTGCGCGAGCTCACCCTGCCGGCCGACGCGATCGCCACGTCCGGTGAGTGGGGGGTGTCCAAGCCGAGCAAGGCATTCTTCGAGCGGGTGACGGCGTGGGCGCCCGGCGAGCCTCACGAGATCGTGTACGTCGGCGATCACCCGGCGAACGACATCACGCCAGCCCGGGCGGCAGGCCTGCGAACCGCGCACCTTCGCCGTGGCCCGATCGGCCTCACGACCAACGCGCCGGATGCGGACTGGATCGTGAACTCGCTGACAGAGCTGCCCGCGCTGCTGGTCGACCTGTAGCAGGACCGCCCCGGCGGTCACGCCGCCGGAGCGAATCTGCCCGGCGCCCGCACGGGCGCCGGTACCGTTCCGAGCGCGACCACGGAACGGAGTCACACCATGCCCGGAACGACTGCTGCTGCACTCGGTCAGCGAATCGAAACTGCCCGCCGTGCTGCCGGGTTGTCGCGACGTCAGGCCTGGGGGCTGTCCGGCGTGAGCGTCAGCATGATCCGCAAGGTCGAGGGCGGCGAGCGGCGGCCAAGCGATTCGGTCCTCGACGCGCTGGCCAAGGCGATGGGAACCACCCCGGAGGAGCTGGCCGATGGTCCGCGGCGTACGGACAGCAGGGTGCACCAGGCCATCCCCGAGCTGCAGCGCGTCATCGCCGCCTTCGACCTGCCGGACGACGGCCCTGTGCGGCCGCTGTCCGCGATCGCGGCCGACGTCAATCGGGCTGTCGATGACCGGGTGCAGTCCCAGTACGTGCGCCTCGCCGAGCAGATGCCGCCGCTGCTGTAGGAGTTGTTCCGCGCCGTCGACCAGGCGCACGGCGTTGACCGTGAGCGAGCCGCCCGGCTCCTGGCGCTGGCGATCAGGTCGGCGGACGCAGCGGCGTACAAATTCGACTACCGCGACCTCAGCGCACGCCTGGTCGAGCTGATGCGGTGGGCGGCATCGCTCGCCGCTGACCCAGCGTTGGAGGCTGCCGCTGCATACGTCCGCATGGAGACGTTCTTCGCCACTGGCCAGCTGGGCCCGGGCATGCGGTCGCTGCGGGCCGCCGTCGACCGGGTGCCGGCGCCGACGACGGAGCCGCTTGCCGCGGCTGCTGCTGCCCTGCACATGCGGGCGGCGGTTGCGGCCGGCCGGATGCGACGTCCGGACGAGGCCCGCGGGCACCTGCGGGACGCCGAGGCGCTCGCCTGCCGGGTGCGGGAGCGGCTGTACGACGGCACTGCCGTCGGCCCAGACAGCCTGGAGATTCACCGGCTGGCCGTGGCGGTCGAGCTGGGTGAGCCGGAGGATCTGCGGGAGGCGGTAGACGCGGCTGCCAGGTGGGCGCCTTCCCGGGGTCTGCCCGCCGAGCGCCGGAGCCACTACTACATCGACCTCGGCCGGGCTCAGATGCTTCTGGGACAGCCGCAGCACGCGAAGGAGTCGCTGCTGGTGGCTCGACGGATCGCGCCGCAGCACGTGCGCGAGCACCGGCAGGTGCGGGCGGAGCTGGCCACGATGGTCCGGCTGTCGCGCGGGCGGGACGAGCAGCTACTCCAGTTCGCGCGGTGGGCCAAGGCAGTCTGAAGGGGTGCCACAGGATGTGGCACTTTCGGGGATAGCCGCCGGGGACACTTAGGGCGTGACAGCAACACCGAGCCTGCAGGTTGCCGACCCGGGGTCGATAAGCCCCGTGCGGCTCCACGGGGAGGCGTGCATCAGCTGTGGCTCGCCTGAGCCGCCGATGGTTGCGGCTGGCCACGTCTACACGTCGATCGGCTCCAAGGCCGCGCCGCTCGGCTGGGCCGTGGTGGCCTGCGCTTCCGGATGCCAGACCACCCCGACGGGGGAATAGTGACCGAGCAGCGCGCCATGACTGCGGACACAATCATGGTGGAGTTCCGCCCGTTCGAGGGTCCATCCGACAGCCCCGGGTGACCAGCGAACAGCTGCGCGGCCAGGCCTGCATCCTCAGCACGGACTGCAGCGGGACGCGCCTGGCCTACGTCGGCACCCTCTACACCGACGCCCCTCCCGGAAGCGTGCACTACAGCTGGCCTGCTGTCGCTCACCCGGAGTGCCTGAAGGCCGGCGACTGAGCGTCGTCGGCGGCACGTTGACCGCCCCGGTTGAGTACGGGCAGTGCGTGACGTGCCGGGGATGGGGCTGGGGGCCCTGGGTTGCGGATCTCACCGCCCACATCGCCCTGGTGCGGTACTGCCAGCCGAACCCGCATCAACGCGATCAGGTCGAGCCTGGTCGCCCTTTGTCTCCTCCCGGGCCTGACGACGACACCAGGCCCGGGAGGCCGAGCACCACCAGCACGACCATCAGCACCGACAACATGGAGGTAGCGCGATGTTCAACTACACGGACCGGTTTCCGACCGGGAGCCCGCTCCCGCAGGGGCACATGACCCCGGCCCCGTTCGTCGTGGGGCAGATCGCCCCGTACCCGCCGTTCGAGGGCGGTGGCACCGTCGGCCGGATCGAGCTGGACCCGGCGAGCCAGACCGCGCGGTACTTCGGTCCGGACGGTGTCCCGATGATGATGCCGGGTCACGGCACGTCGTCCGGGACGAACCCGCCGACCGGTACCACCGGCCAGGGTGACACCCAGGGCGGGGACGCCGCGGACAGCGACACGGGGAACGACACCGACCAGTGACGTTCCCTACCGATGGACCGGTCGCGGTCGTCACCAACCTGCAAGACCCGACCGCCGACCTGGTGATCGCCGAACTGCACGACCGGGACGTCCCGGTCGTGCGGTTCGACGCCGGTGACTTCCCCGCCACCCTCTCGTGCACCGCCCGGATCGGCGGCAGCGCACAGGAGTGGGAGGGAAGCGTGCGAACGCCCACCCGGCTCGCCGGGCTGGGTGCGATTCGGTCGCTGTACTACCGGCGGCCGGCCGCCTTCGCCTTCCCCCACCTTGACCCGCAGGACGCCCGGGTCGCCGCTGCTCAGGCCCGCTACGGCCTCGGCGGTGTCCTCGTCTCCCTCCCCCGGTGCCTGTACGTCAACCACCCGAACCGCATCGGTGATGCCGAGTACAAGCCGTCCGGCCTGGCCGCCGCCGCGGCCTGCGGCTTCCAGGTCCCGTCGACGCTGCTCACCAACGAGCCCGACGCGGCCCGCCAGTTCATCAAGGCCCACGGACGGGTGATCCACAAACCCATCAGCATGCCGACGTACCTGGTCGACGGCATCGCCCAGACCGTGCCCGTTACCGAGGTCGCCGCCGAGGAGATCGGCGACTCGGTGGCCGGCACCATGCACCTGTTCCAGCAGCGCATCGACAAAATAGCCGACGTGCGGATCACCGTGATCGGCGACCGAGTGTTCGCCGTTCGGATCGACTGCGACCTGCTGGACTGGCGAGTCGACTACTCCACCCACACCTACACGGCGATCCCCGTCCCGGAGCACGTCGAGCACGCCCTGTTCGCTTACCTGGGGCACTTCGGGCTGGTCTTCGGCGCCTTCGACTTCGCGCTCACCGGCCCGGAGCGCGCCGCGGACAGCTGGGTGTGGATCGAGTGCAACCCCTCCGGGCAATGGGCTTGGATGGAGCCCCCGACCGGGCTGCCGATGACCGCCGCTCTGGCGGACCTTCTCCAGAGAGGAGCAGCATGACCGACACCGCACAGCTCCGGCGGCAGCTCGCCAACGGGATCACCGACCAGGGGCTGACCGAGCCGGCCTGGCGCAAGGCCGTCGAGGACGTGCCGCGCGAGGTGTTCCTCTCCGAAGCAGTGTTCCGCCAGGGCCGGGACCCGCAGGGCCTGACGGTCTACGAGCCGCTGCGCCGCCATCAGGTCCCTGAGGAGGAGTGGCTGGTGATGGCATACAGGAACGAGACGTGGGTGACACAGGTCGGCGGGGTCGACGCCGCCGACGCGACCGGCCCGGTGCACGGGCTGCCGACCTCGTCGTCCACGCTGCCCTCGCTCGTCGTTCGGATGCTGGAGGCCGCCGGCATCGCCGACGGTGACCGGGTCCGTGAGATCGGCACCGGCACCGGCTACTCCACCGCGGTCCTGTGCCACCGCCTCGGCGACGACCTGGTCACTTCGGTCGAGATCGACCGGGCGGCCGGAGCCCGCGCGCGGAAGGCCCTGCATGGCCTCGGCTACACCCCGACCCTGATCGTCGGCGACGGCCTGGACGAGCGGCAACCCGGTACGGACTTCGATCGGATCGTGGCGACCTGCTCGGTACGCAGCATCCCGTACCCGTGGCTCTGGCAGCTCCGACCCGGCGGCACCATCACGACGTGCCTCAGCGGGTGGATGCAAGCGTCCGGGCTGGTGCACCTCACGCTCCAGGATGACGGCACCGCGAGCGGCCGGTTCACCGGCGAGCAGACGGCGTTCATGCTCGCCCGGCCGCACCAGCCGCCGCCGCGCCCGACGTTCACCATGCACGCGGGCGTCGCCCGGCAGACCGGCCTCGACCCGTCGCGGCTGTGGTCCTGGACCGGCCGGTTTCTCGCCCAGCTCGCCGCGCCCTCGGCCGAGCTCCTGGGCGCCGGGGCCCAGGCGATCCTGCTCGACACCGCGACCGGCTCACAGGCCTGGACCGAGCCGGCCAGGGCGGGCTGGACGGTTCACCAGCGCGGGCCGCTGCCGCTCTGGGACGCGGTGGAGCGCACCTTCGAGCGCTGGGAGAAGGCCGGCGCCCCGGAGCAGGACCAGTTCGGTCTGACGGTGAATGGCGACGAACAGCGGGTGTGGATCGGCGCCCCTGGCGGCCCGAGTTGGCTGCTGCCCGTGTAGGCCGCCGCTAGGGTGGGTGACCAGTCGCGGAGGAGGGCCAGGTGGACGAGGACGAACCGCTGGAGACGTGGGCAGCACGCCGGGAGGAACGCCTGCGGCCGGTCGGACGGCTCAAGGCCGCGATCATCGGCCACGAGGACGCCCCATCCCACCTCCACCAGCATCTTCCCCGCCTGGTCTCCCGTTGGGACGGCTACCAGTGGGTGCCGGAGGCCATCGCCGACAACTACGCCGCCGCCCAGCGCATCCTTCACGGCATCGAGGGCGACGGAGTGATCCCCTTGCCTCCAGCCCCGCCACGTAAGAACCGCATCGGCAAGCATCGGAAGCCCTGACACTCCCCGTCTGGATGCCATCGCGGGTGGCCGGGCAGGGCCTACTCGTCATGCTTCCCGCCCCGCAGTGCCCGCTTCCATCGGGTGCTGCGGGGCGGGACCTCCGGAGGTCGGTAGGAGACCCTCATGCTGTGGGAGGCTCAGCACTCGATGACGTTCACGGCGAGGCCGCCGCGCGAGGTCTCCTTGTACTTGATCTTCATGTCGGCGCCGGTCTCCTTCATCGTCTTGATCGCCTTGTCCAGCGAGACGTGGTGCCGCCCGTCGCCGCGCAGGGCCATCCGGGCCGCGGTGACGGCCTTGACCGAGGCCATGCCGTTGCGCTCGATGCAGGGGATCTGGACCAGGCCGCCGACCGGGTCGCAGGTGAGGCCGAGGTTGTGCTCGATGCCGATCTCGGCGGCGTTCTCGACCTGCTCGGGGGTGCCGCCGAGGACCTCGGCGAGGCCGCCCGCGGCCATCGAGCAGGCGGAGCCGACCTCGCCCTGGCAACCGACCTCGGCGCCGGAGATGGAGGCGTTCTCCTTGAAGAGCATGCCGATGGCGCCGGCCGCGAGCAGGAAGCGGACGATGCCCTCCTCATCCGCGCCCGGGATGAAGTTCAGGTAGTAGTGCAGGACGGCCGGGATGATGCCCGCCGCGCCGTTCGTCGGCGCGGTGACCACCCGGCGGCCGGAGGCGTTCTCCTCGTTGACCGCCATCGCGTAGAGGGTCACCCACTCCATCGCGTTGGCCGGGCCGATGCCCTCGGCGCGCAGCGCGCGGGCGCCGGACGCGGCCCGGCGGCGGACCTTCAGGCCGCCCGGCAGGATGCCCTCGCGGGACATACCGGCCCGCACGCACTCCTGCATCACGGACCAGATCTCCAGCAGCCCGGTGCGGATCTCCTCCTCGCTGCGCCAGGCCTTCTCGTTCTCCAGCATCAGGCCGGAGATCGACAGCCCGGTCTCCCGGGTGAGCCGCAGCAGCTCCTCGCCGGTGCGGAAGGGGTAGCGCAGCGCTGTGTCGTCGGGCTTGACCCGGTCCGCGCCGATCGCGTCCTCGTCCACGACGAAGCCGCCGCCGACCGAGTAGTAGGTCTTCTCCAGCAGCGTGGAGCCGTCCGCCGCGTACGCCCAGAGGGTCATGCCGTTGGCGTGGTAGGGCAGCGAGCGGCGCCGGTGCAGGACCAGCTGGCTGTCCGGGTCGAAGTCGATGGGGTGCTCGCCGAGCAGGTTGATCCGCTTCTCGGCGGTGATCCGCTCCACGTCCTTGTCGGCCTGGTCGACGTCGACGGTGCGGGGCGAGTTGTTCTCCAGGCCGAGTAGGACGGCCTTCGGCGTGCCGTGGCCGTGGCCGGTGGCGCCGAGCGAGCCGTACAGCTCGGCGCGCACGGCCGTCACCTGGGGCAGCAGGCCTTCGGACCGCAGCCGGCGGGCGAACATCCGGGCGGCGCGCATCGGGCCGACGGTGTGGGAGCTCGACGGGCCGATGCCGATGGAGAAGAGGTCGAAGACACTGATGGCCACGGGGACGTCCTTGTCTGTCTCGTGGAGGGACTTGCAGGCAGGGCTGACATGGGACGGGGCACCCCGCTCACTGTCCAGTGTGCGGGGTGCCCCGGAGCCCCTGGTACGAATGGGGGGTGAGGCCGGTCACGCTACCGGCGGGTTGCCCGTCGGTAGGTCACCTACTCGCCGGTACCTACGCCTGGCCGCCCAGGGTGGGGTACAGCGGGTACTTGTCGGCCAGCGCGGTGACGCGGGCCTTCAGCGCGGCGGCGACGGTCTCGTCGAAGGCGGGCTTGAGCGCCTCGGCGATGATGTCGGCGACCTCGCGGAAGTCCTCGGCCTGGAAGCCGCGGGTGGCCAGGGCCGGGGTGCCGATGCGCAGGCCCGAGGTGACCATCGGCGGGCGCGGGTCGTTCGGGATGGCGTTGCGGTTGACCGTGATGCCGACCTCGTGCAGGCGGTCCTCGGCCTGCTGGCCGTCGAGCTGGCTGTTGCGCAGGTCGACCAGGACCAGGTGGACGTCGGTGCCGCCGGACAGCACGGTGGCACCGGCCTCGGCGACGTCGTCCTGCAGCAGACGCTCGGCGAGGATGCGGGCGCCATCCAGGGTGCGCTGCTGGCGCTCCTTGAACTCCTCCGAGGCGGCGACCTTGAAGGCGACGGCCTTGCCCGCGATCACGTGCTCCAGCGGGCCGCCCTGCTGGCCGGGGAAGACCGCGGAGTTGATCTTCTTGGCGTACTCGGCCTTGCACAGGATGACGCCGCCGCGCGGGCCGCCCAGGGTCTTGTGGGTGGTGGTGGTGACCACGTCCGCGTAGGGCACCGGGTTCGGGTGCAGGCCGGCGGCCACCAGGCCGGCGAAGTGCGCCATGTCCACCATGAGCAGGGCGCCGACCTCGTCGGCGATCCGGCGGAACTCGGCGAAGTCCAGCTGGCGCGGGTAGGCGGACCAGCCGGCGATGATCAGCTTCGGCTGGTGCTCCTTGGCCAGGCGCTCGACCTCGGCCATGTCGACCTGGCCGGTCTTCTCGTCCACGTGGTACGCGGCCACGTTGTAGAGCTTGCCGGAGAAGTTGATCTTCATGCCGTGGGTCAGGTGACCACCGTGGGCCAGGCTCAGGCCCAGGATGGTGTCGCCCGGCTGGATCAGCGCGAACATCGCGGCGGCGTTGGCCTGCGCGCCGGAGTGCGGCTGGACGTTGGCGTGCTCGGCGCCGAACAGGGCCTTGATGCGGTCGATCGCGATCTGCTCGACGACGTCGACGTGCTCGCAGCCCCCGTAGTAGCGGCGGCCGGGGTAGCCCTCGGCGTACTTGTTGGTGAGCACCGAGCCCTGGGCCTCCATGACCGCCACCGGGGCGAAGTTCTCGGAGGCGATCATCTCCAGGGTGGTCTGCTGGCGGTGCAGCTCGGCGTCGACCGCGGCGGCGATCTCCGGGTCGAGGGCGTGCAGGGACTGGTTGAGAACCGTCATGGTGTGGTCTTCCCGGGAGGAGGATCAGGGGTGCCGTGCGACGCGCGCCCTTGGCAGGGTGGTGGCGGGCGACGGGTGGGCGGAGGGACGGTGGGGGCGGGCCGGTGTGCGCGCGGCCCGCCCGGTGCCGAGCGGGTCAGCCGGCGTGGGTGAGCGCGTCGTACTCGTCGGCGCTGAGCAGCTCGTCCGTGGACTCCACGCGGACCTTGAACAGCCAGCCGCCCTCGAAGGGGGCGCTGTTGACCAGGGCGTTGTCGTCCAGGACGTCCTGGTTGACCTCGGTGACCTCGCCGGTCACCGGGGAGTACAGGTCGCTGACCGACTTGGTGGACTCCAGCTCGCCGCAGGTCTCGCCGGCGGTCACGGTGTCGCCGACCTCGGGCAGCTGCACGTAGACGATGTCACCGAGCGCGTCGGCGGCGTGCTTGGTGATACCGACCGTGGAGACACCGCCCTCGGCGGCCGTCAGCCACTCGTGCTCCTTGGTGTACTGCAGGTGCTGGGGGTTGCTCATGGCGTCATTCTCCAGGATGGGAAGCGGGTACGGCGAAGCGGGCCGCCGCGCGGACGGCTTTCGACGTGCGGGTATGGGATAACGGGGGGCCTTGAACCGGCCTCGACACGGCCTGGAAGGCCTCGTCCGGACGGCCTCAGCGGGCGCGCTGGTGGATCAGCGGGCGCGCCGGTGGATCAGCGGGCGCGCCGGTGGATCAGCGGGCGCGCTTGTAGAACGGCAGCGCCACGACCTGGACCGGCTCGTGCTTGCCGCGCACGTCCACCGCGACGGTGGTGCCGGGGGCCGCGTGGGCCGCGTCCACGTAGGCCATCGCGATCGGCTGGCCCAGGGTCGGGGACGGCGCGCCCGAGGTGATCCGGCCGATCGGGGTGCCCTCGGTGGAGACCACGGTGTACTCGGCGCGCGGCACCCGCTTGCCCTCGGAGACCAAGCCGACCAGCACCTTCGGCGGGTTGGTCTCGGCCGCGGCGGCGGCCTGCTCCAGCGCCTTGCGGCCGACGAAGGCGCCCTCGTTGGTGGTCTTGTCGAAGCGGACGACCCGGCCCAGGCCCGCGTCGAACGGGGTGAGGTCGGTGGACAGCTCGTGCCCGTACAGCGGCATGCCCGCCTCCAGGCGCAGGGTGTCGCGGCAGGACAGGCCGCACGGGACCAGGCCGTGGCCCTCGCCGGCGACGGTCAGCGCCTGCCAGATCGCCTCGGCGTCGACCGGGTGGCAGAAGATCTCGAAGCCGTCCTCGCCGGTGTAGCCGGTGCGGGCCAGCAGCACCTCGCGGCCGGCCACCTGGGCCGGGAGGACGGCGTAGTACTTCAGGCCGGGCAGGTCGGCCTCGGTGGTCCTGGCCAGGATCTCCGTGGACTCCGGACCCTGGACGGCGATCAGCGCGTAGGTGTCGCGGTCGTCGGTGACGACGGCGTCGAAGCCCTTGGCGCGGGCGATCAGTTCGTCCAGGACCAGCTGGGCGTTGGAGGCGTTGGCGACGACCAGGAAGGCGTCCGCGCGCAGGCGGTAGACGATCAGGTCGTCCAGGATGCCGCCGTCCTCGGCGCAGATCATGGTGTAGCGGGCGCGCAGCTCACCGAGCGCGGAGACGAAGCCGACCAGCGCGTGGTCCAGCATCTCGCCGGCCTGCGGGCCGGTGACGGTGATCTCGCCCATGTGCGAGAGGTCGAACAGACCGGCCTTGGTGCGGACCGCGAGGTGCTCCTCGCGCTCGCTGCCGTAACGCAGCGGCATGTCCCAGCCGGCGAAGTCGGTCATGGTCGCGCCGAGGGCGCGGTGCAGCGCGTCGAGCGCGGTCAGGCGGAGGGACGACATGGCCAGGAACTCCTCGGTCGGGGCACTCAGGGGTGCACGCGCCGGAACCGGACCCGCTCGGGGACCGACCCTGCGCGCGGGCATGCGGCGGCGTGGGTCTCCCCATCTGTCGTCGAACCTGAGAGCTTCACCGCTCACCTGCCCGCAGCTGTTTCCAGCTTGGAGGACAGCATGGCGGCTTGCACCGTGGGTGGGCGCGCGACAGGGCCGCGCGCCGCTTTCCAGATGTGCCTAACCCGCGCGGTAGGGGGGCCTGAGAGATTCCGGGGAGGACTTGCTCCTTCGGCGCCGGCTGTACCGCCTGAGCGGCACTCCGGGCTCTCCCGCGCGGGTTCGAGCGGCCGGTGTGGAGTTGTGGGGGCCCGCGGCGCATGCCGACGGACGCGCACATCATGGCACGTCCGCGCGGAGGAGGGGAGGGGGGACCCGGTCACGCGGCACGGGGCGGACCCGGTCACACGACATAGAGGCGAACACGAGCCCTAAACTCTTCCGCGTCGGCACAGCAGTGGGCAGCCGACCGGCAGAGGGCGGTTCAGGCGCGCATGGAGTACCCGGTGGGGCAGCAGCAGGGATGGGGCGGGCCGGAGTCGGCGCCGTCGGGCGGTGCCTGGCCGGCCAACGAGCTGGAGCAGGTGCTGACGGCCGCGCTGGGCGACCCGGGCGCGACGCCGCGGGTGATCGAGGTGCTGGCCCGCAGTCAGGTGTGGATCCCGCTGCCGGCCGGGGGAGACCCGGCCGGGCAGGCGCTGGACCTGCCGACCATCGAGCTGGCCGGCGACCCGTACGTGCCGGTGTTCTCCTCGCAGGAGCTGTTCCTCCAGCAGGCGCCGGGGATGGCATTCGCGATCGCGCCCGCCTGGGAGTTCGCCCGCGGACTGCCGTTGGGCGTGGGCATCGCGGTCAACCCCGAGGCGGCGGTGGGCATCCCGGTGCCGCCGCAGGGCGTGGCCGAGCTGCGCCGCGGGCCGCGTGACGACCGTTGGGAGCAGCACCCGCAGGCGCCGACCGGCGGCCGGGTGGCGCTGCGCGAGCCGGTACCGGGCGAGGACCCGGAGCACTTCCTGGCCGCCTGTCGGGCGGAACTGTCGGCCTTGCCCGGGGTGTTGACCGCGCGCCGGGCGCTGGCCAGCATCGAGGGCGAACCGACCGTGATGTTCGTGGGCGTCCAGCTGGACCCGGCCGCCCCGGCCGACCCGGGCGCGGTGAACGAGGCGCTCGGCCGGGCGCTGGGAACCGCGCCGCTGCCCGGCGGCGTCCACCTGGTACTTCTCGACCTCGCTGAGGACCCGGTGGTCGAGTGGCTGCTCACCCGGGTACTGCCTTTCTACACGCGGGTGTGAGTGGGGTCCGCTGACAGGCACGTCCAACAGGCACGTCGCCGTGGCGGCGGCCGGTGCCGCGCCATAGGGTGCGTGCAGACGGCCGACGGGCCGGCTGGTTCGAGGAAAGAGGCGCGGCGAGGTGGGCGCATGAGTGCGGGAGCGGGAACGGGCGGTGTGCCGGGGCCCTGGGGCCAGGCGCCGGCCGGGCGCCCGGCGGCGGATCCGGGCGCGTTGGAGCGCGCCCTGCGCGAGGTCGCGCCGGAGCGCTTCGACGCGTACGAGCGGCTGCTGCACGCGCTGGCCGACGGTCAGGTCTGGATGCTGCTCTGGCACGGCACGCCGGGCAGTCCGGACGCGCAGTACGGGAACATGGAGATCAGCGGCCACGGCTACGCGCCGGCCGTGACCTCGCCCGAGCAGCTGACGGCCTCCGGCTGGGCCCGCGCCCACGAGGTCATCTCCGGACGGGAGATCGCCGCCTCGCTGTACCGCACCCGCTGGGGCCTGTGGCTCAACCCGCACGCCCCCGGCGGCGGGGTCGGCGTGCCCTGGGCGGACCTGCGGCGGATCGCCGCGGGCCTGGACCGGCTGCCGGCCGGTCCGTTGAAGCTGAGTGAGCCGCAGGTGAACGCCCAGCAGTTCTTCGCGCTGCTGGAGCGGCAGGCCGGTGAGGTGCGTGCGGTCCGGGCGCTGCGCCGTGCCTGGGTGCAGCCGGCGGTGGGGGAGCCGTACCTGGCGATCGGGCTGGACCTGTACGAGAGTTCGCCGCCGGCCGTGGAGGCGGTGCGGGCGCTGATGCAGCGGGCGATCGCGGTGGCCCCGGAGGGGCTCGCGGTGTCCACGGTGGCGATGGCGGACGAGTACGACCCGGTGGCGCTGTGGATGCGCGCCAACGCGCGGCCGTTCTTCGACCGCGAGGCGGGCCGCCCGCCGACCGGTCCGTACCCGTCGGTGGCGGCGCCCGGCTACCACTCGCAGGCCGGGTACTACGGCACCCAGCCGCCCGCGCCGGGCTGGGGTCAGCAGCCGCCGCAGGCGTGGCCCGGATACCCGGGCCGCTGATCTCAAAACCCTTTCTTGCCAAAGCCTTTACCAAGAAGCCGACTTGATTCTCCGTCAGGTCGGCTTCGGTGCTTTCCGGACGAATTTCCCATTCCGGAGTCCGGACATCTTGGCATGGCTGTTACAGCCGTGTGAAGAGGGATATGCCGAGGACCGGAGAGGTGCATGTACGCAGATCACAGTTGGGCATCTGTCGGTTGTCAGGGCTGGCGCAAGGCTGTTCGCATGTCGGAGAGTTCTGCGCAACGCACCGCGCGTACTGGAAGCCCCACGAAGGTGAACGCGCACGCCGACCGCTCGATCCATGCGACGCCCATCCCGCGTGGTGGCAGTACCTGTGCACGCCCGTACTGCCGCGAACACCCGCTCCTCCTAAGCACCTCCGCACGTCCGCAGCCGCACCGCCGAAGCCGGCGCCCGGCACCCGTGGGCCGGCCACCGTCGGCGAGGGGACCCAACTGACCATGACCGCATCCGTGACAACCGCCGGGAACGAACCGGAGGCACCGGCCTCCCCGACCCCGGCCAAGACGATCGAGGGCCGTTCCCTCGGTCGGATCGCCTGGACCCGCTTCAAGCGGGACAAGGCCGCCGTCGCCGGCGGCGTCGTGGTGATCCTGCTGATCCTGCTCGCCGTGCTGGCCAAGCCGATCGAGGCGATGTTCGGGCTCGACCCCGACGCGCTCCACCAGGATCCGGACATCCTGGACGCCAACCTCGGCGGTCTGCCGATCGGGGACTGGGGCGGGATGAGCGGGGACCACCCACTCGGTGTCGACCCCCTGCAGGGCCGTGACCTGCTCTCCCGGGTCATCGAGGGCTCCTGGGTCTCCCTGCTGGTCGCCTTCGGCGCGACCCTGCTGTCCAACACCATCGGCACCGTGCTCGGCGTGATGGCCGGCTACTACGGCGGCTGGGTGGACACCCTGATCAGCCGGGTGATGGACATCTTCCTGGCCTTCCCGCTGCTGCTGTTCGCCATCGCGATCTCCGCCTCGCTCCAGGGCGGCGCGTTCGGCCTGCACGGCCTCCCGCTGCACATCATGGTGCTGATCTTCGTGATCGGCTTCTTCAACTGGCCCTACATGGGCCGGATCGTGCGCGGACAGACGCTGTCGCTGCGCGAGCGGGAGTTCGTCCACGCGGCCCGCAGTCTGGGCGCCCGCGGCCCGTTCATCCTGTTCAAGGAACTGCTGCCCAACCTGGTCGGTCCGATCCTGGTCTACTCGACCCTGCTGATCCCGACCAACATCCTCTTCGAGGCCGGGCTCAGCTTCCTCGGCGTCGGAATCCAGCCCCCGCAGGCCTCCTGGGGCGGGATGCTCAACGACGCGATCAGGTACTACCAGGTCGACCCCCAGTACATGGTGGTCCCCGGTATGGCGATCTTCCTGACCGTGCTCGCCTTCAACCTGCTCGGCGACGGGCTCCGTGATGCCCTCGATCCCAAGAGCAACTGACCCTGATCGACTGACCCTGCGTCAGGACCCTTCCTCCTCCACATCCTCAAGGGGTTGATCTCACCCATGCGTAGGTCCCGTACCGTCGCGCTGACCGCCGCGGCCGCAGCAGCGGTCCTGGTCGTCACCGGCTGCTCCTCCAGCTCGAAGAGCAGCGACACGTCCTCCTCGGCCTCCGGCTCCACGGCCGGCGGCGCGGACGCGGCCACCAAGAGCATCGTCAACGCCTCGGACAAGAAGGGCGGGACGGTCACCTACGAGATGAAGGGCACCCCCGACTCCCTCGACCCGGGGAACACGTACTACGCGTACATCTACAACTTCTCGCGCCTGTACGGGCGTCCGCTGACCACCTTCAACCCGGCCCCGGGCGAGGACGGCAACAAGCTCGTCCCAGACCTCGCCGAGTCCATGGGCCAGCCCAGTGCGGACGGTCTGACCTGGACGTACAAGCTGCGCGCGGGCCTGAAGTACGACGACGGCACCCCGATCACCTCCAAGGACGTCAAGTACGCCGTCGAGCGCTCCAACTTCGCGCCGGACGTGAACTCCAACGGCCCGACGTACTTCCACGACCTGCTGGTCGACAACCCGACGCCGTACCAGGGTCCGTACAAGGACAAGACCGGCGACCTGAAGTCGATCGAGACTCCGGACGACCTCACCATCGTCTTCCACCTCCAGCACCCCTTCGCGGACTTCGACTACCTGGTCAGCGCCCCGCAGACCGTGCCGGTCCCGCAGGCCAAGGACACCGGCGCCGACTACGTCAAGCACATCGTGGCCTCGGGTGCCTACAAGTTCGAGTCCTACGAGGATGGCAAGCAGGCCGTCCTGGTGCCGAACACCAACTGGGACAAGAGCACCGACCCGATCCGCAAGCAGCTCGCGGACAAGATCGTGCTCAAGATGAACATCGACCAGGCCACCATCGACAAGGACCTGCTGGCCGGCAACGCCCAGGTCGACCTGGTGGGCGGCGGCGTCGACCCGCAGACCCAGGCGCAGATCCTTCGCGACCCGAAGCTCAAGGCCAAGACCGACAACGCCTACGGCGGCCGCCTGGTCTACATGGCGATCAACACCCAGGTCGCGCCGTTCGACAACCTGGACTGCCGCAAGGCCGTCCAGTTCGCGATCGACAAGGTCTCGGTGCAGACCGCCGAGGGCGGCCCGATCCGCGGCCAGATCGCCAACACCGTCCTGCCGCCCGACATCCCGGGCCACCAGGACTTCAACCTGTACGAGACCAAGGACAACAAGGGTGACGAGGCCAAGGCCAAGGACGCCCTGAAGGCCTGCGGCAAGGACGGCGGCTTCAGCACGGTGCTGACCGCCCGCACCGAGCGCGCCACCGAGATCGCCGCGGCGACCTCGATCCAGGCCGCGCTGAAGAAGGTCGGCATCAACGCCGAGATCCAGCAGTTCCCGCAGGGCAAGTACCTGACCGACAGCGCCGGTGCCCCGCAGTTCACCAAGGACCACAACATCGGCCTGATGATGATGCAGTGGGGCGCCGACTGGCCGACCGGCTACGGCTTCCTGCAGCAGATCGTCGACGGTCGCGCGATCAAGCCCTCCGGCAACAGCAACCTCGCCTCGCTGAACGACCCCGAGGTCAACAAGCTGATCGACGACGCCGCGGTCAACCCGGACAAGGCGGCCCGCGAGAAGATCTACGCCCAGATCGACAAGAAGGTCATGGAGCAGGCCGTCTACGTCCCGCTGACCGACTTCAAGGTCTTCCTGTACCGCCCGGACAGCGCCACCAACCTGGCGTCCAACCCGGCCTGGTCGGGTGAGTACGACTACCTGAACATCGGCACCACCAAGTAAGAGCCTGGCTCCGCAATCCCTGAAGGCAGGTGAAGGCAGCGGCGCCCGCCGCCGTCCGGAAGACCCCGGACGGCGGCGGGCCGCCGGAGCCGCCCAACTGTGTTTGCCTACATCATCCGCAGGATCTTCGCGGCCGTAGTGCTGCTACTGGTGGTCAGCGCGGTCACCTTCGCGATCTTCTTCCTGCTCCCGCGCATCGCCGGCGAGACAGCCGACCAGCTGGCCGCGCAGTACATCGGGAAGAACCCGTCGCCCGAGGCGATCGCGGCGGTCAAGCAGAACCTCGGCTTCGACCAACCGCTGTACACCCAGTACTGGAACTTCCTGAAGGGCCTGGTCGGCGGCGCCGAGTACAAGTTCGGCCCCGACCCGGTCACCTGCCACGTACCGTGCTTCGGCTACTCCTTCAAGAACCACCTTGAGGTCTGGCCCGAGCTCACCAAGCGGGTCCCGGTCACCATCTCGCTCGCCATCGGCGCGGCCGTGATCTGGCTGGTCTCCGGTGTCGCCACCGGCGTCGTCTCGGCCCTCAAACCGCGGTCGATCTTCGACCGGCTCTCCATGGGCATCGCGCTGGCCGGCGTCTCCCTGCCGGTGTTCTTCACCGGCGCCCTGCTGCTCACGCTGTTCAGCTACGAGTGGCCGATCCTGGACAACCTGGAGTACGTCGACTTCACCGCCGACCCGCTGATGTGGGCCCGCAACCTGATGCTGCCGTGGATCTCGCTGGCCTTCCTCTACTCCGCGCTCTACGCCCGGCTCACCCGCGCCGGGATGCTGGAGACGATGAGCGAGGACTACATCCGCACCGCCCGGGCCAAGGGCCTGGTCGAGCGCAAGGTGGTCGTCAGGCACGGGCTGCGCTCCGCGCTCACCCCCATCGTCACCATCTTCGGCATGGACCTCGGTCTGCTGCTCGGCGGTGCGCTGATCACCGAACAGGTCTTCTCGCTCCAGGGCGTCGGCCAGTTCGCCGTCCAGGCGATCTCCGACAACGACCTGCCCAAGATCCTCGGCGTCACCCTGCTCGCCGCCTTCTTCGTCGTCGCCTGCAACCTCGTGGTCGACCTCCTGTACGCCCTCGTCGACCCCCGCGTGAGGCTCTCGTGACCGAGCTCCAGAAGACCACGGAACCCGCCGCACAGACCCCGTCCGGCGACCCGTTCCTCTCCGTCCGCGACCTGCGGATCCACTTCGACACCGACGACGGCCTGGTCCGCTCGGTGGACGGGGTCAGCTTCGACCTGCACAAGGGCCGCACCCTGGGCATCGTCGGCGAGTCCGGCTCCGGGAAGTCCGTCACCTCGCTGGGCATCATGGGCCTGCACCGCTCCAAGCGGGCCCGGATCAGCGGCGAGATCCGCCTCAACGGCGAGGACCTGATCGCGGCCGGCCCGGAGCGGGTGCGCCAACTGCGCGGCCGCGAACTGGCGATGATCTTCCAGGACCCGCTGACCGCGATGCACCCCTACTACACGGTCGGGGCGCAGATCGTCGAGGCGTACCGGGTGCACCACCCGCAGGCCACCAAGAAGCAGGCCCGGGCCCGCGCGATCGAGATGCTCGACCGGGTCGGCATCCCGCAGCCGGACCGCCGGGTGGACGACTACCCGCACCAGTTCTCCGGCGGCATGCGCCAGCGCGCGATGATCGCCATGGCCCTGGTCAACGACCCCTCGCTGCTGATCGCCGACGAGCCCACCACCGCCCTGGACGTCACCGTCCAGGCGCAGATCCTGGACCTCATCCGTGACCTCCAGGAGGAGTTCGGCTCCGCCGTCATCATCATCACCCACGACCTCGGGGTGGTCGCCGAGCTCGCCGACGACATCCTGGTCATGTACGGCGGCAAGTGCATCGAGCGCGGCCCCGCCGAGACCCTCTTCGACGCGCCCGAACACCCCTACACCTGGGGCCTGTTGGGATCGATGCCGCGCCTGGACCGGGAGCTGCAGGAGCGGCTCGTCCCGGTCAAGGGCACCCCGCCGAGCCTGATCAACGTGCCCTCGGGCTGCGCCTTCCACCCGCGCTGCCCGTACGCCGCCCTGACCGGCGGGCGCTCCACGAGCGAGCTCCCGGTGCTGACCGAGGCCGCGCCCGGCCACTACGCGGCCTGCCACCTGCCGGCCGACGAGCGGCACCGCATCTTCGCCGAAGAGATCGCGCCCCGGCTGTGAGCCCGGCCTCGTACCACCTTTCTGGAGAGAACCGATGACGGACACTCAGGCGACTGAGGCGGCGGCGATCCCGTCTCCCGCGCCCGCCTCCGACCGCGAGCCGCTGCTGAAGGTGACCGGCCTGACCCGGCACTTCCCGATCCGCGGCGGACTGCTGCGGCGCCAGACCGGCGCGGTGCGGGCCGTCGACGGCATCGACTTCACGGTCAACGCCGGTGAGACGCTGGGCGTCGTCGGCGAGTCCGGCTGCGGCAAGTCGACCATGGGGCGGTTGGTCACCCGGCTCGACGAACCCACCGGCGGGACGATCGAGTTCGAGGGCACCGACATCACCCACCTGGGCGTCGGCGCGATGCGGCCGATGCGCCGCGACATCCAGATGATCTTCCAGGACCCGTACTCCTCGCTGAACCCGCGGCACACTGTCGGCACCATCGTCAGCGCGCCGTTCAAGCTCCAGGGCGTGCAGCCCGAGGGCGGGGTCAAGAAGGCCGTCCAGGACCTGCTGGAGCTCTGCGGGCTCAGCCCCGAGCACTACAACCGCTACCCGCACGAGTTCTCCGGCGGCCAGCGCCAGCGCATCGGCATCGCCCGGGCGCTCGCGCTCAAGCCGAAGATGATCATCGCGGACGAGCCGGTCTCGGCGCTGGACGTGTCGATCCAGGCGCAGGTGGTCAACCTGCTGGACGACCTGCAGCAGGAGCTCGGCCTGACCTATCTGATCATCGCGCACGACCTCTCGGTGGTCCGGCACGTCTCGGACCGGGTGGCGGTGATGTACCTCGGCAAGATCGTCGAGATCGCCGACCGGGACTCGCTCTACCGCAGCCCGATGCACCCGTACACCAACGCCCTGATGTCGGCGGTTCCGGTGCCGGACCCGCGCCGGCGCCAGCGGGCCGGGCGTGAGCGGATCCTGCTCAAGGGCGACGTGCCCTCGCCGATCAACCCGCCCAGCGGCTGCCGGTTCCGGACCCGCTGCTGGAAGGCGCAGGAGGTGTGCGCCACCCAGGAGCCGACGCTGACGGCGCTGAAGACCGGGCACCAGGTGGCGTGCCACTTCCCCGAGCAGGGCGAGGGGAACGATTAGGCACAGCCCCGAGCAGGGCGAGGGGAACGACTAGGCACAGCCCCGAGCTTGAAAAGGCCGCCCGCCCCGTTCCGGGGCGGGCGGCCTTTTCGTCGTGGCGCCCAGCGCGGGCGATTGCCAGGGGGTGAGTCCCCTACGTCAGCTGCGGCCGGTCGGGACGGGCTCCGCCTCCCGGGCAGGGGCGGCCGGCTGCGGCTGGTGCGTGACCAGGTCGGCCGGGAAGCGGCGGTTCAGCGCCTTGATCGCCTTGCGGCCGAGGTTCTGGAACGGGATCTCGATCAGGCGGTAGCTGAGGTAGCTGATCACCAGCAGGGCGGCCATGAAGACGAAGAAGTACACGCTGCGGTCCTGCCAGGAGGTGAGGGGCGGGTGGCCCTCCAGCTTCCAGTTCATGAAGTGGATGATCGGGTTGTGCAGCAGGTACACCGAGTAGCTGATCGATCCCAGCCAGGACAGCCAGCGCGGGAAGCGGCGGTGGCGCAGCAGCATGCCGATCGCGAAGACGACCCAGGCGGCCAGGTAGGCGTAGGAGAACGACTTCCAGGTCTCGGTCCAGGTCCGCCACAGGGCCTGGTCGCGGTTGTACATGTAGCCGGACGCGACACCCGCCGTGAGCACGAAGGCGCAGCACAGGAGCGCTGGGAGTCGCTCGATCTGTCCGTGCTCCAGTCGGTACAGCACGGTGCCGGCGAACATCGTGGCGAAGATCATCAGGGTCTCGAAGGCGGTGGACCGGCTGTTCAGCAGGATCAGCACCAGGCCGAGGCCACCCAGCATCACACCGCCCCGACGGGCGAGATCCGCCCTGCCGGTGAAGATGCACACCATCGCGGTGACCACGATGATCGCGGCGGCCAGCACCAGGTGCCGGTTGGCCGGCAGACCGCCGGCCGTGAGCGTGCCGAGCGGCAGCCAAGCGCCCAGCACCAGCGCGGCGGCCCCGAAGCCCATCGCGATCGGGGCGCTCTGCTTGTGCCGGCCGGTGACGAACAGGGCCGTCACGAAGAAGTAGAAGATCATCTCGTAGGAGAGCGTCCACATGACCCCGATGACGTTCGGGACGCCCATCAGGTCCTGGAACATCAGGCCGTTGCCCGCCAGCGAGAGCAGCGGGTGGTCGAACGCGAAGCCCTGGATCACCGAGTGGTTGCGGGGCAGGAGCACCAGGCTCAGCACCACGGTGGCGATCACCACCGGGTAGATCCGGAAGTACCGGCCCGCCCAGAACGAGCGCACGTCCCCGCGCCGCTCCAGCGAGGCCGGGATGATGTACCCGCTGACCAGGAAGAACAGCATGACCCCGAAGATGCCCGGGTCCCCCAGGTTTCGGGGCTCCTTGTCGATGTGGAGCCAGTAGAACGGCAGCGCGAGGTGGTAGATCGCCACCGAGAGGGCGGCTATGCCGCGCAGGGCGTCGAGCCAGCCGAGCCTCGACGAGGCGGCAGCGGCCTTGGTTCCGGCTCCTGGGGCGCCCGAGCTGCGCTTGGTTGCACGTTCGATGAGCTTCACAGGCAGGAGGCTAGCGGAACGCGCGGGCACGGGTCCGGGGCGGGCGCCAGGAGGGCGATCGGAGGCGACGTCGTGCGCGTCCGGCGGGTGTGCGTGAAGCACCGCGGAAGCCCGTCCGCGAGACATTCTTGTCCGAATTGTGACCATATTCCGGGTGTGTGGGGCTCATCGGGTACACATGGACGGTGAGTTCGCAGATCTTCCCCTCCGACGTGCAGCAGTCGCTGGACCTCGTCGGCATATTCGTCTTCGCGCTCTCCGGAGCGCTGCTCGCCGTCCGCAAGAACATGGACATCTTCGGGATCTGTGTGCTGGCCGAGGTCACGGCCCTCGGCGGCGGGGTGATGCGCGACCTGGTGATCGGCGCGACGCCGGTGGCCGCCTTCACCAACCTCGGCTACTTCCTCACCCCGCTGGCCGCCGGTCTGGTGGTGTTCTTCCTGCACCCGGAGGTCGAGCGGATCAACCGGGCGGTGCAGACCCTGGACGCCCTCGGCCTCGGGCTGTTCTGCGTCACCGGCACCGCCAAGGCGCACGACTACGGCCTGGGCGCGGTCGCGGCGATCGCGCTCGGCATGGTGACCGCGGCCGGCGGTGGGGTGATCCGCGACGTGCTGGCCGGGGAGATCCCCTCGCTGCTGCGCTGGGACCGGGAGATCTACGCCGTCCCGGCCCTGGTCGGCGCCGCCCTGGTGGCCGTGCTGATCGGCGCGAACCGGCTCACCGGAGTCACCGGCACCGCCGCCGCGCTCACCGCCTTCGGGCTGCGGATGCTCGCCCTGAAGTACGGCTGGCGCGCCCCGCGGGCCTGGCACCGCAACGGTTCTCGCACCAGCGAGGAGTAGGCGAGCCGCCGTACGCGAGCGAGATCGCCTCGGCCGTGCAGAGCAACTCCGGCAGCATCCGGGCCAGTTCGGCGGGCGGTACCCGGCTAGCCGGGGCGCTCAGCGCGCAGGCCGCGACCGTCCGGCCGCCGCTGCCCGCGACCGGCGCGGCCACGCAGGTCACCGGCTCCCGGTGCTCGGCCGATTCGGCCGCCCAGCCGCGCAGGCGCACCGCCGCCAGCTCGGGCGGCAGCTCCTCCTCGCGGGCGCCGTCCTCCGGCAGCCCGGCGAGCAGCACCCGGCCGACCGCCGTCCCGGTGACCGGTGCCCGGCGTCCGATCCGGGGCGGGCGGGCCGCCCAGGGCCCGGCCACCTCGTCCAGGTAGAGCACCTCGCCGTCGTGCAGCACGGCCAGTTGGACGGTGTAGCCGCAGCGCGCGTTGAGCGCGGCCAGGTAGGGCGCGGCCACCTGCCGGACGTCGAAGTCCTCCAGCGCGCGGTGGGCCAGCGAGAGCACCCGGCCGCCGATCCGGTAGCGCCGGTCGGGCTGGCGCCGGACGAAACCGTGCTCCTCCAGGGTGCGCAGCAGCCGCAGCGCGGTGGACTTGTGCACCCCGAGGCTGCTCGCGGCCTGCTCCAGTGAGAGCGGTCCGTCGCCGAGCGAGCCGAGCAGGGTCAGTGCGCGGTCGACCGACTGCGACATGACGCCCCCTGGAACTCGCTTGCGAAGTGTCCGTCAGGCTAACCGCTGGGCGGCGCAGTGGTACAAACCAGTCCTGGACACCGCGGTTCGGCCGACACGCCCTCCGGTGGCCGGATCGGTGCGCAGGCCTGGATCACGGCACCGGGGCGCCCTCTACAATCGGATGGTTATGCCATACCTGGACCATGCGGCGACCACGCCGATGCTGCCCGAGGCGATCGCCGCGATGTCGGCGCACCTGGGGGTGGTCGGCAACGCCTCGTCCCTGCACGCGGCCGGCCGCCGGGCCCGCCGGGTGGTCGAGGAGGCCCGCGAATCGCTGGCCGAGTCGCTGGGTGCCCGCCCGAGTGAGATCGTGCTCACCGGCGGCGGCACCGAGTCCGACAACCTGGCCGTCAAGGGCCTGTACTGGGCCCGCCGGGACACCGATCCGGCCCGCACCCGGGTGCTGTGCAGCCCGGTCGAGCACCATGCGGTGCTGGACGCGGTGCACTGGCTCTCCGAGCACGAGGGCGCCGACGTCGAGTACCTGCCGGTCGACCCGCTGGGCCGGGTGCACCCCGAGGCCCTGCGCGCGGTGATCGAGCGGGATCCGGCCTCGGTCGCGCTGGTCACCGTGATGTGGGCCAACAACGAGGTCGGCACCGTCCAGCCGGTGCGCGAACTCGCCGCGGTGGCCGCCGAGTACGGCATCCCGATGCACGCCGACGCGGTGCAGGCGCTCGGTCAGGTCCCGATCTCCTTCGCCGAGTCGGGGCTCACCGCGCTCACCGTCACCGGGCACAAGATCGGCGGCCCGTTCGGCATCGGCGCGCTGCTGCTCTCCCGCGGCGCCACGCCCGTCCCGCTGCTGCACGGCGGCGGGCAGGAGCGCGACGTGCGCTCCGGCACCCTGGACGCCCCCGCCTCCGCCGGCTTCGCGGCCGCCGCGGCCTGGGCCGTCGAGCACCGGGCCGAGCACGCGGTCACCCTGGGCGCGCTGCGCGACGAGCTGGTGGCAGGGGTGCTGGCCGCCGTGTCGGACGCGGTGCTCAACGGCGACCCGTCCGCCGAGGGCCGACTGCCCGCCAACGCCCACTTCTCCTTCCCCGGGTGCGAGGGCGACGCGCTGCTGATGCTGCTGGACGCCCAGGGCATCGAGTGCTCCACCGGCTCGGCCTGCTCGGCCGGGGTGCCGCAGCCCAGCCACGTGCTGCTGGCGATGGGCGTGGACCCACTGCTGGCGCGCGCCTCGCTGCGGTTCTCGCTCGGCCACACCTCGGTGCGCGAGGACGTCACGGCGCTGATCGAGGCGCTCGCCCCGGCCGTCCAGCGGGCGCGGAACGCGGGCCTGGCGTCGGTCCGGCGGTAGGTCCTGTGCGGGGCCGGGCATGTTCGACGGCCCCGTACTCTTGTATCCACCATGACTGACTTCCCGGGTGCCCCGACCGCTCCGTCCACCGGCCGCCTGCGCGTACTCGCGGCGATGTCCGGCGGAGTCGACTCCGCCGTCGCCGCCGCCCGCGCCGTCGAAGCGGGCCACGAGGTGACCGGCGTCCACCTGGCGCTGTCCGCGAACCCGCAGTCCTTCCGTACGGGCGCGCGCGGCTGCTGCACCATCGAGGACTCCCGGGACGCCTGGCGGGCCGCCGATGTGATCGGCATCCCCTTCTACGTCTGGGACCTCGCCGAGCGCTTCCGCGAGGACGTGATCGACGACTTCGTCGCCGAGTACGCGGCCGGGCGGACGCCGAATCCGTGCCTGCGCTGCAACGAGAAGATCAAGTTCGCCGCGCTGCTGGACAAGGCGATCGCGCTGGGCTTCGACGCCGTCTGCACCGGCCACTACGCCCGCATCGTCGACCTGCCGGACGGTTCGCGCGAGCTGCACCGGGCGGTGGACGGCGCCAAGGACCAGTCGTACGTGCTGGGCGTGCTCGATGCCGACCAGCTGGCCCACTCGCTCTTCCCGCTCGGTGACACCACCAAGGAGGAGATCCGGGCGGAGGCCGAGCGCCGGGGCCTGGCCGTGGCCAAGAAGCCCGACAGCCACGACATCTGCTTCATCGCCGACGGCGACACCCAGGGTTTCCTGGCCAAGCACCTCGGCACCGCCACCGGCGACATCCTCGACGTCGACGGCACCAAACTCGGCGAGCACGACGGCGCCTACGGCTTCACCATCGGCCAGCGCAAGGGCCTGCGCATCGGCCGTCCGGCCGCCGACGGCAAGCCGCGGTACGTGCTGGACATCTCGCCGGTGAACAACACCGTCACCGTCGGCCCGGTCGAGGGCCTCGACGTCACGGCGCTGACCGCCATCCGCCCCCGCTGGTGCGGCACCGAGCCCCTGACCGAGGGCCGCTACACCGCCCAGCTCCGCGCCCACGGCGAGGAGGTGCCCGTCTCCGCCTCGGTGGTCGACGACACCCTCCACGTCCGCCTCGACACCCCGGCCCGCGGCATCGCCCCCGGCCAGGCGGTCGTGCTGTACGACGGCACCCGCGTCATCGGCTCCGCCACCATCGCCACCACCGAGCGCCCGGCGGTCCACGCCTGAGCGAGTCCGGGCCCGCCCGCGCCAGGGGTGTCATCCGGATGGATGACACCCCTGAATCGCGGGGATGACCACGGCCGGACAGTGCATCCGTAGGGCTGATTCGGCGGTCCGGGCCACGAACCTAGCCTCAAGGCCATGACCCGAACCCGCCGCATCGCGGCCATCGCCGCCCTCGTTCTCGCCCTGCCCCTCCCGATGGCCGGGGCCGCGATGGCCTCGTCGTCGCCGTCCGCCACCGTGTCCGCAGCCGTCGCCCATGCCTCGACCCCGGCCGCCTTCCACGGCGAGCTGCCCCGCCCGACCGGGCAGTACGCGGCCGGTGAGGAGGTGCTGCACCTGACCGATGAGGGCCGTACCGACCCCTGGGTACCCTCGGCCGGGCCGCGGCAGCTGGCGGTGTCGATGTTCTACCCGGCTCGGCAGGACACCGGCGAGCCCGCTCCGTACATGAGCCTCGGCGAAGCGCAGGGTTTCGTGGCGACGCGGGTCCCACCGGGTACCGGAGTCCAGCCGCAGGACCTCGCGGACACCAGGACCTACGCCTACACCGATGCCAAGGCCGCAGGCGGGAAGTTCCCGCTGGTGGTCCTCTCCCCGGGCTTCGAGAACCCCCGCGCCACGCTGACCGGCCTGGCGACCGAACTGGCCGGCCACGGCTACGTCGTGGCCCTGGTCGGTCACACCTACGAGGACTCCGGCGAGACGCTCGCCGACGGCAGCACCCCGGGATGCACGCTGTGCGCGAGCGGCGCACCGGACAGCCTCCCCGACAGCCGGGCGAAGGACGTGTCGTTCGTCCTGGACCGGCTGACCGGGCACCACCCGGCCTGGCGCCTGGCGCACCTCATCGACCGCGACCGCATCGGCATGGCCGGGCACTCGATCGGCGGCGCGTCAGCGCTGACGGCGATGGCCGAGGACCGGCGCATCCTGGCCGGGGTGAACATGGACGGAACGTTCTGGCCGCCGATTCCGACGGACACGCTCAAGGGACGCGCGTTCCTCCTGCTCGGGAAGGAGAGCAACCACGCCGCCGGCGGCGGGGACACGTCATGGGGGCAGACCTGGGCCGGTTGGGAGGGCTACAAGCCCTGGCTGGCCGTCGCCGGCACCAACCACGCCAGCTTCACGGACGTCCCGGTCCTGGCCGCCGAGGCCGGCCTGCCGCTCCCCCCGGGGACGACCACCTCGCCTGAGCGCGGGATGCAGCTGACCCGGGAGTACGTCGGGGCCTTCTTCGACCGGACCCTGAAGGGGATCCACCAGCCCCTGCTCGACGGCCCGTCGGCGGCGAACCCGGAGGTGCTCTTCCAACACGCGTGATCGTCTCGCGGCCCGGCCGTCCGATGCGGACGGCCGGGCTCGTGCAGGGCCGTGGAACGGGGTTGTCCGGGGCGTGCGGCCAAGTGTGGTCGGCCCGCCCGGCGAGCGGGTCCTCACTGCACGTGGCGGTACCAGCGGCGGTGCACCAGGGGTTCGACGCACAGCATGGCGGCGCCCGCGACCGCGCCGACCAGCAGGCCGGACGCGCCGCCGCCGCCCAGGAGCGCGCCGAGGCAGGCGACGGCGACGGCGAGCGGGCGCAGCAGGGTGAGCGGGCCGAGGCCGATGACCATCGCGAGCGTGCTGGCCCGGAACGGCAGGGCGAAGTAGGCGGCGAGTGAGAGCAGCACGGCGGCGGCGTAGGGGGTGAGCGGGAGCAGGTATCCGGTCCCGCCGCCGGCCAGGGTGGCGTAGGCGTGGGCCCGGTCGGTTGCCGTCAGCAGCAGAAGGGCGGCGGTCAGCGCTGGGGCGAGCAGCAGGACGGCCCCGACGGCCAGCCCGCGCAGGGCGGCTCGGACGGCGGCCCGGTGTTTGCGGATGCGCGCGTCGCGGCCGGCGTAGGCGCGGAAGCCGCTGCACGTCGCGTCGACCAGGCCGAGGAACGCGAGGGGTACGGCGGGCGTCATCGGGTGGCCCCGGCGAGGTGTTCCGGGCCGACCAGGCGGCGGGCGGCCCGACCGAGGGCCCGGCGCAGTGGCGCCTCCAACGGTGGGCGCACTCCGATGACCGGGCGCAGTGTGGTGCAGAACGGGTTCGACAAACCGCGCGGCTCGTACACCAGCGCGCGCATCCCGGGTGCGGCGGCGGCATGCAGGAGCACCTCGTCGCTGTGCGCGCGCAGCGCGGAGACGAAGCCGTCGTGGCGGCCGAGCGGATGGCGCATCCGGGCGAGGTGGAAGATCCAGGCACCGACGGGCGCGAGTCGCGTCGCGGCGATGTCGAAGTGGCAGAAGGCGAGCGCCGGTGAGGCGGCCTGGGCCTGGAAGAACTCGGCCAGGGCCTCGGCGCGGAAGTGGTGCAGCACACCGGTGGAGATGTAGACGGTCGCGGACTCCGGCAGTTCGAAGGCGTTTCCGTGCACGAAGCGGCAGTTGAGTCCCTCCGCCCGGGCGAGGCGATCGGCCTCGCCGACCAGTGCGGCGTTGAGATCGACCCCGACCAGTTCGACGTCGGGGCCGAGGGCGTCGGTGGCGGCGAGCCAGCGGACCAGGTAGCCGAGGCCGCACCCGATGTCGACCAGGCGGTACGGCCCGGGCTGCCCGGTGGTCGTCCGGATCGCGGTGAAGAGCGGGTTGAGCACGTGGACCAGGCGTTCGCCGATGCGCAGTTCCTCGCTCAGCTGCTGGAGCTCGGTGTGCACGCTGATGAGCAGGCCGTCCACGGCGTGGGGGTCGAGCACGCCGTCACGGTCGGTCGGCAGCCCGGCGACGATCCGGGCGGCGCGTTCGTCACCGCCCTCGCGCAACTGCCGGACCACGTCGGCGCGCCGGACCGGGAGTCGTCGGCCGTCGTGCGGATCCACCGCCGTGATCAGGTCGGATATCTCAAGGTGACGCACGCGCAGCACCTTAGGGCCTGCCGGTTCCCCGTGGACGCCCCAGGGGTGCCGGGTTCCTCGCCCGGCACCCCCGGGGCGGTTCGGGGCGGGGCGGTTACGGGTTGAGCCGCTCGGCCATGAGCTGCGGGAAGACCTTGCCCCCGGCGCCATTGGTGAGGAGCACCGAGTTGGCGTTGCTTCCGGTGGTCTGGAAGGCGTCGAGCTCGATCACGTCACCGACCTTCAGGTCGACGATCGTCGAGGTGTCCTCGGTAGTGTCGTTGGGGTTATCGGCGCCCTTTTCGGTCTCGGAGACGAGAACGCCGTTGACCAGGATTTCGAGATCACGGACGGCGTCGGCGTTCGGGAGGAAGCCCCAGAAGAGCTTCCCCTGGAGGTAGTAGCGCCCGGGCGTGTGGACCACGAGGGTCGAGTTCGCCGAGTTGAACATCGCGTCCGTGTCGAACTCGGCCTGGGTGAAGGTGATCTTGGTGGTGGTGTTCGTCGGGATGACCTGCGGGCTGGTGGCGACGATCTTCGCGCCGACGTCGACCTTGCAGTGTTCCTTCCCGTCCGGCCCGGAGGGGTCGGCAGCCGGAGCGGGCGCCGTGGTGCCCTGCGCGATCCATGTGCAGGGCGCTCCGCCGGATACCGCATGGTCCACCGGAGCGCTCGCCTGAGCCGCGCCTGCGGTGACCAGCACGGCCAACCCGGTTGCCGCGAGAAGAGCGGGAATCCGTCGACGCATCGTGATGCCAGCCATATCGTGCATGTCCTTTCAGTGAAGCCGACAGGGGAAGCCCCGTGTCACCGTTTCCGCACGGTGACCGACAGGGCGTCAAGGACATGACTAGTCCGCCGCGGGGGAGTCCGCCATCGAGCGTTCGCCGCTCCGCTCACCCGGCCGGAGGACTTCCCGGAGCTCGGCCCGGTACGTCTGACCTGGGGATTGAGCGACGGCGCGGTCCGGATGCCGCACTTCGCAAGTACGTACGACGGGTGGCGGCCAAACCGGGTGAGTGAGGGCGGTGGGCCGTGATAGACCAATGAGCACTATGAATATCTGCGTCTTCTGCTCCGCGTACTCGCTCGACGACCGTTACTCCGCCCCCGCCGCCGAGTTCGCCCGACTCCTCGGGGAGGGCGGGCACACCCTGGTGTGGGGCGGCTCGAACGCCGGGCTGATGGGTCTGCTGGCCGACGAGGTGAAGGCGGCGGGCGGCCGACTGGTCGGCGTGCTGGTCGAGATGCTGAAGCACAAGGGCTACGTCGGGGCCGACGAGCTCGTCATGACCGCCGATCTGGCCGAGCGGAAGCGGGAGTTGGCCGCCCGCGCGGACGCCGTCGTGGTGCTGGTCGGCGGGTTGGGGACCATGGACGAGGTCACCGAGGTGCTGGAGCTCAAGAAGCACGGGATCTTCGACAAGCCGGTGGTCGTCCTGGACACCGAGGGCTTCTACTCGGGCCTGCGCACCCAGCTGGAGCGGATGGACGCCGAGGGCTTCCTGCCGCGGCCGCTCTCCGAGCTGATCAGCTTCGCCGACACGCCCGCCGAGGTGTTTGTGCAGCTCAAGGCCTGAGAGGATCGGGGGCATGGCTGCACATCTGATCACCGGCGCCGGTTCCGGCATCGGCGCCGTCCTGACCGAGAAGCTCGCCGAGCGGGGCGACGAGCTCTGGCTGCTGGCGCGCGACGCCCGTCGCGCCGCCGAGCTGCGGGAGCGCTTCCCCGGGGCGAGGACCCTGGTCGGCGACCTGGGTGACCCGGCGAAGCTGTCCTGGGCCTTCGGGCACCAGCAACTGCCCGTCACGCTGGACTCGCTGCTGCACGTCGCGGGTGTGGTCGAGCTCGGGCCGGTCGGCGATCTGCCGGTGAAGGCCTGGCAGGAGACGCTCAACGTCAACCTGGTCGGCCCCGCCGAGCTGACCCGACTGATGCTGCCCTCGCTCCGGCAGGCCAAGGGCCACGTGGTCTTCGTCAACTCCGGGGCGGGCCTCAACGCCCACGCCGAGTGGTCGGCGTACGCGGCCAGCAAGCACGGCCTCAAGGCGCTCGCCGACGCCCTGCGCCAGGAGGAGCACGCGGGCGGCGTCCGGGTCACCTCGGTCTACCCCGGCCGCACCGCCACCCCGATGCAGGCCAAGGTGCACCAGCAGGAGGGCAAGGACTACGACGCCGGCCGCTGGATCGAGCCCGAATCCGTCGCCAAGGCGCTCCTCGCCGCCCTGGACGCCTCCCGGGACGCCGAGATCACCGACATCAGCGTTCGTCCGGGGCGCTGAATCGGAAGCGGCGCCGCGCACTAGGCTCGGACGGGTGAGCACCCCACACGCCTTCCCCGACCTGCGCGGCGCCGCCACCGGCATCGGCTCGCTGCCCGGCACCGACGCCCGCGAGGCTGCCAAGACCTCCACCGGGGCGCTGGAGCACCTGCCGTTCCTGCCCGAGCTGCCCGCGCGCGGCCCGGGCGCCGACATGATCGGCCGCAGCGCCGGCCTGTTGGTCGAGCTGTTCGCGCAGACCGAGCCCAGCGGCTGGCGCTTCTCCGACCGCCCCGGCCGGGACACCCGGCGCGCCCACTCCTGGCTCGGCGAGGACCTGGACGCGCTGGAGGAGTTCACCCAGGGCTACCAGGGCGCGCTCAAGGTCCAGGCCGTCGGCCCGTGGACCCTGGCGGCGAGCATCGAGCTCAAGCACGGCGAGAAGGCGCTCTCCGACCACGGCGCCTGCCGGGACATCGCCGGCTCGCTCACCGAGGGACTGCGCCGCCACCTCGCGGAGGTCCGCAAGCGCGTCCCCGGTGCGCAACCGGTCCTCCAGCTCGACGAGCCCTCGCTGCCCGCCGTCCTCGCGGGCAACGTGAAGACCGCCAGCGGCTTCCAGCGGCTGCGCGCCGTCGACCGGCAGATCGCCGAGGAGGTGCTGCGGGAGCTGATCCGCGGCCTGGACGCGCCCGTGGTCGTGCACAGCTGCGCCCCGGACGTCCCGATCCCGCTGCTGCGCCGCGCCGGAGTCGCCGGCATCTCGCTGGACTTCTCGCTGCTGACCGAGCGCTCGGACGACGACCTGGGCGAGGCCGTCGAGGAGGGCACGGTGATCCTCGCGGGTGTCGTCCCCTCCACTGACCAGGCGGTGTCGGACCCGGCCGGTAGTGTCCAGGGTGTCAGGACCTTGTGGCGCAGGCTCGGGTTCGCCCCGGAGCTGCTGGGCCGTCGCGTGCTGGTGACGCCGACCTGCGGGCTGGCCGGGGCCTCCCCGGGGTACGCGCGCAAGGCGCTGTCGCTCGCCGAGCGGGCGGCGCGGAGCCTGGTGGACAACCCGGAATGAGAACGTAGGAGGGCTTGCGGTGACGGCTGTCGAGGGCTGGGAGGACGTCCCGGCGGAGGTGCGCAGGCGGCACGCCGAGCTGGCGGGGGAGATCACCGACCACCGCGCCCGGTACTACGAGCAGGACGCGCCGATCGTCAGCGACGCCGAGTTCGACGGGCTGATGCGCGAGCTGGAGGCGATCGAGGCCGAGCACCCGGCCCTGATCACCCCGGACTCGCCGACGCAGAAGGTCGGTGGCGACGTCGCCGAGGGCTTCACCAAGGTCGAGCACCGCGAGCGGCTGCTCAGCCTCGACAACGCGATGGACGACGACGAGCTCGCCGCTTGGGCCGAGCGGGTGGCCCGTGAGCTGGCGGGCATCGACTACCACTTCCTGTGCGAACTCAAGGTGGACGGCCTGGCCGTCAACCTCACGTACGAGAAGGGCGAGTTGGTGCTCGCCGCGACCCGCGGCACCGGCCGGGTCGGCGAGGACATCACCGCCAACGTCCGCACCATCAAGGAGATCCCGCACCGGCTCAAGGGTGACGACGTCCCCGAGCTGGTCGAGATCCGCGGCGAGGTGTACCTCCCGACCGAGGCCTTCGAGGAGCTGAACGCCTCGCTCGCGGCGGAGAACGAGCGCCGCAAGACGGAGAACGAGGCACGCGCCAAGGAGGGCAAGCGCCCGCAGGCCCTCGTCAAGCTGTTCGCCAACCCCCGTAACGCCGCCGCCGGTTCGCTGCGCCAGAAGGACTCGCACGTCACCGCCTCCCGCCCGCTGCACATGGTGGTGCACGGCATCGGCGCCCGGGTCGGCTTCGACATCGACTGCCAGTCGCACGCCTACGACCTGCTGCGCGAGTGGGGCCTGCCGACCGCCCGGCACAACAAGGTGGTCAAGACCCTCGACGACGTGCGGGCGTTCATCAAGCACTTCGGGGAGCAGCGGCACTCGGTCGAGCACGAGATCGACGGCGTGGTCGTCAAGGTCGACGAGATCGCCCTGCAGGGCCGGCTCGGCTCCACCTCCAAGTCCCCGCGCTGGGCGATCGCCTGGAAGTACCCGCCGGAGGAGGTCACCGGCAAGCTGGCCGAGATCAAGGTCGGCATCGGCCGCACCGGCCGGGCCACCCCGTACGCGGTGCTGGCCGAGCCGGTGAAGGTGGCCGGCTCGATGGTCCAGTACGCGACGCTGCACAACCAGGAGGTCGTCAAGGCGAAGGGCGTGCTGCTCGGTGACACCATCGTGCTGCGCAAGGCCGGTGACGTGATCCCGGAGATCCTCGGGCCGGTGGAGGACCTGCGGGACGGCACCGAGCAGGAGTTCGTGATGCCCTCGCACTGCCACGAGTGCGGTGCCGAGCTGCGTCCGATGTCCGAGGGCGACATCGACCTGCGCTGCCCCAACGCCCAGTTCTGCCCGGCGCAGATCCGTGAGCGGATCGCCTTCCTGGGCGGTCGCTCATCGCTGGACATCGACGGCCTCGGCTACGTCGCGGCCACCGCGCTGACCCAGCCGCTGGAGCCGACCGAGGCGCCGGTGAAGGACGAGGGCGACATCTTCGGGCTGACGATGGAGCAGCTGCTGCCGATCAAGGTGCTGGTGCGCGACCAGAAGACGGGCATGCCCAAGCTGGACGACCGCACCGGCAAGGAGAAGGAGGCCACCTTCTTCGCCAACCAGAAGGGCGATCCGAAGAAGACCGCCAGCGTGCTGCTGGAGAACCTGGAGAAGGTGAAGGACCGCCCGCTCTGGCGGTTCCTCAACGGCCTCTCGATCCGGCACGTGGGCCCGGTCGCGGCGCAGGAGTTGGCCCGCGAGTTCCGCGACCTGGACCGGATCTTCTCGGCCACCGAGGAGGAGCTGGCCGCTGTCGAGGGGGTCGGGCCGATCATCGCCCGGTCCGTGGTCGAGTGGTACCAGGAGGAGTGGCACCGCGGGATCCTGGAGAAGTGGCGGGACGCCGGCGTCCGCTTCGTCGAGGAGTTCGCGGACGAGGAGGAGGCGGAGCGCCCGCTGGAGGGCCTGACCGTCGTCGTCACCGGCACGCTCTCCGGCCACACCCGGGACGGTGCCAAGGAGGCGCTGACCTCGCGCGGAGCGAAGGTGACCGGTTCGGTTTCGAAGAAGACCGATTTTGTGGTGGCCGGTGACAACCCGGGTTCCAAGTACGACAAGGCCGTTCAGCTCGGCCTGCCGGTCCTGGACGACGCGGGCTTCGCCGTGCTGCTCGCCGACGGTCCGTCGGCCGCCCGTGCCCACCTGGGACTTCCGGAGGTGGAGGAGGTCGCCGAGCCGCAGCAGGCGCCCTCCGAGGGCTGATTCGAGGCCGCCCCGAGCGGCCGGCGCCGTGATCCGTGTTGTTATCGTCCTGATGCGGCGTCACCGGGTGTCGTTCAGTGAAAGCGGGCATTGTGTCACTGTGCGACACCCGGGCGCGGTGGCGCGTTTCCGGTTGTCCGAAAGTCTGCCCACCGGGTGGGCCCCGGCATACCCTGGAGCGCAACAGAGTGTCAGCAGGGGTGGGGGCACCGGCTGAGCCGGTGCTCCTCGGGGTCGCTCCATGCCCGGCAGCTGTCGGTACCGGCACGGTGCCTCACCGTAAGGCGGCCTGACGGGGCGGGCCCGACGGAGGACAGGGCTTATGGATCGTACGACCGGCGACGCGCCCACACGCCCGCCGCAGGGGGTGGCGGGTGCGGTCCTGCTGCTCGGCGTGCTGCTGGCCGGAGCCGCGCCGCTCATCCCGCTGGCCGTCCTGGTCTACCGGTACGAACCCGAACTGCTGCCGCTGTTCGCGGTGCCGCTGGCGGTGCTGGTGGCCGCCTGGCGGATCGCCCGGGACCGCGCCCGCGACCAGCTGACCGACCCGCTGACGGACCTGCCCAACCGTCAGGCCCTGCTGCTGGCCGCCCAGGAGGCGATCGCCGAACGCGAGGAGGGCTACAGCGTCGGCCTCATCCTGCTCGATCTCGATCGGTTCCGATCGCTCAACGACACACTAGGACATACGGCTGGTGACCGGCTGCTGGTTCACATCGCCCGCCGACTCCACCGGGCGCTGCGCTCCGGCGGCACGGCCGGCAGCGCCACCCGGGAGTCCATCGACGACGTCTTCGTCGGCCTGCCCCGGCACTACCGGCGCGGCCGCCCGATGGTGGCCCGGATGGGCGGCGACGAGTTCGCCGTGCTGCTGCCCGGCATCAACTGCCCGGACAGCCTGGAGCGGGTCGCCAAGGCGCTGATCGCCGAACTCGCCGCGCCGATCCGGCTGGACGGGCTGCTGCTGGTGCTGGAGGCCAGCGCCGGCGTCTGCGTCTACCCGCAGCACGCCCAGGACGCCGAGTCGCTGCTGCGCCGCGCCGACGTGGCGATGGGCCACGCCCAGCGTGAGTGCAGCGGCGTCGCCCAGTACGACGAGACCCAGGACGCCGACACCCCGTACCGGATCGGCCTGCTCGGGGACCTGCGCCGGGCGCTGGAGGCCGGCGAAGTGCAGCTGCACTACCAGCCGAAGGTGGCCTTCGACGGCCGGGTGGTCGGCCTGGAGGCGTTGCTGCGCTGGGAGCGGCCCGGGCAGGGGAGGGTCTCGCCGGACGAGTTCGTCGGGCTCGCCGAGTCCAGCGGCCTGATGCCCCGGCTCACCGACTACGTGCTGGAGGCGGCGGTCGGCCAGCTCGCCTACTGGCGCGACCTGGGCCTGCAGGTACAGGTCGCGGTCAACGTCTCGCCGCGCGACGTGCTCAACCCCGGCTTCGCCCAGCGTGTCGCCGGGCACCTGGTCCGCCACCAGGTGCCGGCCCACGCGCTCCAGCTGGAGATCACCGAGCGGCTGCTGCTGGACGACTCCCGGCGGGCCGCCGAAACCCTGGCGGAGCTGCGCGGCTACGGCGTCGGGATGTCCCTGGACGACTTCGGCACCGGCCACTCCTCGCTGGTGAGGCTGCGCAGCCTGCCGGTCGGCGAGCTGAAGATCGACCGCTCCTTCGTCTCCCGGATGGTCGCCGACGACCACGACGCGGCGGTGGTGCGCTGCTCGGTGGAGCTCGCCCACTCGCTCGGGCTGACCGTGGTGGCCGAGGGCGTCGAGGACGACGAGACCTGGGAGCGGCTGCACTGCATGGGCGTGGACGCCGTCCAGGGCTGGCTGGTGTCGGCCGCGCTGCCCGCCGAGCAGGCCACCGCCTGGCTGCGGGTGCACCGCACCACCTCCGCCCCGACGGTGGAGCGGCTGGGCGCCCCGCCGCAGCTCCCGTCGATCATCAAGCCGGTCGCCCAGCCGCTCTCCCAGCCCACCGCGCTCCCCCCGGTGCTGCCGCCGACGCTCCCGCCCGTGCTGCCCCCGTCCGTGCTGCCCCCGGCCGTCCGGGCCGTGCCGTGCAGCCAGCCGATGCAGGCCGCGCAGCTGGAGATCAAGGCGTCCGGCACCCAGAGTTGGGCCCGCACCAGGCCCCAGTAGGGCTTCCCCGGGGTGCCGCGCTGCCCGCAGTAATGGGGGGACACCTTTACTCGTTGGCCGGTGGCCGGGCCGGGCCCCATAGGATGGGGTCCAAAGACCACGAGGACGGAGCGCCGAACCCGGCTGCTCCTGCCCGGGCCCGGCGCCGCCGCAGGCATCGCCGGGTCTCACCAGAACTCACCCTGAGGATCGCTGCATGCCTGGCATCACGCGCGAGGAGGTCGCCCACCTCGCCCGGCTGTCGCGTCTTGAGCTGAAGCCCGAAGAGCTGGACCACTTCGCCGAGCAGCTCGACGTGATCATCGGCGCGGTCGCCCGCGTTTCCGAGGTCGCCGGACAGGACGTCCCGCCGACCTCCCACCCGCTGCCGCTGACCAACGTCATGCGCGCGGACGAGGTGCGGCCGTCGCTCACCCCGGAGCAGGCGCTGTCCGGCGCCCCCGCCGCCGAGGAGCAGCGTTTCCGTGTGCCGCAGATCCTCGGGGAGGACTGACCGAGATGACCGACCTGATCCGTACTCCCATCATTAAGTGGAGCGCCGCCGAGACCGCGGCCGCCATCGCCAAGGGCGAGGTCTCCGCCGTCGAGGTCGCCCAGGCGCACCTGGACCGCATCGAGGCCGTCGACAAGAAGGTCAACGCCTTCCTGCACGTCGACACCGAGGGCGCGCTGAACGCCGCCAAGGCCGTCGACGAGAAGCGCGCCAAGGGCGAGGAGCTGGGCCCGCTGGCCGGTGTCCCGCTGGCGCTGAAGGACGTCTTCACCACCAAGGGCATCCCGACCACCTGCGGCTCGAAGATGCTCGAGGGCTGGATCCCGCCGTACGACGCCACCCTGACCAGCCGTCTCAAGGACGCCGGCGTCGTCATCCTCGGCAAGACGAACATGGACGAGTTCGCGATGGGCTCCTCCACCGAGAACTCCGCCTACGGCCCGACCGGCAACCCGTGGGACCTCACCCGCATCCCCGGTGGCTCCGGCGGCGGTTCGGCCGCCGCGCTGGCCGCCTTCGAGGCCCCGCTGGCGATCGGCACCGACACCGGCGGCTCGATCCGCCAGCCCGGGGCCGTCACCGGCACCGTCGGCGTCAAGCCGACCTACGGCTCGGTGTCCCGCTACGGCCTGGTCGCCTTCTCCAGCAGCCTGGACCAGGGCGGTCCCTGTGCCCGCACCGTGCTGGACGCGGCCCTGCTGCACGAGGCCATCGCCGGGCACGACCCGCTGGACTCCACCTCGATCGACGCGCCGGTCCCGGCCGTGGTCGAGGCCGCCAAGATGCGCGACGTCCGCGGCATGCGGATCGGCGTGGTCAAGGAGTTCGCCGGCGAGGGCTACCAGGCCGGCGTGATGCAGCGCTTCAACGAGTCGGTGGAGCTGCTGCGCGAGCTGGGCGCCGAGGTCGTCGAGGTCTCCTGCCCGTCTTTCACCCTGGCGCTGCCGGCCTACTACCTGATCGCGCCGTCGGAGTGCTCCTCCAACCTGGCCCGCTTCGACGCGATGCGCTACGGCCTGCGGGTCGGCGACGACGGCAGCCGCTCGGCCGAGGACGTCACCGCGCTGACCCGCGAGGCCGGCTTCGGCGACGAGGTCAAGCGCCGCATCATCCTGGGCACCTACGCCCTCTCCTCGGGCTACTACGACGCCTACTACGGCTCGGCCCAGAAGGTCCGCACGCTCATCTCGCGGGACTTCGACGCCGCCTTCGCCGGGGTGGACGTGCTGGTCTCGCCGACCACGCCGACCACCGCCTTCCCGATCGGCGAGCGCGCCGACGACCCGATGGCGATGTACCTGGCCGACCTGTGCACGATTCCGTCGAACCTGGCGGGCAATGCGGCGATGTCGCTGCCGGTCGGCCTGGCCCCGGAGGACAATCTCCCGGTCGGCCTGCAGATCATCGCACCTGCGATGGCGGACGACCGCCTGTACCGCGTGGGCGGCGCCGTCGAGGCCGCACTCAACGACAAGTGGGGGCACACCCTGCTGGAGGAGGTACCGGCACTGTGAGCAAGATCGAGAAGGCCAAGGCCCCGGCTGCTTCTTTGAAGGGGTGGAAGCATTCGAAGCCCGGCCTCTGGCTGTCCATCGGCACCAGCGCCTTCGGTGCGATCTCCGTGGTCAAGGACGTCCGCAAGGCCCGCGAGGAGAGCGACACCCTCAAGCTGGTCAACGCCCTGGTCGGCGCCGCCGCACTGATCACCGGCACCGCCCTGCTGGTGCGCGAGCTGCGTCAGCTGGGCTCCGACGACGTGCTGCTGGGCTGAGCTGAGCGCCCCGGCCCGGCCCCGCGCCACGCGGCGGCCGGGCCCGTACCTCCCAAGCTTCAAGTGAGAAGGGACGCTGTGAGCGTCATGAACCTGGTCTCCTACGAGGACGCTCTCGCGTCCTACGACCCGGTGATGGGCCTTGAGGTCCACGTCGAGCTCGGTACCAAGACCAAGATGTTCTGCGGTTGCTCGACCGAACTGGGCGCCGAGCCGAACAGCCAGACCTGCCCGACCTGCCTGGGCCTGCCGGGCTCGCTGCCGGTGGTCAACGCGGTGGGCGTGGAGTCGGCCGTCAAGATCGGCCTGGCGCTGAACTGCGAGATCGCCGAGTGGTGCCGGTTCGCGCGGAAGAACTACTTCTACCCGGACATGCCCAAGAACTTCCAGACCTCGCAGTACGACGAGCCGATCGCCTTCAACGGCTACCTCGACGTGCAGCTGGAGGACGGTTCGACCTTCCGCGTGGAGATCGAGCGCGCCCACATGGAGGAGGACACCGGCAAGTCCAGCCACGTCGGTGGCGCGACCGGCCGCATCCACGGCGCCACCCACTCGCTGCTCGACTACAACCGCGCCGGCATCCCGCTGATCGAGATCGTCACCAAGCCGATCACCGGCGCGGGTGAGCGCGCCCCCGAGGTCGCCAAGGCGTACGTCGCCGAGCTGCGCGAGGTCATCCGCTCCCTGGGCGTCTCCGAGGCCCGGATGGACAAGGGCCAGATGCGCTGCGACGTCAACCTGTCGCTGCGCCCGAACGGCACCGAGACGTTCGGCACCCGCTCGGAGACCAAGAACGTCAACTCGCTGCGCAGCGTGGAGCGGGCCGCCCGGTTCGAGGTCCAGCGGCACGCGACCGTGCTGACCGACGGCGGCACCATCATCCAGGAGACCCGCCACTTCCACGAGGAGAACGGCACCACCACCTCGGGCCGGATCAAGGACAACGCCGAGGACTACCGCTACTTCCCCGAGCCGGACCTGGTGCCGGTGGCTCCCTCCCGCGAGTGGGTCGAGGAGCTGCGGGCCGCCCTGCCCGAGCTGCCGCGGGTGCGCCGTGCCCGGCTGCAGGCCGAGTGGGGCCTGTCCGACAAGGACATGCAGTCGGTGCTCAACGCCGGTGCGGTGGAGCCGATCCAGGAGACCATCGCGGCCGGTGCCCCGGCCGACCAGGCCCGCAAGTGGTGGATGGGCGAGCTGGCCCGCCGCGCCAACGAGACCGGCACCGAGCTGACCGAGCAGCCGATCACCCCGGCGCAGGTCGCCCGGGTCGCCGCGCTGGTCGCCGAGGGCAAGCTGAACGACAAGCTGGCCCGCCAGGTCATCGAGGCCGTGCTGGCCGGCGAGGGTGAGCCGGACGAGGTCGTCGAGAAGCGCGGCCTGGCCGTGGTCTCGGACGACTCCGCGCTGGGCGCCGCCGTGGACCAGGCCATCGCCGAGAACGAGGCGATCGCCGCCAAGATCCGCGACGGCAAGGTCCAGGCCGTGGGCGCGCTGGTCGGCGCGGTCATGAAGGCCACCCGCGGCCAGGCGGACGCCGCCCGCGTGAAGGACCTGATCCTGGAGCGGCTCGCCGCGGAAGGACAGTGAGTCCAGCCTGGAGCGGCTCGCCGCGGAAGGACAGTGAGCCCAGCCCGGAGAAGCCTGGAGTCTCCGCCTGAGAAGCCTTGGACGCTCAGGCTGTCAACCCCACCTTCCTAAGGCATCTAAGGCATCTAAGGCTCTCTAAGTAAGGCCTAAGGCCCCGTCTCGCCTGTGTATCTAGGTGAGACGGGGCCTTAAACCATTTTCGGAGCCCGATCTAAGGCATCCGGGCCCCGAAACATCGGGCACGCTCCCGATGTGGCACCCCCATCTGGGAGAGGAAGCTCTTACTCGTCAGGGAAACGCAGTGAAACCCAAAAGGGGAACCCGAAGTGATCGAGTACGAGCTCATCCAGCAGCAGGCCCACGAGCTTGAAGCCCGCGCCGAGCACGAGCGCCTGGTACGCGAGGCCAAGGAGGCGCGACGTCTGCGCCGCCGTCCGGTCGCCGCCCGCTTCCAGCGGCGCCCCGTGCGTCAGCCCGAATGCTGACGGTCCGGCACCACGACGGTGCCGAGGGAGTTCCGGAGGGGGAGGCGCCGCAGGAGAGCGCCTCCCCCTCCGGGCGTTCGGCCGGGCGTTCGCCGGGGGAGATAACCCCTCCTCCCGCCACCACCGGCTATGGCATGCTCGCCTCCATGCAGCAGATATCGGTCAGTCCCGTCTTCGTCGGCCGCGGCAGCGAGATCACCGAACTGACCGACGCGCTGCGCCGGGCGGGCACCGGCAGCCCGCAGGCCGTCCTGATCGGCGGCGAGGCCGGCGTCGGCAAGACCCGGCTGCTGGAGGAGTTCCTGCAGCGGGCCGACGACCGGGGAGCGGTCATCACGCTCGGCAGCTGTCTGGAAGTCGGCGCCGAGGGCCTGCCGTACGCCCCGCTGGCCGCCGCGCTGCGCCGGCTGCACCGCTCGCTGGGCGCCGAGCTGGAGGCCGCGGCGGCCGGCAGCGAGGGGCACCTCGCCCGGCTGCTCTCCGAGTTCGGCGAGGCGGACGGCGAACCCAACGACGAGTACGGCCGGGCCCGGCTGTTCGAGCACACCGCGAGGCTGTTCGAACGGCTCGGCGCGGAGCGTACCCTCGTCCTCGCCGTCGAGGACCTGCACTGGTCCGACCGCTCCACCCGCGAACTGCTGGCCTTCCTGGTGCGCACCCTGCACCGCTCCCGGGTGCTGCTGGTCGCCACCTACCGCACCGACGACCTGCACCGCCGCCACCCGCTGCGCCCCTTCCTGGCCGAGCTCGAACGGCTGCGCACCGTCCAGCGGCTGGAGTTGGCCCGGTTCGGCCGCCGGGAGGTCGCCGCCCAGCTGGCCGGCATCCTCGGCACCGCCGCCCCCGACCGACAGCTGGTGGACCGCATCCACCGCCGCTCGGAGGGGAACCCGTTCTTCGTCGAGGAGCTGGCCACCGCCTTCCACGACGGCTGCGGCGTGGGGCTGACCGACTCGCTGCGGGACATGTTGCTGGTCCGCGTCGAAAGCCTGGACGAGGAGGCCCAGCGGGTGGTGCGGATCGCCGCCGAGGGTGGCTCGCACGTCGAACACGCCCTGCTGGCCGCCGTCCTGGGCGACGACGAGGAGGCGCTGATCGAGGCGCTGCGGGCGGCCGTCGGCGCCAACATCCTGCGCCCCGACACCGAGGGCGAGGGCTACCGCTTCCGGCACGCGCTGGTCCGCGAGGCGGTCTCGGACGACCTGCTGCCCGGCGAACGGCACCGGATCAACCGCAAGTTCGCGCTCGCCGTGGAGGCCCAGCCGCACCTCGTCCCCGGTGACGCGCTGCCCGCCCGGCTGGCCAACTACTGGTACCAGGCGCACGACCCGGCCCGCGCCCTGCCGACCGCCCTGGACGCCGCCCGCGCCGCCCGCCGCCGCAACGCCTTCGCCGAGCAGCTCGGCCTGCTGGAACGGGCCCTGGAGCTGTGGGACATGGTCTCCGAGGAGGTGCTGGCGCACACCCTGCGCCCGTACGACTGGGCCGAGACCTACCCGCCCGGTGCCTGCGACCACAGCTCCGCCGACGCGGACTGCGACCGGATCCAGCTGGAGGACGTGCTGGCCGAGGCGGTGGTCGCGGCCCGGCGCTGCGGCGACCGCGAGCGCGGCCTGAGCCTGGCCAAGCGCGGCATCCGGCTGGTCGACGAGGCGGAGCACCCGGTGCGCTCGGCCTGGTTCCGGATCAACCGGGCCCGGATGCTGGGCAATCTGCGCCGCTCCGGGGACGACGAGGAGATCGCCCGCGCGTACGCGCTGGTCGACCACCTGTCGCCGTCCGCGGTGCAGGCCGAGGTGTTCGCGCTGGCCGCCGGGACGGCGATGCTCAAGCAGGCCGGCCCCGAGCACATCGAGCTGGCCGAGCGGGCGATCCGGATCGCCCAGCAGGTCGGCGCGCACTCGGTCGAGGTACACGCCCGGATGACCCTCGGCGGCCTGCGCCACGACGTGCAGGGCGACGCCGACGGCGGGCTGGCCGAGCTGATCGGGGCGGTCGACGCGGCCCGCCGGCTGGGCGTGCCGGACCTGCTGCTGCGCGGCATCAACAACCTGGCCAGCGTGCAGCGCGGGCTGGGCCGGGCCGAGGAGGCCGTCCGGCTGGCCCGGGAGGGCCTGGACTTCGCCGACGGCAACGGCCTGCTGCGCAACGTCGGCACCATCCTGACCGGCAACCTGGTCGAGGCGCTGCTCGACCTCGGGCGGATCCAGGAGGCCGACGAGGTGCTCGCCGCCTGCGAGCTGACCAGCCTGAGCGGCACCCACGCCGAGTTCCTGGACCGGATGCGCGGCGAACTCGCCCTGCTGGCGGGGGACCTGCCCACCGCTGCGACCATGCTGGCGCAGGCCCGGGCGGCCAACCGGATCGGCCAGGCCCAGCACAGCGTGCCGATCAGCCGACTGGCGATGCGGGTCGCCGCGTGCGGCGGGCGGCCGTTGGAGGCCCGGGCCGAACTGCTCGCCGCGCTCGCCGAGGACGGCCGGATCGGCCACGAGTCCGACGTCTACCCGCTGCTGGTGGAGGCCGCCGGGGTGGAGGCGGACACCCGCGGGCTGCCGGAGGCCGAGGCGGGCCGGGCCGAGGCGCTGGCCGCGATCGCCGAGGCGGCCGCCGAACTGCGCCCCCGGGCACCGCTGCACCTGGGCTGGGCCCGGCTGCTGGAGGCCGAACTGGCCCGCGCCCGGGCCGCCGACACACCCGGACAGTGGGCCGAAGCGGTCACCGCGCTGCGGGCGGTCGGCCTGCCGTACCCGCTGGCGCTCGCCCTGCTGCGCGGCGGCGAAGCCGAGGTGCAGGCCGGCCGGCGCGAGGCGGCGACCGAACTGCTGCGCGAGGCGTCCGAACTGGCGGCCGCCCGGGGTGACCGGCTGCTGGGGGCGCAGATCGGCGCCCTGGCCGAGCGGGCCGGGCTCAACCTGGCCCCGGCCGGCCGCCCGGCCGCCGAGGCCGCGCCGACCGGGGCCCCGGGGGACTCCTTCGGCCTCACCCCCCGTGAGCGGGACGTGCTCCGGTTGCTCGCGCGCGGTTGGACCAATCGTCAGATCGCCGAGGAGCTGTACATCTCTCCGAAGACCGCAAGCGTGCACGTGTCCAACATCCTGGGCAAGCTCGGGGTCGGCGGTCGCGGCGAGGCCGCCGCGCTGGCCCACCGACTGCGGCTGTTCCCCGAGGATCTGGCCCCCGCGAGCCACTGAAACCGCAGGTCGCCGACCATGCCCGGCACATGCCCGGGTGGTCGGTGACCAGGGCCTGTCCCCTGGGTTCCGGCGGACCCGGCAAGGACCCGAGCGGCAGGCCCGCCGGCCGGGCGCGGCGGGTGGGCGCCGTCGCGTGCTCCCGTGCGCGCCGCGTGAGCCCCTGCCCGCGCGCCGCCGCCAACTGGGCCGATCCGTCGGAACCAGGTGCATTCACCCGCCCTTCCGCCATTACTCTAAGTTGAGTGTGCGTGTCATTGAGTGACGGAATTGGTGTAGGGTCCCGATCGGGAGCACCGGTGCGGTGTGGCGACCGGAAGGCCGTCCACCTCCTGGGTCGCCGTCCTGACGGGGCGCCAGGCCACCGCGTACGGCCGAGAGGTGCGCGGCCGGTGGTCCGAGGCCGGGGCGCCAGGCTCCGGGCCGGAGGGGGAGAGGCCGAGTGAGCTCCACCGATACGGTGCTGCCCGGAGCCGGACGGCCGGACGTACCGCCCGCCGACACGTCCGCCGTCGACCTGCCGGCACCCGCCCGGCGCGGCCCGATGCGCCGGCTGCTGGAGAGCCGCGCGCTGCCCGGCCTCGCCCTGGGCGGGCTCTGCCTGGCCTATGCGCTGGGCGCCGCCGTCGGCTGGGGGTCGAGTCAACTCTCCATCTTCATGGGCGACTTCGGCCTGGCTGCGGCTGCCCTCGCGGCCGCGCTGTCCTGCCTGGTGTACGGCTGCACGGTCGGCGGGCACGCCCGCCCGGCCTGGCTGCTGTTCGGCCTCTCCTCGCTCATGGTCGCCTTCGGCAATGGCACCTGGGGCTGGTACGAGCTGGTCGTGCGCACCCCGCTGCCGCGGGAATCGCTCGCCGCGTACGCCTTCCTGCTGTTCGCCCCGCTCGCCATCACCGGCGTCCTGGTGCTCGCCCAGCGCCCCCGCTCGGCGGCCGGCTGGCTCTGCCTGCTGCTGGACGGCTGGCTGATCGCCGGCTCGCTGTTCACCCTCAGCTGGAGCCTGGCGCTCGGCCGGATCGCGGCCGGCGAGGACGGCTCCCCGCTGTGCATCGCCCTCAACCTGGCCTACCCGGTGCTGGACATCCTGCTGGTCAGCCTGGTGGTGGGGCTGCGCTTCGGCGGCCGGGACGGCAACCGGGCGGCCGTGCACACCGCGATGCTGGCACTCGCCATCACCGTGTCGTGCGACGCCCTGTTCACCTCCCCGGAACTGCGCAGCGACTACCACTCCGGCGAACTGCTGGACGCCGGCTGGTTCTCCGGAAGCCTGCTGCTGGCATGGGCGCCGTGGTCCTCGCGCTGGCGCCGTCCGCTGCGCGAGCACCCCTCGGCCGGGGGCCTGCCGCGCCGCCGGGTGGCGACCACCTTCAGTGCGCTCACCCCGTACGCGGCCGCCGCCGTGTGCACCGCCGGAATCCTCTACAACGCCCTCGGCGGAAGCCAGTTGGACCGGGTGGTGGCCGCGGCCGCCTGCACCGTCGGGCTGGCACTGATCCTCAGGCAAGGCGTCATGCTGCTCGACAACCTGTCGCTGGCCCAGGAACTCGGCCACAAGGAGGCGCACTTCCGCTCCCTGGTGCAGGGCTCCAGCGACGTCATCATGATCGCCGGGGCCAACGGCGTGCTCTCGTACGTCTCCCCGGCCGCGCTCGGCGTCTACGGGCGGGACCCGGAGGAGCTGGTGGGCGGCAACCTGCTGGACCTGGTCCACCCCGAGGACGTGGACCGGGTGCTCTCCGAGGTCCGCCGCTACCTCGCGCGGGTGCGGCTCACCGCCCACCGCACCCCGGGCACCGCCGAGCTCTCGGCCCGGGTGGAGTGCCGGATCAGCTCCGGCGCAGGGGAGTGGCTGCACGTCGAGTCGACGGTCAGCCGGCACCGCGACGGCCTGCTGCTCAACAGTCGGGACGTCACCGAACGCGTCATGCTCCAGGCCCAGTTGCAGCACAACGCCTTCCACGACCCGCTCACCGACCTGCCCAACCGGGCACTGTTCACCCAGCGACTGCGCGGCGCCCTCGGCACCCGCGGCCAGCAGGGTGGGACGGGCGCCGGGATCGCGGTGCTCTTCCTCGACCTGGACGGCTTCAAAGCGGTCAACGACTCCGCCGGTCACCAGGTCGGTGACGAACTGCTGGTGCAGGCCGCCCGCCGGCTGCAGGGCGCGGTGCGCTGCGGGGACACCGTCGCCCGGTTCGGCGGCGACGAGTTCGCCGCGCTGGTCTGCGGCCCGCTCGGTCGACTGCAGGTCCAGGAGCTGGCCGACCGGCTGCGGGTCGCGCTCTCCGAGCCGTACTGGATCGGCGGCGCCGAACTCAGCGTCGCCGCCAGCATCGGCATCGCCTTCGGCACCCCGGAGCGGGGCCCGGCCGCCGATCCCAGGACCGCCGCCGACGAGCTGATGCGCAACGCCGACCTCGCGATGTACCGGGCCAAGTCCGAGGGCAAGGGCCGGGTGGTGCTCTACACCTCCGCGATGCGGGCCGACCTGGAGCGCCGCACCGAGCTGGAGGAGCGGCTGCGGGTGGCCGTCCGGGAGGGCGGCTTCACCCTGCTCCACCAGCCGTTGGTGGACCTCGGCAGCGGCGTGGTGGTCGGCGTCGAGGCCCAGGCCCGCTGGTGCTCGGTGGGCGGCCTGCTGCTCACCCCGGCCGAGTTCCTGCGTTCGGCCGAGCACGGCGACGCGGCCACCCGGTTCTCCCGCTGGCTGCTCCGTGAGGCGGTCGCGGCCGCCGCCGCCCGGCGCGCTCCGGCCGCCCGGGGCTGCGGCGGGCCGGCGCCCGTCCCGGTGGCGGTACGGCTCTCCGCCGAGCGGCTCTGCTCGCCCGGCCTGTACGAGACGGTGGCCGCGGCGCTGCGCGACAGCGGACTGCCGGCCGACGAGCTGGTGATCGAGGTGGCCCGGATGGGCCCGGACTCGCTCGCCGACGAACTCGGTCGCCGACTGGCCGCGCTGCGTCGGCTCGGCGTCTCCACCTGGCTGGCCGGCTACGGCGCCGGGAACGGCTCGCTGGGAGCCCTCGCCCGGCTGCCCTTCGACGGGCTCAAGTTGGACCGCACGCTGGTCCAGGACCTCGGTGAGTCCGCGCTCAGCAGAACCCTGGCCGGGCACGCCCTGCGGCTCGGCCATGACCTGGGGATGGCCACCGCCGCCGAGGGGGTGGACCTGCCCCGCCAGGTCGCCGTGCTGCAGGAGCTGGGCTGCCGCCAGGCCGAGGGCTCGGCCTTCGCCCCGCCGCTGGACGAGACCCGGCTGCGCCGGGCGCTGGCCCGCCGCGGCTACCCGCTGCCCAAGCCGCTCGGTACGCTCTCCGCCCGTTGCGGCCACCCGGCCGGGGACACCCGGACGAGTGGCCGTACGGACGCCCAGGGAAGCCGTGTCGGAGATCACCGAGGAACCTCCCAGCCGCACCAGGGGGCCTCCGACCTGCCCGAACGCCGCGCCGTCGCCGGTCCAGGGGCTGGTCCGCATGGCGAGACGGTGATCCCACCTGCTTGACACGCCACCCCGGACAGGAGGATGGTCGTTGCCATGCGCACCCGAATTCTCGTACTTGGCGGGCGCGTCGGCTGAGTGGGCTCACACGCCCCGCTCGTGACAGACCGACGCGCCACCCCTCGCATGCCCTTGGGCACGAGGGGTTTTTTGTTGCACTGACGCTGTTCCACCCCCGCAAGACCCCTGGCCTGATTGCCCTGAGAAGTCCGATTCGTCGGATTCGCGCGGGACGATTGAGGCAGAGCCGGCGATCGGCCCGGACCGGGACCCCACCCTCGCAGTGCCGGGGCCCGCAGCACCGGACCGGCAAAACCCGAGAAGAGACAGGCAGATGACTGAGCACGCCGCATCCCCCCGCCGCGGGGACAACCCGGCCGCCCACGCTCCCGCGCCCCAGCACGTCGCCGAGACCATGACCGGAGCCCAGTCGCTCATCCGCTCGCTTGAGGCCGTGGGCGCGGACACCGTCTTCGGCATTCCGGGCGGGGCCATCCTTCCCGCGTACGACCCGCTGATGGACTCCGCCAAGGTGCGCCACATCCTGGTCCGGCACGAGCAGGGCGCCGGCCACGCCGCCACGGGCTACGCCCAGGCCACCGGCCGGGTCGGGGTCTGCATGGCCACCTCCGGCCCCGGCGCGACCAACCTGGTCACCCCGATCGCCGACGCGTACATGGACTCCGTGCCGATGGTCGCGATCACCGGTCAGGTCGCCTCCAAGTCGATCGGCACCGACGCCTTCCAGGAGGCGGACATCTGCGGCATCACGATGCCGATCACCAAGCACAACTACCTGGTCACCGACCCGGCCGAGATCCCCCGGGTGATCGCCGAGGCCTTCCACATCGCCGCGACCGGCCGCCCCGGCCCGGTCCTGGTCGACATCGCCAAGGACGCCCTGCAGGCCACCACCACCTTCCGGTGGCCGGTCGAGGCCTCGCTGCCCGGCTACCGCCCGGTCACCAAGCCGCACGCCAAGCAGATCCGCGAGGCCGCGAAGATGCTGGTCAGCGCCAAGCGCCCGGTGCTCTACGTCGGCGGCGGCGTGATCAAGGCACAGGCCACCGCCGAGCTGCGGATCCTCGCCGAGCTGACCGGCGCCCCGGTCGTCACCACCCTGATGGCGCTCGGCGCCTTCCCGGACAGCCACCCGCAGCACCTGGGCATGCCCGGCATGCACGGCTCCGTCCCGGCGGTCACCGCGCTGCAGAAGTCGGACCTGCTGTTCACCCTCGGCGCCCGCTTCGACGACCGGGTCACCGGCAAGCTGGACAGCTTCGCCCCGTACGCCAAGGTCGTGCACGCCGACATCGACCCGGCCGAGATCGGCAAGAACCGCCCGGCGGACGTGCCGATCGTCGGCGACGCCCGCGAGGTGCTGGCCGACCTGATCGTCGCCGTCCAGGCCGAGTTCGACGCCGGCCACAAGGGCGACTACTCGGAGTGGTGGGAGAAGCTCAACGGGTGGAAGAAGACCTACCCGCTGGGCTACGAGCCGGCCCCGAGCGGCCAGCTCTCCCCGCAGCAGGTCATCGAGCGGATCGGCCGACTCGTCGGCCCGGACGCCATCTACGCCTCGGGCGTGGGCCAGCACCAGATGTGGAGCTCGCAGTACATCCGCTTCGAGAAGCCCGGCACCTGGCTCAACTCCGGCGGCGCCGGCACCATGGGCTACGCCGTCCCGGCGGCCATGGGCGCCAAGGCCGGCCGCCCGGAGAGCGCGGTCTGGGCCATCGACGGCGACGGCTGCTTCCAGATGACCAACCAGGAACTGGTCACCTGCGCCCTGAACGGCATCCCGATCAAGGTCGCGGTCATCAACAACGGCTCGCTGGGCATGGTCCGGCAGTGGCAGACGCTGTTCTACAACCAGCGCTACTCCAACACCGTGCTGCACTCCGGCCCCGACCACGACGGCATCGAGCCGCCGGCCCAGGGCACCCGGATCCCCGACTTCGTCCTGCTGTCCGAGGCGATGGGCTGCGTCGGCCTGCGCTGCGAGCGCCCCGAGGACCTGGACGCGGTCATCAAGCAGGCGATGGAGATCAACGACCGCCCGGTCGTCATCGACTTCATCGTCCACCAGGACGCCATGGTCTGGCCGATGGTCGCGGCCGGCACCAGCAACGACGAGATCCAGTTCGCCAAGGGCGTCCGCCCCGACTTCGGCGACGATCTCGACTGACAGCCCCTATCCAGAACGACTGAGGAATCCCATGTCCAAGCACACCCTCTCCGTCCTGGTCGAGAACAAGCCCGGCGTGCTCGCCCGCATCGCCTCGCTGTTCTCCCGTCGGGGCTTCAACATCGACTCCCTCGCCGTCGGCCCGACCGAGCACCCGGACGTGTCCCGGATGACGATCGTGGTCAACGTCGAGGACCTCCCGCTGGAACAGGTCACCAAGCAGCTCAACAAGCTCGTGAACGTGATAAAGATCGTCGAACTCGACCAGTCCGCTGCGATCCAGCGGGAACTGGTCCTGGTGAAGGTCCGCGCCGACAACGAGACCCGGTCGCAGATCGTCGAGATCGTCCAGCTGTTCCGAGCCAAGACGGTCGACGTGTCACCCGAAGCGGTGACGATCGAGGCCACCGGCAGCTCGGACAAGCTGGAGGCCATGCTCCGGATGCTGGAGCCATACGGCATCAAGGAGTTGGTCCAGTCCGGCCTGGTCGCCATCGGCCGTGGCGCCCGTTCCATCACGGACCGGTCGCTGCGCGCCCTCGACCGCAGCGCGTAAACAGCGCCGTCTCACCTTTCGAAGCAACGACCCACCCCCCGCCGGGTGCACCTACGGTAGGAACCCCCGGCACCCATCACGCAAGGAGATGTGCCCCCGTGGCCGAGCTGTTCTACGAAGACGACGCCGACCTGTCCATCATCCAGGGCCGCAAGGTCGCGGTCATCGGCTACGGCAGCCAGGGTCACGCCCACGCGCTGTCCCTGCGCGACTCCGGAGCCGACGTCCGGGTCGGCCTGAAGCCCGAGTCCAAGTCCCGTGCCAAGGCCGAGGAGGCCGGCCTGCGCGTGGTCACCCCGGCCGAGGCGGCGGCCGAGGCCGACGTCATCATGATCCTGGTGCCGGACCCGATCCAGGCCGACGTCTACGAGGCCGACATCGCCCCGCACCTGAAGGCCGGCGACGCCCTGTTCTTCGGCCACGGCCTGAACATCCGCTTCGGCTTCATCAAGCCCCCGGCGGACGTCGACGTCTGCATGGTCGCCCCGAAGGGCCCGGGCCACCTGGTCCGCCGCCAGTACGAGGAGGGCCGCGGCGTCCCGGCGATCGTCGCCGTCGAGCAGGACGCCACGGGCAACGCGTTCGCCCTGGCGCTGTCGTACGCCAAGGGCCTGGGCGCCACCAAGGCCGGTGTCATCAAGACCACCTTCACCGAGGAGACCGAGACCGACCTGTTCGGTGAGCAGGCCGTCCTCTGCGGTGGCACCGCGGCCCTGGTGAAGGCCGGGTTCGAGACCCTGGTCGAGGCCGGCTACCAGCCGGAGATCGCCTACTTCGAGTGCCTGCACGAGCTGAAGCTCATCGTCGACCTGATGTACGAGGGCGGCCTGGAGAAGATGCGCTGGTCGGTCTCCGAGACCGCCGAGTGGGGCGACTACGTCACCGGCCCGCGCATCATCACGGCCGACACCAAGGCCGCGATGAAGCAGGTCCTCGCCGAGATCCAGGACGGCACCTTCGCCAACACCTGGATCGCCGAGTACAAGGCGGGCCTGCCCAAGTACAACGAGTACAAGAAGGCCGACGAGGACCACCTGCTGGAGACCACCGGCAAGAAGCTGCGCTCGCTGATGAGCTGGGTCGAGGAGAAGGCCTGAGCCACTTCGCCCCGTAGTCCTGAGTCCGCAGGGCCCTTGTACAAGTAGGCTGCTCCCGTCCGGGTGATTTCGCCGGACGGGAGCAGCCTGGTACCCAGCCCGTCGATACACTTCCGAGTGCGCGTCAGGCCCACAGCGTCGTGCGTCTACCTACGCGGCATGCCACCTTCCCCGCCCTCCACGCCACCTACGTGCGCCCGGGGAACCGGACAGTTAAGGACACACTGTCGTGAGCACTGCGACCACTGTGAAAACTGGCGTCGTCCTGATCGCCGAAGAGCTTTCGCCCGCCACCGTCGACGCCCTCGGTCCCGACTTCGAGATCCGCCACTGCAACGGCGCCGACCGCACCGAACTGCTCACCGCGATCGCCGACGTGGACGCGATCCTGATCCGCTCCGCCACCAAGGTCGACGCCGAGGCGCTGGCCGCCGCCCGCAAGCTCAAGGTGGTCGCCCGGGCCGGCGTCGGCCTGGACAACGTGGACGTCGCCGCCGCCACCAAGGCCGGCGTGATGGTCGTCAACGCGCCGACCTCGAACATCGTCACCGCCGCCGAGCTGGCCTGTGGCCTGCTGATCTCCGTCGCCCGTAACATCGCGCCGGCCAACGCCGCACTCAAGCAGGGTGAGTGGAAGCGCAACAAGTACACCGGCGTCGAGCTGAGCGAGAAGGTCCTCGGTGTGGTCGGCCTCGGCCGGATCGGCGTCCTGGTCGCCCAGCGGATGTCCGCGTTCGGGATGAAGATCGTCGCGTACGACCCCTACATCCAGGCCGCCCGCGCCGCGCAGATGGGCGTCAAGCTGGTCTCGCTGGAGGAGCTGCTGGAGGTCTCGGACTTCATCACCGTCCACCTTCCCAAGACCCCCGAGACCATCGGCCTGATCGGCGACGAGGCGCTGCACAAGGTCAAGCCGACCGTGCGCATCGTCAACGCCGCCCGCGGCGGCATCGTGGACGAGGAGGCGCTCGCCAGCGCCCTGAGCGAGGGCCGGGTGGCCGGCGCGGGCCTGGACGTGTACGCCAAGGAGCCGTGCACCGACTCCCCGCTGTTCGCCTTCGACAACGTGGTCGCCACCCCGCACCTGGGCGCCTCCACCGACGAGGCGCAGGAGAAGGCCGGCATCGCGGTCGCCAGGTCGGTGCGCCTCGCGCTGGCCGGCGAGCTGGTACCGGACGCCGTCAACGTCCAGGGCGGCGTGATCGCCGAGGACGTGCGCCCGGGTCTGCCGCTGGCCGAGAAGCTCGGCCGGATCTTCACCGCACTGGCCGGCGAGGTGGCCGCCCGCCTGGACGTCGAGGTCCGCGGCGAGATCACCCAGCACGACGTGAAGGTGCTCGAACTGTCCGCGCTGAAGGGCGTGTTCGAGGACGTGGTGGCGGAGACGGTGTCCTACGTCAACGCCCCGCTGTTCGCCCAGGAGCGCGGCGTCGAGGTCCGCCTGACCACCTCCAGCGAGAGCCCCGAGCACCGCAACGTGATCACCGTGCGCGGCACCCTCGGGAACGGCGAGGAGATCGCGATCTCCGGCACGCTGTCCGGCCCGAAGCAGACCCAGAAGATCGTCGGCGTGGACGCCTTCGACGTGGACGTGGCGCTCACCGACCACATGGCCTTCTTCAAGTACGAGGACCGCCCCGGCGTGGTCGGCGTGCTCGGCCGCCACCTGGGCGACGCGGGCATCAACATCGCGGGCATGCAGGTCGCCCGGGACGGCGGCAGCGCCCTCGCCTCCATCACCGTGGACAGCGAGATCCCCCAGGACGTGCTGACGGCGATCGCCGCCGAGATCGGCGCCCGCTTCGCGCGCTCGGTCGACCTGGGCTGATCCCACCGGCCCGAGCAGGGCCCGGACCGCCGTTCGCACGGTGGTCCGGGCCCTGCGGCGTTCTCCCGGGCGGCTCCCGTCTCAGATACTAGGAAATCCAAGTATTCGTGCAGACACGGCCGGGGCGGGGCCTTACCGTAGAAGAGCCATACGGTGTGCCGCCCCTGTAGCCAGGGCGTACGGCCCGTGTGCGCGTGCGCCATCACGAGCAGGCGATCCCTGCTCCCGCGTGTACCCATCTCCCCCTCCGCGCCCGCTTTCACGGCGCCGCTTCCAAGGAGCCCGGTATGCCCACCGCCGCCGACCGCCACGCCACTTCCGCCCCCGCCACCCCCGTCCGCGCCCCGCGCCGTCGCCGGGCCGCCGAGCGGAACCCCTTCGCCGCCGCCGCCCTGCAGCGCTCGCTCGACCGCCGCGACAACGGCGGCGTGACCGGCCACAGCTGATCGTCGACGCCGGTGGCGTTCATCGGCCTACTGGGCCGGTCGGGCTGACACCTGGTCACTCGGTCGGGTGCAACTCAGGCCCGTCCGGGGGAAGTTGCTCGCCCCAGCCAGCGCGATCATCCTAATTTGGGACCCCCGGAAGGGTGATCGACGTCCGCGCGGGCGGGCGTCAGCGACACGGTGTGCGGATCAGTCCCCCTGCCGGGGGAGAGGGCCCAGTGCGTCTGCCACCCGTCCGCCGACCGATCGCCCGGATCGGCCTCATCCTGGTCCTGTCGGTAGCTGCGTTCATTCCGAGCAGCGCCGCGCTCGCCGCCACCCCGGCGGCCGGCGGCCCGTCCACCGCCGGACCGCCGGGCGAGGGCCGTACCGCCTCCGTCCTGCTCGAACTCACCACCGGGGCGGCCGGCCCCGCCTGGCGGCGCGCCACCGAGACGGCCCGGCGGGCCCAGCGCTCGCCGGAGGCCGTCCGCCGGGAGGCCGCCCGGGCCGGAGCCGCCCAGCGGGCCCGGGCCGGGGACGCGCTCGACCGGATCGCCGACGCCGTCCACCGGGCCGTGCCCGCCGCCCGCGAGCTCTACCGCACCCGCACCCTGTTCACCGGCCTCGCGGTCAGCGCGCCCGCCGATCGGCTGCCCGCGCTGCGGGCGCTGCCCGGCGTCCAGGCCGTCCACCCGATCGTGAACAAGCAGCGTGACAACGCCTACTCCGTGCCGCTGACCGGCGCCCCGAAGGTCTGGGAGGGTGACCGGGCCCTCGCCGGGAACACCGGTCAGGGCGTCCGGATCGGGATCATCGACAGCGGTATCGACTACACCCACGCCGACTTCGGCGGCCCCGGCACCGAGGAGGCGTTCCGCTCGGTCGAGCGCGGCAAGCCCGCGCCCGCCGCGCTGTTCCCCAACGCCAAGGTGGTCGGCGGCAAGGACCTGGTCGGCGACGACTACAACCCCGACCCGGCCTCCCCGCAGTACCAGCCGGTCCCGCACCCCAGCGACAACCCGATCGACTGCGTGCGCAACGGACACGGCACCCACGTCGCCGGGACGGCGGCCGGTTACGGCGTCACCGCCGCCGGCCGTCCGTACACCGGCCCGTACCGGCCCGGGCTCGACCCGGCCTCGTTCAGGATCGGCCCCGGCGCCGCCCCCGGCGCGCAGCTGTACGGCATCCGGGTGTTCGGCTGCGACGGCGCCACCGACCGGCTCGCCCAGGCGCTCGACCTGGCCGCCGACCCCAACGGAGACGGCGACCTCGGCGACCGGCTCGACGTGGTCAACCTCTCGCTCGGCAGTCGCTTCGGCAGCCCCGACGACGCCGACGCGCTGGCCGTCGACAAGCTCGCCGCGCTCGGCACCGCGGTGGTCGTGGCCGCGGGCAACGAGGGCGACGTCTACGGCATCGGCGGCAGCCCCGGCACCGCCGCCCGGGCCATCACCGTCGCCGCCTCCGTGCACGGTCACGCCGACGTGGACGGCATCACCGTGCTCGCCCCCGCCGCGCTCGCCGGGGTGGTCCCCGGCCACTGGAGCGAGCGCTACCAGGGCTGGTCCACCGCCGACGTGAGCGGCGCGCTCGCCCTGCCCGTCGACCAGGCGGACGGCTGCACCGCCTTCAGCGAGGCGGACAAGCAGCGGCTGAAGGGCAGGATCGCGCTGCTCACCTGGCGCACCGGCGAGGCCGACCGGGCCTGCAACTCCGGCCCGCGCGCCGACCACGCCGCCGACGCCGGGGCGATCGGCGCGCTCTACGCCGCTGACAGCGACCATCTGGCCGAGATCTCGGGCGACGACCGGATCCCGGCCGTGCTGCTCGCCCACGCCGACGGCGACAGGCTGCTGAAGGCCGCGGCCGCCGGGGACGTCCAGGTCCGGCTCGCCGCGCCCGGCAACCGGCTGCACGGCTCGGTCTCCCAGAGCCAGCCGTCCCGGGCCGACACCCTCACCGACTTCAGCTCCCGGGGCATCGGCGTGCCCGGGGTGGTCAAGCCCGACCTCGCCGCCCCCGGCGAGACCATCTGGTCCGCCCTGGTCGGCAGCGGCAGCGGCGGCCAGCGCGAGAACGGCACCTCGATGGCCACCCCGCACGTCGCCGGACTGGCGGCGCTGGTCCGCGCCGCGCACCGGGACTGGCCGGTCGAGCAGGTCAAGGCCGCACTGATGAACACCAGCACCGACACCTGGCTCGGCGACGACCGCACCGGGCCGGTCTACGGACCCGAGCGCACCGGAGCCGGCCGGGCCCAGGTCGACCGGGCGGTCCGGACGCCGGTGGTCGCCTATGCGGCGGGGGAGGGTGCCAAGACGGGCAGCGTCGGGGTCTCCTTCGGGCCGGTCGGGATCGGCGGGCCGACCGCGCTCGGCCGGGAGATCGAGCTGCGCAACTACTCGGCCTCGGCGCTCAGTTACCGCACCGGCTATGCGGCCGCGACCGAACTCCCGGGCGCTTCCTACCAGGTGGCGCCCGCGAAGGTGGACGTGCCGGCGGGCGGTACCGCGCGGGTGAAGGTCACGCTGTCCGTACCGGGGGAGTTGGGCCGTACGCCCGACCCGACCATCGACACCCTGCAGGGCGGCAAGGCGCGCAGCTACCGCGGCGAGCTCTCCGGACGGGTGCTGTTCAGCCCGGTCGGCGACGCGGCACTGCCGCAGCTGCGGGTCCCGGTGTTCGCCGCCCCGCGCCCGGCGAGCGACCTCGCGGTGACGGCCTCCGTCCGGACCGCCCGGCACGGCACCCTGGTCACACTCGGCGGCACCGCGGCGCCGGGCGGGCGGCCCGGACTGGTCACCGCCCTCGCGCTCGGCGGCGAGGCCGCCCGCTGGCCCGACTGCCCGTCCGGCGGCGGCAAGGCGGTCGGCCCCGGCTCGGGCATCCGGCCCGAGGGCGCCGCGGAGTCGGCCGAGCAGCCGCAGGACGTCTGTGTCGAGCACCCCGGCGACCGGGCCGCCAACCTGCGGGCGGCGGGGGCGGCCGTCGACGCCGACCGGCTGTACGTGGGCGTGCGGCTCTGGGCCCCGGCGGCGACGCCGGTCGGGCTGTACGGGGTGCGGGTGTCGCTGGACACCGACGGGGACGGCGTCACCGACGTGATCCTCAAGGCCGACCGGCTGCGCGGCAGTGACGTCCTGGTCGCCCGCGCCCTGGACGCCCGCACCGGCGACGAGCTGGACGTCCAGCCGCTCAACGCCCACTGGGGCGACACCGACACCGAGCTGCTGGACAGCGACGTCCTGGTCCTCCCGGTCCGGCTGGGCGCCCTCCCGGGCGTCAAGCCCGGCCACAGCACCGTCCACTACGGGGTCTGGACCGGCGTCGCCGCCGCGGGCAAGCCCGACCCGGCCGACTCCTACTCCTCCATCGGCCTGCGTGGCACCCGCCCCACCGTCCCGTTGGACGTCCTGCACCCGGCCCTCGCCGTCCAGGCCGTCCTCACCGGCCCCACCGCCGTGGTGGCCCCGGCCGGCCCGGGCACCGTCCTCGACGTGCACCGGACGAAGGGCGACACCTCCCGGCTCCTGCTGCTGTACCACCTCAACCCCGCGGACCGCAGGGCCCAGGTGGTCACCCTGCCGTGATCCGTGAGGACGTGATCCGTGGGTAGGGGGCGGCCCGCCGGACGCGGCGGGCCGCCCCTTGTCACGTCCCGTCGGAGGCCCTGGCGGCCAGGCGGCGGGTGCGCCGGGGGGTGCGGGTGGGGCGGCGGGTGAGTCGGGCGAAGACGGCGACCAGGGCCAGCACCGCGGTGGTGGCGGAGGCGACGGTGAGGCCCTCGGTGAGGCCGGGCGGGCGGAAGGCGCAGGTGAGGCGGGAGGCGCCGACGCCGAGGGGGACGCCGATCATGCCGAGGACGGGGGTCGGGGCGCCGACGCGGCCGCCGTCGACGGCGCAGCTCCAGCCCTCGGTGGCGGGGACGGAGAGCAGGGCGGTGCCGGTCGAGCCGGCCGGGAGGGTCGCGGTGAGGGTGTGGCCGCCGGTCGAGACACGGGTGGCGCCGGTGGCGGCGAGACGGGCGACGGCGGCCTCCAGGGCGCCGGCCCGCAGGCAGCCGATCGGGCGGGCAGGGACCTGGCTGACCACGTCCGACCGCAGGGTCACCCGGACCGTCCCGTCCGCCGGGACGGTCCCCAACCGGTGGATCGCCACCGCCGTGGTGGGCTGCTCGCCGTCGCTGCGGTAGCTGGTGCCCAGGCCGCTGACCGTGCCCCGGTACCAGACCCCGTGGAAGTAGGCCGTTCCGCCCGGGGTGCAGTTCGCGGTGAACACCGTGCCCTCGGCGCCGGGCGGTACCGACCAGCCGCTGGTGCCGTGCAGGGTGGGTAGCGGGCCGCCGGCCGGGGCGGGCAGCGGGGCGTCGTACACCTGGCTGCCGAGCAGCGACTCCTGCCGGGACCAGACCGAGGAGGTGTCCGGCCGGGCGCCCGGCGGCAGCACGGTGACCAGCGGCGGCGCGGCGGCCCGTCCGGGGGTGAAGCCGTCCGGGGGCGGGCCGTCGTCCAGGTGGGCGCGGACCGCGAACAGCGCCTGCCCGACCGGGTCGGTGACGCTGGCGGTCTGCCGTCCGCCGGCCGTCCAACCGGCACCGAGGTCGTGCAGCAGCAGGGCCGCGACGGTCGGCAGGTAGCTGCTGAAGTAGCCGCCGCCCTGGCCGTCCAGCAGCAGCGGGTCGTTGGTGCCGAAGGCGTGCGGGCCGGGGTCGCTGCGTCCGGCGGGCCAGTCGACGCCCCCGCGGACGGCCGCGTACCCGGCGCGGACGGCGGCCGGGGAGGCGGTGTCGGCGGTGGCCGCGCCGAACGCCGCGTACCCGGACCAGACGGCGTTGCCGAGCACCGCGCCGCCGAGCACCCAGGTGGCGACGGTGTTCGCCCGGCGGTCGGTGTGCCGGCGCTCCAGCACCCAGAGCGCGGCCAGCAGGACGACGCCGCCGGTGCCCAGCAGCACCCAGGTGGCGGTGCGGACCGAGTTCCGGCTCGCCGCCAGTGCGGCGATCACCGCGACCACGGCGGCGCCGCCCAGCAGGGTGAGTCCGTCCGGCCGGTGCGCCAGCGACACCCAGCCGGCCAGTACCAGGAGCCCGCTGAGCACGAAGGCGACCCGGTACGGCCCGCCGGCCGGGATCGCCAGGCCGTGCCAGACCAGCACGGTCGGGGTCCAGAGGAAGCTGAGGACGACCAGCACCAGGGCCACGCACCAGACCGCCCGTTCGCGGATCCGCACCCGCCGGTTGAACGGCAGCCCGCACACCAGCAGTAGCCCGAGCACCCCGATCGCCAGGTCCGGCAGCGGCCGCCCGCCCTGGGTGGTGGGCAGCAGCCGGGCGAGGTGGTTGCCGAGCCCGGACGGGCCGAGCGGCTGCACCGGGGACTCGGGCTGGGCGCCGCGCGCGGCGCGGATCGCGACGAACAGCACGGGGGAGGCCAGCAGCACCCCGGTGGTGGTCACGGTGATGGCCCGGCCGGTGGCCCGGACCCGGTGCCGGAACGGCCGTGGGGTGGCGAACAGGCGGACGGCGAACAGGAGTCCGGCCATCAGGGTGGCCAGCGCGGCGGTGTACAGGTTGCCCGCCCAGGCGAAGGCCACGCACAGCGAGCCGGCCACCCAGCGCCGCTCGCGCAGGCACCAGTCCCCGACCAGGCCGAGCAGCGGCAGCGAGACCAGCCCCCAGAGCCACATCGGCGCGGCCCCGCCCACGTCCAGCACCCAGGCGCAGAGCCCGTACCCGACGGCGGCGAGCGCCCGCAGCCAGCGGGGGCCGGGGTGCAGTCGGCCGAGCAGATGGGCCATCAGGGCGGTGCCGAGGCCGATGGTGGCCAGCGCGACCAGGAAGACGGCGAGCCGCCCCTGGTCGCGGGGGAGCAGGGCGGTCAGCCAGGAGAAGGGGTTCATCAGGTAGGCGAAGAAGTCCGCCAGGAAGGGGACGCCGTAGCCGCTGTTCCAGTTGAACAGCACGTCCCCGGCGGCCCGTCCGTGCAGCAGGTCCCACAGGTGCGCGTGGTACGGCACGGCGACCTCGCCCGCCCCGGTCGGCCACCGCCCGCGCAGCCCGGCCGCGAGCGCGTACCCGCTCATCGCCAGCCCGGCCGCACCCCCGCAGGCCAGCGCCTCCCGCCGCCGCTCGGTCCTCACGCACGCGCCCCGTTTCTGCCAGGAACCCCGGATCACGCCACCCTAGGGCCTGCCTTGTGGATCTTGTCGGATCACGCCGCGGGCCCGGCGGGGATCCGCAGGGCGGACCCTTCGCGCGCCCCCGGCGCACCCTCGGCCGCGCGCGCCCCGTCGAAGGGGTGACGCACCGTCGGGTGCGGTGGTCGTCATCCGAACGTGTCCGGATACTGGACGTGAGGTGTCAGAGGCTGGGACGGCGGAGTAGGGTCCGAGCATGTCTCGCACCATTCGTCTCGCAGTTGTCCCGGGTGACGGCATCGGCCAGGAAGTGGTGGCCGAAGGTCTGAAGGTCCTGGGGGCCGTGCTTCCCACCGATGTGAAGCTGGAGACCATCGAGTACGACCTCGGCGCCCGGCGTTACCACCGGACCGGGGAGACGCTGCCGGACAGCGTGCTGACCGAGCTGAAGGCCTTCGACGCGATCCTGCTGGGCGCCATCGGCGACCCGAGCGTGCCGTCCGGGGTGCTGGAGCGGGGTCTGCTGCTCAAGCTGCGGTTCGCCTTCGACCACCACATCAACCTGCGGCCGGGCCGGCTGTTCCCCGGCGTGAAGTCCGCGCTGGCGGGCGACCCCCGGATCGACTTCGTGGTCGTCCGCGAGGGCACCGAGGGCCCGTACGTCGGCAACGGCGGCTCGCTGCGCACCGGTACCCCGCACGAGGTGGCCACCGAGGTCAGCCTGAACACCGCGTTCGGCATCGAGCGCGTGGTGCGCGACGCCTACCGCCGGGCCCAGGCGCGGCCGCGCAAGAAGCTCACCCTGGTGCACAAGAACAACGTGCTGGTGCACGCCGGGCACCTGTGGTCGCGGATCTTCGCCGAGGTCGGCGCGGAGTTCCCGGAGGTCACCACCGAGTACCTGCACGTCGACGCGGCCACCATCCACCTGGTCACCCAGCCGGAGCGCTTCGACGTCATCGTCACCGACAACCTGTTCGGCGACATCCTGACCGACCTGGCCGCCGCCGTGACCGGCGGTATCGGCCTCGCCGCGAGCGGCAACATCAACCCGAGCGGCGAGTACCCGGCCATGTTCGAGCCGGTGCACGGCTCGGCGCCGGACATCGCCGGCCAGGGCAAGGCCGACCCGACCGCCACCGTGCTGTCGGTCGCCATGCTGCTGGAGCACCTCGGCTACGCGGCCGAGGCCGCCAAGGTGGAGGCCGCCGTCGCGGCGGACCTCGCCGAGCGCGCCGGCACCCGTTCCACGTCCGAGGTCGGCGACGCGCTCGCCGCCCGAGTATCCGGCTGACGGGCCGGACCCAAAGAGGTTCGGCCAGGTGGGCCGGACCGCATAACCGCAGCTTGCAGCTCCCCAAGGAGCCGACGGCTGTTCGGCACGGCCCTCTGGATGCGAGTATCGACAGTGGGCCGTGCCGTTGTGCGTTCGTTCCGGCGTTGGATCGCCGTGACGTTCTTCCGGCGGGGCGGTCCGAACCAACCCCACGGTGAAGGAAACAGCCATGAGCACGCCCACCCAGGCGCCCATCACGTTCGACCTCAAGCCCTCCGCCCACCCGCTGTCCGCAGCGGAGCGCGAGGCGCGGCTGACCAACCCCGGCTTCGGCCGCGTCTTCACCGACCACATGGTCACCATCCGCTGGACCGAGGGCCGCGGCTGGCACGACGCCCAGCTGGTCCCGTACGCGCCGGTGGAGATGGACCCGGCGAACATGACGCTGCACTACGGCCAGGCGATCTTCGAGGGCCTGAAGGCCTACCGCCAGACCGACGGCTCGATCGCGACCTTCCGCCCGGAGGCCAACGCCCTGCGCTTCCAGGCCTCCGCGCGCCGCCTGGCGATGCCGGAGCTGCCGGTCGAGGCCTTCGTCGAGGCCGTCGAGCTGCTGGTCCAGCAGGAGCGGGAGTGGGTCCCGAACGAGCCGGAGCAGAGCCTGTACCTGCGTCCGTTCATGTTCGCCACCGAGGTCGGCCTGGGCGTCCGCCCGGCGAACTCCTACCTGTTCATGATCATCGCCTCCCCGGCCGGCGCCTACTTCCAGGGCGGCATCAAGCCGGTCTCGGTCTGGCTGTCCAAGGAGTACGTCCGGGCCGCGCCCGGCGGCACCGGCGCCGCCAAGTGCGCGGGCAACTACGCGGCCTCGCTGGTCGCCCAGGCCCAGGCCGCCGAGAAGGGCTGCGACCAGGTGGTCTGGCTCGACGCCGCCGAGCACCGGTGGGTCGAGGAGATGGGCGGCATGAACCTCTACTTCGTCTTCGGCGAGGGCGAGGACGCCAGGATCGTCACCCCGGAGCTGTCCGGCGCGCTGCTGCCCGGCATCACCCGTGACTCGCTGCTGCGCCTGGCCTCCGACCTCGGCTACGCGGTCGAGGAGCGGAAGATCTCCACCGACGAGTGGCAGCAGGCCAACGCCGACGGCACCCTCACCGAGGTCTTCGCCTGCGGCACCGCCGCCGTCATCACCCCGGTCGGCTCGGTCAAGTCCGCCGCCGCCGACTGGACCGTCGGCACCGGCGAGCCCGGCCCGATCACCATGGAGCTGCGCCGGGCCCTGCTCGCCATCCAGGGCGGCCAGGCCCCCGACACCCACGGCTGGCTGCACAAGATCGTCTGATCCGAGGAGCGCTCCCACCGCCTCCGGCCCGCCACGTATCGCATCGCGAGACGGGCGGGCCGGATCCCGGAAGCTGTGTCAGACTGCGAGCGTGTCCTCGCTTTCGCTGATTATTAGCAGCAGGCGCGCCGGTCCGCAGTGACCGCTTCCGCAGGACCCGACGCGGAGCGACCATGAGCGTCCAGACCCGCGCGCAGACCTCTCGCACCCGCGAGGGGTCTTTTGCTTTTCGGGCGCAGCCCCACGGACACAGTGGGCGCGGCCCCATCGAGCACAGCACCCGGACCGGCCGAGAGCCCCCACGAAGGGCTCGGGGACACCCGGGCCGCGCGCGGGATCCTGGACAGTGGAGCCGGGACGAGAATCCGGCAGAGCAGTACGAACCTCCCCGAACGGAGAACCAGGGGCCATGACCGAGGTCAGCCGTACCGACGACAGTTTCCACGTGTTCGACACCACGCTGCGCGACGGCGCGCAGCGCGAGGGCATCAACCTGACGGTGGCGGACAAGCTGGCCATCGCCCGGCACCTGGACGAGTTCGGGGTCGGCTTCATCGAGGGCGGCTGGCCCGGGGCCAACCCGCGCGACACCGAGTTCTTCGCCCGCGCCGCCGCCGAGCTGGAGCTGCGCAACGCCCGGCTGGTGGCCTTCGGCGCCACCCGCCGGGCCGGCGGCAAGGCGGCCGACGACCCGCAGCTGGCTGCGCTGGTCGCCTCCGGAGCGCCCGTGGTGACCCTGGTCGCCAAGGCGCACGACCGGCACGTGGAGCTGGCGCTGCGCACCACGCTGGACGAGAACCTGGAGATGATCCGGGACAGCGTCGAGTTCCTGCGCGCCCAGGGCCGACGGGTCTTCATCGACTGCGAGCACTTCTTCGACGGCTACCGGGCCAACCGCGAGTACGCCCTCGCGGTGGTCCGCGCCGCGCACCAGGCCGGGGCGGACGTGGTGGTGCTGTGCGACACCAATGGCGGGATGCTGCCGGCCGGCGTCCGGGAGACCGTCGCCGACGTGATCGCCGCGACCGGGGCCCGGATCGGCATGCACGCCCAGGACGACACCGGCTGCGCGGTGGCCAACACCCTGGCCGCGGTGGACGCCGGCGCGACCCACGTGCAGTGCACCGCCAACGGCTACGGCGAGCGGGTCGGCAACGCCAACCTGTTCCCGGTGGTCGGCGCGCTGGAGCTCAAGTACGACCGGCGGGTGCTGCCCGAGGGCCGGCTGACCGAGATGACCCGGATCTCGCACGCGATCGCCGAACTGGTCAACCTGGCCCCGTCCACCCACCAGCCGTACGTCGGCTTCTCGGCCTTCGCCCACAAGGCGGGCCTGCACGCCTCCGCGATCAAGGTCGACCCGGACCTGTACCAGCACATCGACCCCGAGCTGGTCGGCAACACCATGCGGATGCTGGTCTCCGACATGGCCGGCCGGGCCTCGGTCGAGCTCAAGGGCAGGGAACTCGGCTACGACCTCTCCACCGACCGCGACCTGGCCGGCCGGGTGGTGGCCAGGGTCAAGGAGCAGGAGAACCTCGGCTACACCTACGAGTCCGCCGACGCCTCCTTCGAGCTGTTGCTGCGCGACGAGGTGCGCGGCAGCCGGGAGCGCTTCTACACCCTGGAGTCCTGGCGGACCATCAGCGAGCAGGGTCCGAACGGGGTTTCGGGCAACGAGGCGACCGTCAAGCTGTGGGCCAAGGGCGAGCGCCGGATCGCCATCGGCGAGGGCAACGGCCCGGTCAACGCGCTGGATCAGGCGCTGCGGACGGCCTTGGAGGGCATCTACCCGCCGCTGGCCGCCTTCGAGTTGGTGGACTACAAGGTCCGCATCCTGGAGGGCCAGCACGGCACCGGCTCGAAGACCCGGGTGCTGATCGAGTCCACCGACGGCACCACCACCTGGTCCACCGTCGGTGTCGCCGACAACGTGATCGCCGCCTCCTGGCTGGCACTTGAGGACGCGTACACCTACGGCCTGATCCGTGCCGGGCTGGAGCCGGCCGAGTAGCCGCCCCGAACCTGCGGACGGCCCACGGGACTTCGCGAAGTCCCGTGGGCGCTACTCGCGCGCTCGCCTCCGGGGCGCTGCGGACCCGGCGCTCGGCGCGGGCGCTACCGCAGTCGAGCCAGCAGGGCGTGTTCGACGAGGGTGATGAGGGCGCTCTTGGCGCTGTCGCGGCGGCGGGCGTCCAGGGTGATGACCGGGGTGTTCTCGCCGAGCTGGAGTGCTTCGCGGACTTCGTCGCCGGTGTGGGGCTGGTGTCCGTCGAAGCCGTTGAGGGCGACGACGAAGGGCAGTCCGCTGTTCTCGAAGTAGTCGAGGGCGGGGAAGCAGTCGGCGAGGCGGCGGGTGTCGACGAGGACGACGGCGCCGATGGCGCCGCGGACGAGGTCGTCCCACATGAACCAGAAGCGGTCCTGTCCGGGGGTGCCGAACAGGTAGAGGATGAGGTCCTCGTCGAGGGTGATGCGGCCGAAGTCCATGGCGACGGTGGTGGTCGTCTTGCCGGAGACGTGGCTGATGTCGTCGATGCCGGCGGAGGCCGAGGTCATGACGGCTTCGGTGCGCAGGGGGTTGATCTCGGAGACGGCGCCGACGAGCGTGGTCTTGCCGACACCGAAGCCGCCCGCGATGACGATCTTCGCGGAGGTGGTGGCGCGGGTGGGGGCGGCCGCGTTAGAGCTTGCGAAGTCCACTGAGGACCCTTTCGAGCAGCGTGACGTCGGGCTGGTTTCCGGATTCGCCGCCGGAAGCGGGCTGGTGGATGGCGACCAGGCCGGCCTCGGCCAGGTCGGCCACGAGGATGCGGGCCACTCCCAGCGGAAGGGAGAGCAGCGCCGACACCTCCGCGACGGATTTGACCTCGGTGCAGAGCGTGCAGATCCGCTGGTGCTCGGGGAGCAGGGTGGCCAGGCGCTGCGGATCGACGTCGGCGGAGACCAGGGCCTCCAGCGCGAGTTCGTAGCGCGGCCGGGTGCGACCGCCGGTCATCGCGAACGGCCGGATCAGCGGGCCGGAGTCGGGTTCGTCCTCGAACTCCTCGACGTGCCCGGGCTCCTGGGCCGGCTGGTAGCCGGGCGCCGGGGCGCCGAAGGCGGGCTGCTGCCGGGCGTACTGGTCGTACTGGCCGTACTGCTCCTCGGGCCGGGGGTGCGGGTGCTGCTGGGGCTGCCCGTACTGGTGCCGGCCGTACTGCTGACCGTGGCCGACGCCGGGTGCTCCGAAGGCGTCATGGCCTGTGCCAGGGTACGGAACACCGTACTGGCCGCTGCGGTCGTCGGGCGGTGTCACGGTTCCTCTCCTCACAGGGTGCGGCGGTGCGGTGCGAGCTTCGGTACGAGTCCGGAGCCGGTGGTGCGAAGGCCGTACAACGTCCGAACCCGAGCCCGCCGAAGCGGGCCCGGGAAGGACGCGGAGGTACTTCGAATACCTGGACGGTATCCGACGAACCGTCAGTGCAGGAGACTGCCCTGGAGTTCCGCGCGAAGTGCGGGGGTGAGGACGGCGCCGGCTCGGTCGACGAGCAGGGCCATTTCGTAGCCGACGAGGCCGATGTCGGAGTCGGGGGAGGCCAGGACGGCGAGGGCGGAGCCGTCGCTGATGGCCATGAGGAACAGGAAGCCGCGCTCCATCTCGACGACGGTCTGGTTGACCTCGCCGCCTTCGAAGATCCGGCTGGCGCCGGAGGTGAGGGAGGTGAGGCCGGAGGCGACGGCGGCGAGCTGGTCGGCACGGTCGCGCGGGAAGCCCTCGGACATGCACAGCAGGAGGCCGTCCGCGGAGACCACCACGGTGTGGGACACCCCGGGGGTGTTGTCCACGAAATTGGTGATCAGCCAGTTCAGGTTCTGTGCGGCCTGGCTCATCTGAGTCAACTCAACGCTCCTGGTGGTTCGAGCCGCCGAAGAGATCGGTGCTCCGGTTCTGTCCGTTGCCGGACTGGTCTACCTGATCGGGGTCGATCCGGAAGCTTCCGGTGTTGCCGGCGCTGCGGCCCTGCTCCACACCGCGACGCAGGTTGGTGAGGCGGCCACGGACCTCCTCGGGGCTGCGGGAGACCTGCGGCCCTTCCTGCGGGGTGGGCTTGGCGTTGCCGGGCACCAGGTTCTGCTTGGGCACGCGCCGCGGCAGACCGGCCCCGGTGGTGCCGCTGGAGGAGGGCTCGCGCAGCTGCTCGGCGCGCTGCCAGTTGCCGTCGTTCGGCGACTGCCAGGCGGAGCTGGTGGTCGGGCCGGTCGGGCCGTAACCGCCGAGTGCGGACACGTCGTGGCCGCGCGATTCCTGGGCGGAGGAGGTGTCCTTGGCGCCGGCGAACCAGTTCGGGCTCTCGCCGGACGGGCTGCCGCCGGCCGGGGCGTTGCCCAGGCTGCCACCCGCCAGCTGCTGACCGGGGCGGCGCTGGGGCAGCCCGGACGGCAGGGTGGTGGCGGGGGCGGCGGGCAGGGCGGGCGGCTCCGGGGTGTACGGGTGGCCGACCGGGGCCTCGTCGGCCCGGCGGCCGTAGCCGTCCTGGGCGTACTCGTCCTGCTGGTAACCGCCCTGGTCGTGGCCGTACTGGCCGTACTGGTCGTCCGCGTAGGCGCCGGGCTGGTCGTAGCCCTGCTGCGGGTACTGGCCGTAGCCGTCCTGGGCGTACTCGTCCTGCTGGTAACCGCCCTGGTCGTAGCCGTACTGGTCGTCGGCGTAGGCGCCGGGCTGGTCGTAGCCCTGCGGGGCGTACTGGTCGTAGCCCTGCTGGTAGTCCTCCTCGACCTCGGCGTCCACCACCGGGCCCTGCGGGGCGCCCTCCAGGGCCGCGCGGCGGACCTGGTCGAGGCGCTGCGAGCGCTGGACGGACTCCAGGGCCGGGCTGAAGCCGGAAGAGCCGGCGTTGCCGATGCCGGTGAGGTGGTCGTCGAAGCCCAGCTCGGCGGCGCTGCGGGAGCGGGCTTCGGCGGCCCACTCGGAGGTCGGCTCCTGGTCGGCGAAGATCCGGGAGACGGTGAACTGCTCCTCCGGCTCCGGCGCGGGGCCGCCCTGGGTGACGAACGGCGGGAGCATGACCAGCGAGGTGGTGCCGGCCGACTCGCCGGACGGGCGGAGCTGGACGCGGATGTCGTGCCGCTGGGAGAGCCGGCCGACCACGAAGAGGCCCATGCGGCGGGAGATGGTGGCGTCGACCGTGGGCGGCTCGGCCAGCTTCTCGTTGATCTCGGCGAAGTCGTCGGCGGTGAGGCCGATGCCCTTGTCGTGGATCTCGACCAGGACGCGGCCGTCCGGCAGACGGGTCGCGTTGACCAGCACCCGGGTCTGCGGGCTGGAGAACGAGGTGGCGTTCTCCAGCAGCTCGGCGAGCAGGTGGACGAGGTCGGTCACGGCGGCGCCGACGACCTCGACCTCCGGGATGCCGGACAGCTCGACGCGCTCGTACTGCTCCACCTCGGACGCGGCGGCGCGCAGCACGTCGACCAGCGGGACCGGGGTGTTCCAGCGGCGGCCGGCCTCCTCGCCCGCGAGGACGAGCAGGTTCTCACCGTTGCGGCGCATACGGGTGGCCAGGTGGTCCAGCTTGAAGAGGTTCTCCAGCTGGTCCGGGTCGGCCTCGTTGTTCTCCAGGTCGGTGATCAGCGCCAGCTGGCGCTGGATCAGGCCCTGGCTGCGACGCGACAGGTTGGTGAAGATCGCGTTGACGTTCCCTCGGAGCAGGGCCTGCTCGGCGGCGAGCGCCACGGCCTGCTGGTGGACCTGGTCGAAGGCCCGGGCGACTTCGCCGATCTCGTCCTTGCCGTGCAGCGGGATCGGGGCCACCGAGGTGTCGACCCGGTCGGGGTCGGTCTTGGAGAGCTTCTCGACCAGGTCCGGCAGACGATGGTCGGCGATCTCCAGGGCGGCGCTGCGCAGGGTGCGCATGCCGAGGATCATCGAGCGGGCGACGTAGCCGGTCAGCAGGCCGGCCAGGATCAGTGCGGCGACGACGATGACCGTGTTGAGGATGGCGTCGTAGAGCGCGTTGTCCTTGAGGTTGCGGGAGTCGGTGAGGACGTCGTCCAGCAGCGTGACTTCGGTGTTCCGCAGGGCCTGGATGTGGTTACCGGCGGCCTGGTTCCAGTTCTCCGGGGTCAGGCCGGCGTTCTTGGCCTCGGCGAACGCGGCGTCGGCGGAGGCCTTGCCCTTCAGCTGGCCCAGGGCGGCGGCCTCGGCGTAGTTGCCGGCGAGCGCCAGCAGGCCCTGCATGGTGGGCAGGGTGCCGTTGGGCATCTTCAACGCCGAGTTGCCCTGGGCGGTGGCCAGGGCGACCTGGGCGTCCGCGTACTTCTTGGCGTCCGCGGGGTCGCTACCGGTGGTGAACTCGCTGATGGAGACCTGTTCCAGCTTCTCCGAGACCAGGATCGCCTGGGTCATGTCCTGGTTCTCGTAGCGCGTGGTCGTGCCCTGCGCGATGCCGACCAGCACGCTCAGCATCAGTGAGCGCTGGGTCGAGGCGGAGGCCTTGGCCAGCGACATCGCGTAGATCGCGCGGCCCTTGCTGGTGGCGTTGGCGGAGCCGTTGCCGACAGAGTTGTCGTAGGCCAGCAGCGGCGCGAACATCGTCGAGTAGGCGCTCGCGGTGGCGCTGGCGAACAGCTCCTTGCCGTACGCGACCTGGCGCAGGTGCGGCAGGTCGGCCACGAGGATCTGGAAGGCCTCGTGGCGGCGCGGTAGCTCGCCGGACTTGTCGGAGGCGTCGTACGCGGCGTTGTAGGCCTTCAGCGCGGCGTCGGTGTCGGCGCGGCGCTTGGTGACCTCGTTGTTCGGGTCCTGCCCGGTGATCAGGGGTATCAGGGTCTTGTCGCGCTCGTTCTCCAGCGCCTCGGCGAGTTCGGTCGCCGCCTTGGCCAGCTCGGCCGTCTTCTCGGCGCGGGACGCCTTGATGTAGCCGTCGACCGAGGTGTTAACGCGAAGACCGCCGAAGACGAGACTGATGATCACGGGGATCAGCAGAATCGCGATCAGGCGGGTCGGCACGCGCCAGTGGCGCGGGCGGAGGAAGTCGTACCGACTGGAGCCGCCGTCGCCGGGTGCACCGGCGCCGTCGCCCGGCTCCTTGGCCGATGTCGGGGGCTTGAGGGCCGGAGTGGCCGGGGCACGCTCCTCGGTGGGAGTGAACGCGGAGAATCCGGCCTGGTCCGCGGCGGTACCGTTCGGCTCGCTCTGGCGGGGCTCGGAGCGCCGCTGCGGGGCGGGTTGCTGCTTACGCCTCACTCGACAACTACCTCTCGGCCGACTTGCCGGCCATGGATCAATCCAGCGCTACCCCCGGGGCCCTGTCCCGTCACCGGACGGCCGGCGCGGGATGGCCAGGGGTAGCTGGAATTTCAGCACGTGCAGGGATGGGGGACAAACAGCCCCGGCATGGCACTCGCGTCGGAACAATCCGGACAATCAGCGACATGACGGAGCAAAACCGTGGTCATCTGGCGCTGAGTGACGCTGTTTCGCCACACTGCGTCACTGTTGATCACAAAATGCCTACCGAACTGTTATCGGCTGCTTATACACGGGTCTTGCGCGGGCCCCCGGGAGGACACCGGCCGGTAAGCGTCACCGCCCCGGCGGCCCGTCAGTGGGACGGGCCGCCGGGGCCGGTTGGTTCCCTCTCGGGCCGGTCCCGCGTCAGCGGAGCCGGGCGAGCAGGGCGTGTTCGACGAGGGTGATGAGGGCGCTCTTGGCGCTGTCGCGGCGGCGGGCGTCCAGGGTGACGACCGGGGTGTTCTCGCCGAGCTGGAGTGCTTCGCGGACTTCGTCGCCGGTGTGGGGCTGGTGTCCGTCGAAGCCGTTGAGGGCGACGACGAAGGGCAGTCCGCTGTTCTCGAAGTAGTCGAGGGCGGGGAAGCAGTCGGCGAGGCGACGGGTGTCGACGAGGACGACGGCGCCGATGGCGCCGCGGACGAGGTCGTCCCACATGAACCAGAAGCGGTCCTGTCCGGGGGTGCCGAACAGGTAGAGGATGAGGTCCTCGTCGAGGGTGATGCGGCCGAAGTCCATGGCGACGGTGGTGGTCGTCTTGCCGGAGACGTGGCTGATGTCGTCGATGCCGGCGGAGGCCGAGGTCATGACGGCTTCGGTGCGCAGGGGGTTGATCTCGGAGACGGCGCCGACGAGCGTGGTCTTGCCGACACCGAAGCCCCCCGCGATGACTATCTTCGCGGAGGTGGTGGCGCGGGCGGGTCCGTTAGAGCTTGCGAAGTCCACTGAGGACCCTTTCGAGCAGCGTGACATCGGGCGTTCCGCCCGACTCGCCCGCGGCGGCGGGCTGGTGGATGGCGACGAGACCGGCCTCGGCCAGGTCGGCCACGAGGATGCGGGCCACACCGAGCGGCACACCGGCCAGTGCGGAGATCTCCGCGATGGATTTGACCTCACGGCAGAGGTTGACGATCCGGGCGTGCTCGGGCAGCAGCCCACCGGTCCGCTCGGCCGAGCCCGTGGTCGAGATCAGGGCCTCGATGGCGAGCTGGTACCGCGGGCGGGTCCGGCCGCCGGTCATCGCGTACGGGCGGACCAGCGGCTGCTGCTCGTAGCCGTCGGACTGCTGCCCGCCGTAGCCGCTGCCGTACCCGCTGCCGTACGGGCCGGCGGGTGTCGAGGGCGGGGTCATGGGTCCTCCTAGTGCTGCAGCCTTGGGCAGCCGGTTCCAGCTGGGGCGATGCCAGCTGAGGCGGGATCAGCTGCCTGAGGGTAGCTGAGGGTGAGGCGCCGGGTCCGGTCGGGTCGGACCCGGCACAGGGCGGAACGGTGGGTGGATCCGCGCGGGGGCCGGGTCAGTGCAGGAGACTGCCCTGGAGTTCCGCGCGAAGTGCGGGGGTGAGGACGGCGCCGGCTCGGTCGACGAGCAGGGCCATTTCGTAGCCGACGAGGCCGATGTCGGAGTCGGGGGAGGCCAGGACGGAGAGGGCGGAGCCGTCGCTGATGGCCATGAGGAACAGGAAGCCGCGCTCCATCTCGACGACGGTCTGGTTGACCTCGCCGCCTTCGAAGATCCGGCTGGCGCCGGAGGTGAGGGAGGTGAGGCCGGAGGCGACGGCGGCGAGCTGGTCGGCACGGTCGCGCGGGAAGCCCTCGGACATGCACAGCAGGAGGCCGTCCGCGGAGACCACCACGGTGTGGGACACCCCGGGGGTGTTGTCCACGAAATTGGTGATCAGCCAGTTCAGGTTCTGTGCGGCCTGGCTCATCTGGTTCAACTCAACGCTCCTGGTGATCTGCGCCGTTGCCGTCGCTCCGGCCACCGAAACTATCGAATCCGGGCTGCTGGGCACCATGCTGGAAGCCCGGCTGGTTGGCGGCCTGTTCGGCCCCGGCCCGGCGGCCCTGCTGGATGCCGCGGCGCAGGTTGGTCAGTCGGCCGCGGACCTCCTCGGGGGCCCGGGAGACCTGCGGACCGGTCAGCGGCGAGGCCTCGGCGGTGCCGGAGACCAGGTTGGCCTGCGGGGTCCGCCGGGGGAGGCCGGACATCGTGACACCGCTGGTCGAGGGCTCGCGGACCTGCTCGGCCCGGCGCCAGCGCTCGTCGTTCGCGGACGGGCGCCAGGGTGCGTCGCCGACGCCCGGCTGCGGGGGCTGCGGCTGCTGCTGGGGCTGACCCTGCTGGGGCTGGGCCTGCTGTGCCTGCTGCGGCTGCGGAGCCTGGGCCTGCTGCGGGGCCTGCTGCTGGAGCCCCGGCGCGGAGGTGCCGGGCCGACGCGGCTGGTACGGCCGCTGGCGGGCCTGCTGCGGACCCTGCGGCCGGGCCTCGCCCTGCTGCGGGTACCAGGGCTGCTCGCCGGCCGCCTCGGACGGGCCGGTCGGCAGCGCCATCGGCTCCGGCCGCTGCTGCGGGGCCGGGGCCTGCTCCTGGCGCGGCTGGGGCTGCGGCTGGGCCGGGTTCGGCACGTTCGGCAGCACCGGCTCCACCAGGCCGAGGCCCAGCGGGTCGCGCGGGTCGATCTGGCTGGCCTCGAAGCGCGGCCGGGCGAACTGCTGGGTGCTCTCCACCGGCGCCGGCTCGGCCGACGGCAGCGGCTGGGCCTGCTGCTGCGCCGGCAGCTGCGGCTGGCGGTCGCGGCGCGGCGCGTCCGGGCCGGGGCGCTGCGGACGGCGCTGGCCCTGCTGGCCCTGCTGGCCCTGCTGGCCCTGCTGGCCCTGCGGACCCTGGGGGCCCTGCTGGCCCGGGGCGCCGGGGCCGGGACGGCCGGGGCCACGCTGCGGCAGGCCGTCCTGCGGACGGTTGCCCGGACGGGCACCCTGCTGCGGCGCGCCGGGACCGCCCGGGCGGCCGTGCTGCGGCTGCTCGCCGGTCCGCGGCGCCGGGGCGCCGTCGGTGCGCGGACGTTCCTGGGCGGGTCGACCCTGGCCGCGGCGCGGCAGGCCGTTCAGGCCCTTAGGGCCGCCCTGCGGCGGGCCCTGACGGCCGGGGGCGCGCTGCGGCAGACCACCCTGGGGCGACTGCTGCGGCTGGCCCTGGGGCTGCTGGTTCTGGGGCTGCTGGTTCTGCGACTGCTGGGCCGGAGCCTGCTGTGCCTGGCCCTGCCGGCCCTGCTTGCCCTGCTGCCCCTGGGGGACCGGGTTCTCGCGCAGCGACTGCCCGACCTGACGGGTCGGCAGCCCACCGGGGCGGCCATCGGGCGCACCCGGGCCGGTCGGCGTGGCCGGAGCCGCCGGAGTGCCCTGGCCGAGCTGCGGACGGCCGCCCTGCGGGGCGCCGCCGGCCGGGCCCTGGCCGAGCGCGGCCGGGCTTCCCTGGCGACCGGGCGGGACCTGGCGCTGCTGGCGCGGCGTCGGGGCGACCCCGCGCTGCTGCTTGCCCTGGCCGGGGCCGGGGCGGCCGGAGCCGCGGCGGTCGGCGGAGTTGGTGACGTCGACCGGGAGCATGACCAGCGCGGTGGTGCCGCCGGAGTCGCTCGGACGCAGCTGGATCCGGATGCCGTGTCGCAGGGACAGGCGGCCGACCACGAAGAGGCCCATGCGGCGGGAGACGGAGACGTCCACCGTCGGCGGGTTGGCGAGGCGCTCGTTGATGTCGGCGAGGTCGTCCGGGCTCAGGCCGATGCCGGTGTCGTGGATCTCGACCAGCACCCGGCCGTCCGGCAGCGCGTGGCCGGTGACCCGGACGCGGGTCTGCGGGCTGGAGAACGAGGTGGCGTTCTCCAGCAGCTCGGCGAGCAGGTGGACGAGGTCGTTGACGACGCGGCCGGCGACCTCGGCCGACGGCACGGCGGCGAGCTCGATGCGCTCGTACTGCTCCACCTCGGAGGCGGCGGCGCGGAGCACGTCGACGAGCGGAACGGGCCTGGTCCAACGGCGGCCCGGGTCCTCACCGGCGAGGACGAGGAGGTTTTCACCGTTGCGGCGCATACGGGTCGCGAGGTGGTCCAGCTTGAACAGGTTGGCCAGCTGGTCCGGGTCGGCCTCGCGGCTCTCCAGCTCGGAGATCAGCGACAGCTGGCGCTGGATGAGGCCCTGGCTGCGGCGCGAGAGGTTGGTGAACATCGCGTTGATGTTGCCGCGCAGGAGGGCCTGCTCGGCGGCGAGGCGGACGGCCTCGCTGTGCACCATGTCGAAGGCGTGCGCCACGTGGCCGATCTCGTCGGTCGAGTCGACGGCGACCGGCTCGACCGTGGTGTCGACGTCGTGCGGGTCGCTCTCCGAGAGGGTCTTGACCAGCTCGGGCAGACGGCGCTCGGCGACGTCCTCGGCCGCGGCCTGCAGGCGGGTCAGCGAGCGCACCATCGAGCGGGCGATCAGACCGGCGCCACCGAGGGCGACGAGCAGCACCAGGGCGACGGCGGCACCGATGATCAGGGCCTCGGTGTCGGCCTGGGACTGCAGGTCCTGGGCCTTTCCGTCGAGGTCCTCGATCAGCTTGGACTCGATCCGGCGCTCGGCGCTGATCTTGGCGCTGGCCTTCTCGTACCAGTCCTTGTACGTGACCGGCTCGGTCTGGTGGATGCCGCTGGGCTGGAGGATCGAGCGCGAGTAGCGGTCGGCCTCGGCGACCACGTTGTTGTAGCTCAGCTGTCCGCGCAGGTTGTCCAGGTCGTGCGTGGTGTAGATGTTGTTGAAACTCTGCAGCGAGTTGTCGTACGAGGTGCGCAGGCGGATACCGAAGGACTCGTCGCTCGGGCTGAGGTCGGGGCCCTTGGGGTTGGCGAGACCGGCGCTGATCAGCGCGCGCTGCTGCGAGGTGGCGTCCTTGGCCAGCGAGAACTGCTGCAGCGCGCGGGTGGCGACGAGCAGGTCCGTGTTGTTCGAGGCGAGCGCGATGTCCTGGGTGATGGACAGCAGGTCGCGGATGATCACGTCGTACGCGGTGATCGTCGCCTGGATGTTCTGGTTGTTCTGGTACGGCGTGTTGCGGGCGTCCGCGATCGAGTTCAGGTCCTTGCGGATCTGGAACAGCAGGGCCTTACCGCCGGAGAGTTCGAGGTTCTCGAACTTGTCGGAGGAGGCGGTGAAGGTGCGGCTGAGGTCGTCCGTCGACTTGCGGGCGGTGACGATCTCGTCGTCCAGCGGGTCGTTCGGACGGTTGGTGATGTAGCCGGCGCTGATGTCGCGCTCGGTCTGCAGGGCGTCCGCGAGGTTGGTCGCCTTCTTGGCCAGGTCGGACAGGTTGGCCATCTGGGCGAGTTGCTGCGAGTTCTCCATCGAGGTCTGGATGCGCAGGCCACCGAGGACCAGCGAGACCAGGACGGGAAGCGTGAGCAGCGCGATCAGACGGGTGCGGATGCGCCAGTTGCGCATCGCGAACCGGCTCAGACCGGTGGCGCGCCGCCTGGTCAGCGTGGTTCGGAGTTTGTCCCTGGTGGACTTCCGGTCCTGGCCGTCATCCTCCGGGCGGCCGGGGACCTCGGTCGTCACTGGGTCGGTCGGGCCACCGGGGGCCGCCGCCTGTTGAGGGGCTGCCACAGGCTCGCGCGACTCCGGGTTACCCGCGGCGCCGCTACCCCTTTTGAAACGTCCCTGCACTGGCGTCGCAACCTCTGGACCGGGCGTCCCGCCGCGTCGCCACGGCCTGGACGGTGTCGAGTTTCCATCCGCACCCCGGCCGGTCCGGGAGAGCGGGTCACCGGGGTGGACTGCTCCCTACCCACGGTCCGTGGCATTCCAGCACAGCCGGGGAATCCCAACAAGGGCCGCTGGAACCAGCCGCCCGGTACTACCGACCGCATGCGCCGTTTCACTGACTGTGCGGTAACTGGACCGGAATACCGCCTTTTTCGGACACTCGCCGGATACATGCCAACCAGGCCCTAGATCGAAAAGAGTCGCAGACCTGCTGGAATGCCCGTTACGGGTGGAATGTCGGGTAATTCCGATGCGGCGATATGTCGGATATCTGCGATTTGCTCATTAATTTGTGAGCAAAATCACAGGCCAATGTGTAGCTTTGGTCACGGTCTCTGTGGAATGAGATCTCGTAACCTGGCTGTCTCCTGGGCGCGGCCCCGATCAGCCTGCCCAGAACCCCTCCGAATCAATCGGAATCACTCAGGCCGGTGCCGATCCCGCGCGGATCCGCCCGGCCACGACCACGAGGTGCTCTCGATGTCCCTGGCGAAGAAGGCCACCAAGTCCACGCTGTCCTGCCGCTCCACGGCGAACCCGCGCCGGACCACGCTGGCCTCGGTCGAGGACTTCAGCAAGATCCCGGGCGCCCGCCAGCCCGAGGACGTCGTCACGTACGGCACCGAGCTGCCGGCCAGCACGGCCAACCCGCGCCGCGTCCAGCTGATGGTCGCCCCGGTCGTCGCCCTCCGGGACTGACTCGACCAGCGCTCCACCGAGGGCGCCGGCGCCGCGGCCGCGGCACCGGCGCCCTCGCGCTTTGCCCGCCCGCTCGGCTCCGGGCGCTCCTGGCCCGACGCCGACGGTCGGCGCGCCCTTCGGCTCGGGGCGTTTCCGCCCCAACAACGCTGAACAGGGACAAAGCGGTCACGCGAGGCCCCACGCGATAGCCTGGACGACGATTGACGGGGCCGCGCCCACGGAGGGCGAGGCGCCCAGCAGCGCCCGGGGGCGCCCCGGGCGGCCGACGAAGCGAGGGGTAGCCCAGCCGTGCGCATTGCCAGGTTTTCCGTCCGGGAAGGGAGCCCTGCCGCCGGCAGCGTCTCCTTCGGCGTGGTGGAGGGGGACCCCTCCCAGCCCGACTCGCTGGTCGTCCACGCCCTGGCCGGCCACCCTTTCGGCCAGCCCCAGCCCACCGGCGAGAGCTACCGCTTCCAGGACGTCCGGCTGCTCAGCCCGATGCTCCCCAACAAGATCGTGGCGGTCGGCCGCAACTACGCGGCGCACGCGGCCGAGCTCGGCAACGAGGTCCCGGAGACCCCGCTCACCTTCTTCAAGCCCTCCACCTCGGTGATCGGCCCGACCGAGAGCATCGCGTACCCGCCGTTCTCCTCGGACGTCCACCACGAGGCCGAACTCGCCGTGGTGATCGGCCGGATGTGCCGCGAGGTGCCGCTGGACCGGGTGCCCGAGGTGATCCTCGGTTACACCTGCGCCAACGACGTCACCGCCCGGGACGTCCAGCAGCGCGAGGGCCAGTGGGCCCGGGCCAAGGGCTTCGACACCGCCTGCCCGCTGGGCCCGTGGATCGAGACCGACCTGGACCCGGGCGACCTCGCCATCACCTGCACGGTCAACGGCGAGCTCCGCCAGACCGGCCGCACCTCCCTGATGATCCGCTCGGTCGCCGAGCTGATCGTCCACATCTCCGAGGCCATGACGCTGCTGCCCGGCGACGTCATCCTCACCGGCACACCCGCAGGGGTGGGCCCCCTCAGCGTCGGCGACGAGGTCGCCGTCTCCATCGAAGGCATCGGCACTCTCGCCAACAAGGTGATCAAGCGTGGCTAACACTGACCCGGCCGTCCGGGTTCGCTTCTGTCCGTCCCCGACCGGCAACCCCCACGTGGGCCTGGTCCGCACCGCCCTCTTCAACTGGGCCTTCGCCCGCCACAACGGCGGCACGCTGGTCTTCCGGATCGAGGACACCGACTCCGCCCGCGACTCCGAGGAGTCGTACAACCAGCTGCTCGACGCCATGCGCTGGCTCGGCTTCGACTGGGACGAGGGCCCGGAGGTCGGCGGTCCGCACGAGCCGTACCGCCAGTCGCAGCGGATGGACATCTACGCCGACGTCGCCCGTCGCCTGCACGAGGCCGGCCACGCCTACTCCTGCTACTGCAGCACCGAGGAGCTGGACGCCCGCCGCGAGGCCGCCCGCGCGGCCGGCAAGCCCTCAGGCTACGACGGCCACTGCCGCGACCTGACGGACGAGCAGGTCGCCGTCTACAAGCTGGAGAAGCGCGAGCCGATCCTGCGCTTCCGGATGCCCGACAAGACCCTCTCCTTCGACGACCTGGTCCGCGGCACGCTCACCTTCGAGCCGGAGAACGTGCCGGACTACGGCATCGTCCGGGCCAACGGCGCCCCGCTGTACACCCTGGTCAACCCGGTGGACGACGCCCTGATGGGCATCACCCACGTGCTGCGCGGCGAGGACCTGCTCTCCTCCACCCCGCGGCAGATCGCGCTGTACGCCGCGCTCGCCGAGATCGGCGTCGGCAACGGCACCACCCCGCGCTTCGGCCACCTGCCGTACGTGATGGGCGAGGGCAACAAGAAGCTCTCCAAGCGCGACCCCCAGGCCTCGCTCAACCTGTACCGCGAGCGCGGCTTCATCCGCGAGGGCCTGCTCAACTACCTGTCCCTGCTGGGCTGGTCGTTGGCCGAGGACCGCGACATCTTCAGCACGGACGAGTTGGTCGCGGCCTTCGACATCGCCAAGGTGAACTCCAACCCGGCCCGCTTCGACCTGAAGAAGTGCGAGGCGATCAACGCCGAGCACGTCCGCAAGCTGGCCCCGGAGGACTTCGTCCAGCGCCTGGTGCCGTACCTGCAGGCCCCCGGCCTGCTGCCGGCCGAGCCGACCGCCGAGCAGCTGGACCTGCTCGCCAAGGTCGCGCCGCTCACCCAGGAGCGGATGGTCGTGCTGAGCGAGATCGTCAACATGGCCGGCTTCCTGTTCGTCGACCCGGCCGACTTCGCGGTCGACCCGGACGACGCCGCCAAGGCGCTGACCGCCGACGCCCGCCCGGTGCTGGAGGCCAGCATCAAGGCGCTGGAGGAGCTCGCGGACTTCACCCCGGAGCCGATCCAGGCCGCGCTGCGCGAGGCGTTGGTGGACGGCCTGGGCATCAAGCCCAAGTTCGCCTTCACGCCGCTGCGGGTGGCCGTCACCGGCCGCCGGGTCTCCCCGCCGCTGTTCGAGTCCATGGAGCTGCTCGGCCGCCCCGAGACGCTGCGCCGGCTGCGCTCCGCCCTGGACGCCCTGCCCGCCGCCTGAACGGGCCGCTGAGCAGGCTGCGGGCCCGGCTTCACGCCGGGCCCGCGGCGCATCCGGAGGTCACCGGACGGCCTCCCCGCCGCTGCCTGCGGTTATCGATTTTGGAGCCAGGGCAGACGTCGGGTAATGTTCTTTCTGCGCCGCCCGGGAGGGAACGGACGAGGGAGCGAAAGCCCCTCGGAAGGGACCGACTGAGAGGCGCAACGCCTGAGAAGGGCCCGCAGGGGTTCAACTCTGGTGGGGTATGGTGTAATTGGCAGCACGACTGATTCTGGTTCAGTTAGTCTAGGTTCGAGTCCTGGTACCCCAGCGCAGTACGATCCACGTGGTCGGCACCGCAGTACAAATGAAGATCAAGCCCCCGTTGTGTAGCGGCCTAGCACGCTGCCCTCTCACGGCAGTAGCGCCGGTTCGAATCCGGTCGGGGGTACTGATCCCGCAAGGGATCACCTGGAAAGCCCCCGTTGTGTAGCGGCCTAGCACGCTGCCCTCTCACGGCAGTAGCGCCGGTTCGAATCCGGTCGGGGGTACTGATCCCGCAAGGGATCGCCAGGAGCCCCCGTTGTGTAGCGGCCTAGCACGCTGCCCTCTCACGGCAGTAGCGCCGGTTCGAATCCGGTCGGGGGTACTTCAAAGCAGGAAGCCGATGGGCTCGCCCATCGGCCCTTGCTTTGTGTTGGGGTATGGTGTAATTGGCAGCACGAGTGATTCTGGTTCATTTAGTCTAGGTTCGAGTCCTGGTACCCCAGCCAGAAATTGGAAGACCCCGGTTGTCGGGGTCTTTTTGCTTTGCGCCGGGAAATGATGTGAAGGGCCCCGCTCGACTCCGAGCGGGGCCTTTTCGTCTTTCGTGGGGGAGGGGTGGGGGATGGGGAAAGGGGTGGGTGGGGGAGTCGGCCGGGTCAGCTGCGGCGCAGCGCCTCGGTGAGCCGGTTCGCGGCCTCGATGATGGCCTGGGCGTGCAGGCGGCCCGGGTGGCGGGTCAGCCGCTCGATCGGGCCGGAGACGGAGACGGCGGCCACCACGCGGTTGGAGGGGCCGCGGACGGGAGCGGAGACGGACGCGACGCCCGGCTCCCGCTCGCCGATCGACTGGGCCCAGCCGCGCCGCCGGACGCCGCTCAGCGCGGTGGCGGTGAAGCGCGCGCCCTGGAGGCCGCGGTGGAGCCGCTCGGGCTCCTCCCAGGCCAGCAGGACCTGGGCGGCCGAGCCGGCCTTCATCGGCAGGGTGCTGCCGACCGGGACGGTGTCCCGCAGGCCGGAGAGCCGCTCGGCGGCGGCTACGCAGATCCGCATCTCGCCCTGGCGGCGGTAGAGCTGTGCGCTCTCGCCGGTGACGTCGCGCAGGTGGGTGAGGACCGGGCCCGCGGTGGCGAGCAGCCGGTCCTCGCCCGCCGCGGCGGAGAGTTCGGACAGTCGGGGGCCGAGGATGAAGCGCCCCTGCATGTCTCTGGTGACCAGACGGTGGTGTTCGAGTGCGACGGCGAGTCTGTGGGCCGTGGGGCGCGCCAGACCGGTGGCGGCGACCAGCCCCGCCAACGTGGCGGGGCCCGACTCCAGTGCGCTCAGCACCAGAGCGGCCTTGTCGAGAACGCCGACGCCGCTAGTGTTGTCCATGCCCTAAGACTGCAGTCTCATTCCGCGAGACGCAAGTTCAATCTTCCGGGAAAAGCGCCACTCTGGATGCAGCAGCCCGGGAGACATCCAGGATGGGACCTCGCCAGAGTGTCCGCATCGTGGACAGCGCTCCGGCGTGCGGGTCGCGGGAACGCGCCCCGCACGGGGCCGCGCAAGCGTTTACCCGACGACACGAGAAGGCCGGCAACGCGGCCGGCTGGAGGGAATCCGATGGGACGGACACTCGCAGAGAAGGTCTGGGACGACCACGTCGTGCGGCGCGCGGAGGGCGAGCCCGACCTCCTGTTCATCGACCTGCACCTGCTCCACGAGGTGACCAGCCCGCAGGCCTTCGACGGGCTGCGCCTGGCCGGCCGCAAGGTCCGCCGCACCGATCTGACGATCGCCACCGAGGACCACAACACCCCGACCCTGGACATCGACAAGCCGATCGCCGACCCGGTCTCCCGGGTCCAGCTGGAGACCCTGCGCCGGAACGCGGCCGAGTTCGGCGTCCGGATCCACTCGCTCGGCGACGTCGAGCAGGGCGTGGTGCACGTGGTCGGCCCGCAGCTCGGCCTGACCCAGCCCGGCACCACCGTGGTCTGCGGGGACTCCCACACCTCCACCCACGGCGCCTTCGGCGCGCTGGCGTTCGGCATCGGCACCAGCCAGGTCGAGCACGTGCTGGCCACCCAGACCCTGCCGCTGGCGCCGTTCAAGACCATGGCGATCACCGTCGAGGGCGAACTGCCCGAGGGCGTCACGGCCAAGGACCTGATCCTGGCCGTCATCGCGAAGATCGGCACCGGCGGTGGCCAGGGCTACGTCCTGGAGTACCGCGGTCCGGCGATCCGGAGCCTGTCCATGGAGGCCCGGATGACCGTCTGCAACATGTCGATCGAGGCCGGTGCCCGGGCCGGCATGATCGCCCCGGACGAGACCACCTTCGCCTACCTCGAAGGCCGCCCGCACGCCCCGCAGGGCGAGGACTGGGACGCCGCCGTCGCGTACTGGAGGACCCTGGTCACCGACGAGGACGCGGTCTTCGACCACGAGATCCTCATCGACGCGAGCGAGCTGACCCCGTTCGTCACCTGGGGCACCAATCCCGGCCAGGGCGCCCCGCTGGGCTCCGACGTCCCGCACCCCGAGGACTTCGCCGACCCGCAGGAGCGCATGGCGGCCGAGAACGCCCTGGCGTACATGGGCCTTGAGGCCGGTACCCCGCTGCGCGAGGTCGCCGTGGACGCCGTCTTCGTCGGCTCCTGCACCAACGGCCGGATCGAGGACCTGCGCGCCGCCGCCGCGGTGCTGGAGGGCCGCAAGGTCGCCGACGGCGTACGGATGCTGGTCGTCCCGGGCTCGGTCCGGGTCGCCCTGCAGGCCGTCGAGGAGGGCCTGGACAAGGTGTTCACCGCCGCCGGGGCCGAATGGCGGCACGCCGGCTGCTCGATGTGCCTGGGCATGAACCCCGACCAGCTCGCCCCCGGGGAGCGCTGCGCCTCCACCTCGAACCGCAACTTCGAGGGCCGGCAGGGCAAGGGCGGCCGCACCCACCTGGTCTCCCCGCAGGTCGCCGCCGCGACCGCCGTCCTGGGCCGCCTGGCGTCTCCTTCCGATCTGAACCCCGCCGACCTGGCGGACACCAACGTCGCCGTGGAGGCCTGAGCCATGGAGAAGTTCACCACCCACACCGGCCGGGCCGTCCCGCTGCGCCGCAGCAACGTGGACACCGACCAGATCATCCCGGCCCATTGGCTCAAGAAGGTCACCCGATCCGGTTTCGAGGACGGACTGTTCGAGGCCTGGCGCAAGGACGAGTCGTTCATCCTCAACCGGCCCGAGCGCCGGGGCGCCACGGTCCTGGTGGCCGGCCCCGAGTTCGGTACCGGCTCCTCCCGTGAGCACGCGGTCTGGGCACTGCAGAACTACGGCTTCCACGCGGTCATCTCCTCGCGCTTCGCCGACATCTTCCGTGGCAACTCGCTGAAGAACGGCCTGCTGACCGTCGTGCTGCCGCAGGAGACCGTGGAGCGCCTCTGGATGCTCACCGAGAGTGACCCTTCGGCCGAGATCACCGTTGACCTGGAGAAGCGCGAAGTGCGCGCCGAAGGCGTCACCGCGGGCTTCGAACTGGACGACAACGTGCGGTGGAGGCTGCTCAACGGGCTGGACGACATCAGCATCACGCTGCAGAACGAGGCCGACATCGCGACCTACGAGGCGACCCGCCCGGCGTTCAAGCCCCGTACGCTGCCGGTCTCCTGAGTTCCCCTCAGAACAAGCATTCTGGCGATCGACCGGATGGCCCGCGCTCCCCTCGGGGGGGCCGGGCCATCCGTCGTTCCGGAGCGCGAGTTAGCGCCGAGGCCCGCCCCGGATTGCCCATTTGGCTTTGCGGAAGAGGGCCCCGCGCAAGTACAACTGCGGGTAGATGGCACAATCAGTACATGCACCGGCACCATGAACCTCCGTACGCGGGCGGCGAACCCGCGTCCGAGGAGTCCATGGGCCGGGGATCCGAACGCCGAATTGACGATCGGCCGGACGTCACCTCCGCACCAGCTGAGGCGCCGGACGACCAGGAAGTCGCAGCGCTCTACGCGCTTGTGGCCGAGCGGTTGAAGCAAGCTCACGCCCGCGTGCATGCGCTGAACGTGTCTGCCGATGCAAAGACCGCTCTCACCCGTCAACTGCTCATCGTCACGGAGACCGCCAAGCGCGATCTTCCGGAGGCGGCAAGGCGGTTGAGTCGCTTTGTACATGACCTCGACGAGGGGCGCCCGCCCCTCGGCTGAGGTCGCGGACGCGCAAATCCATTGCGACACTAGGGTGATTCGCGCGTTTGGTAATTGAAAGTCCGCAGATACATACCTAACGTGCGAAAAGAACGGATGGAATCATCCGGCGCCCGTTTCCGAAGGGGAAGACGTGAACAAGGCTCAGCTTGTCGAAGCGGTGGCCGAGCAGCTGGGCGGTCGCAAGGCTGCCGCAGAGGCCGTCGACGCAGTGCTCGACACCATGGTCCGTGCCGTTGTGGCCGGTGACCGGGTTTCGGTCACCGGTTTCGGCACCTTCGAGAAGGTGGAGCGCTCCGCGCGCTTCGCCCGCAACCCGCAGACCGGCGAGCGGGTCAAGGTCAAGAAGACCTCGGTCCCCCGCTTCCGTCCCGGCCAGGGCTTCAAGGACCTGGTCAGCGGCAGCAAGAAGCTGCCGAAGGAAGGCCCCTCGGTGAAGAAGGCCCCCAAGGGCTCCCTCACCCCGGGCAAGGCCGGCGTCGCCGCCACCCCGGCCGCCAAGCGTGCCGCCACCAAGCGCGCCACCGCCGCCGCTGCCGCCGCTCCGGCCGCGGCCAAGAAGGCCGCCGCCAAGAAGACGGTCACCACGGCTGCCGCCAAGAAGACCACGGCCACCGCCGCGAAGAAGGCGCCCGCCGCCAAGAAGACCACCACCGCCGCCGCCGCCAAGAAGACCACGGCGGCCGCGACCAAGAAGACGGCCGCCGCCAAGAAGGCGACCACCACGGCTGCCGCCAAGAAGACCACGGCCACCGCCGCGAAGAAGGCGACCGCCACGGCCAAGAAGACGGCTCCGGCGAAGAAGACCGCCACCCGCAAGACCACCGCGCGCAAGACCACTGCCAAGTAAGTCCGCGCGACTGTCCTCGGACGGCCTCCGGCTCAGAGCCGCGGCACCCCTTCCGCCGATCGCGGAGACCGGGTGGCCGCGGCTCCTTCGTTTTCCGGGCGCTTAGTCAGGATTCGACGGCGACCGGCGCCCAAGGCGGGGAAAACCGTAGGAACAGCGCGGGCGCAGTGGCGGAAAGCCCCGGTCGGTCAGCCCTGATCGGCGGGGTCGGGGAAGGTCTGCAGGGTCACGAAGACCACCCGACGGGCCTCACCGGTGCCCTCGGTGCGGATCCGCACCCGCTGGCCGGGCCGCAGCAGCCGCAGGCCGCCGGCGTCGAAGGCGGCCGCGTCGAACGGCACCGGGGTCCCGTCGTCGAGCAGCACGGAGCCGGCTCTGGTGTCGGGGTCGAAGGTGAACGCGGTGGCCTGCATGTCAGCAGCATAGCGAGCGGGTCGGACAGGCCTCCGGGCCAGGACCCTCGGTCAGGCCTCCGGTCAGGAGCCGCTCAGGCGGGCGAACAGGGCGCTGGTGTACGGGCCGAGGCCGAGCGTCGCCGCCTCGCCGAGGTCGGTGCCGGTGTCGACGTCCCGGCGCACCGACTCCACGTCCGCCAGACGCAGTTCGAGTGCCCCGCCGGCCGCGTGCCGGGCCCGTGAGCCGTCCCCGAAAGCGGGCGAGAGCGGGCGGCCGGGGGCGCTGGCGAGCAGGGTGGTGCCGAGGCCGGGGGAGTCGGGCAGGAAGGCCCGGCCGTCCGACGGCACCGCGCCCAGCACCCGGGCGAGTTCGGCCGGGCGCAGGGCCGGCAGGTCCGCCGAGAGGGCGGCCAGCGGGGCCCGCGGGGCGAGCGTCAGGGCGGCCGAGGCGCCGTGCGCCAGCGCCCGGTTGAGGCCGCCACCAGGCTCGTCGGCGACGACCAGGGCACCCAGCGCCGCCAACCGGGCGCCGGCGGCGATGTCCCGGGTGACCACCAGGACCCGGGCCACACCGGGGGTGGCCAGCGCGGCGGTGACGGTGTCGAGCGCGAAGGAGAGGGCCAGGTCCGCCCGGTGCGGCCCGGCGTACGGGGCCAGTCTGCTCTTCGCCAGGGCGAGCGGCTTGAGCGGCAGCACCAGCGACCAGTCGGTGGTGGGTGCGGCGGGCGCGGCAGGCTTGCCGGGGCGTACGGTGTCCTGGGTCATCGGCGTCATTGTGACGCCGGTGCCGGAGCCCCCGCCAGGCCGTCCGAGCTGTGCGGACGTGCGTTTGATCACGACCGCAGGGCGGGTTGGCGCGGTCGCTCGACAGCCGATGAGCGGCCGGGCGACACTGTTCCGCGCCCGCGCCCGCGAACCGGGCACCGGGCAGGCCGGTGCGCGCCACCGGGACGCACCGACCGCGGCACCCCTGGTGCCGCACGTGATGAGAAGGAGCTGGGGTGGCCCGCCGCTCGTACGCCAAGTTCGGCAACGCCGACTACGGCATCTGGTACCGCTTCGCGGCCGTGCTGGTGAAGCCGGTGACGACCGCCCTGGTGAAGCCCGACTGGCGGGGCTGGGAGCACATTCCGAAGGAAGGCGGCTTCATCGCCGCGGTGAACCACAATTCGATCATCGACCCGGTCGTCTACGCGCACTGGCAGTACAACAGCGGCCGGCCGCCGCGGATTCTCGGTAAGTCCTCGCTGTTCTCGATTCCCTTCATCGGATTCATGCTCCGCAAGACCGGTCAGATTCCGGTGTTCCGTGAGTCCACCGACGCCGCGCAGGCCTTTCGGGCCGCGATCGACGCCGTCAACAGCGGCCAGTGCGTGCAGTTCTACCCGGAGGGAACGCTCACCCGGGACCCGGACCTGTGGCCGATGACCGGCAAGAACGGCGTCGCCCGGGTCGCGCTGATGACCGGTGCGCCGGTCATCCCGGTCGCGCACTGGGGCGCCCACGAGATCATCCCGCCGTACGGCCGGCCCGGTTACGGCAAGGGCAAGTTCAACCTCTTCCCGCGCCACAGGGTCACCGTCGCGGCCGGGCCCGCGGTGGACCTCAGCAAGTACCAGGGCCAGGAGCTCACCGGCCAGGTGCTCGCCGACGCGACCGAGGACATCATGACGGCGATCACCGCCGTGCTGGCCGACATCCGCGGCGAGGAGCCGCCGGCCGAGCGCTACGACATGCGCAAGGCCGCCCGCGAGCGGGCCGCCGCCGCGCTGGCCGAGCGCCGCCGGGCCAAGGGCCCCGAGAACGACAACGACGGTGAGGGGACGGGCCGGTGACCCGCTGCGCAGTGATGGGGACGGGGTCCTGGGGCACCGCCTTCGCGATGGTGCTGGCCGACGCGGGCTGCGAGGTGGTGCTGTGGGCCCGCCGCCAGGAGCTGGTGGACGCCGTCAACGGCACCCACGAGAACCCGGATTACCTGCCGGGCGTCCGGCTGCCCGACTCCGTCCGGGCCACCACCGACGCCGCCGAGGCGTTGGCCGGCGCCGACTTCGCGGTGCTCGTGGTGCCCTCGCAGACGCTGCGCGACAACCTGGCCGCCTGGGCGCCGCTGATCGAGCCGCAGACCGTGCTGGTGAGCCTGATGAAGGGCATCGAACTCGGCACCGCCAAGCGGATGAGCGAGGTGATCGACGAGGTCACCAAGGTCGGCCCGGAGCGCGTCGCGGTGGTCAGCGGGCCCAACCTGGCCAAGGAGATCGCCAACCGGCAGCCCGCCGCGAGTGTGGTCGCGTGCACCGACGAGGCGGTCGCCAAGCGGCTCCAGGCGGCCTGCCACACGCCGTACTTCCGGCCGTACACCAACACCGACGTGGTCGGCTGCGAACTCGGCGGCGCGGTCAAGAACGTGATCGGCCTGGCGGTCGGCATGGCGGCGGGAATGGGGCTCGGTGACAACACCAAGGCGACCCTGATCACCCGCGGGCTGGCCGAGACCACCCGGCTCGGCGAGGTGCTGGGAGCCGACCCGCACACCTTCGCGGGGCTCGCCGGGATGGGGGACCTGGTCGCCACCTGCTCCTCGCCGCTGTCGCGCAACAACACCTTCGGCATGAACCTGGGCCGGGGCATGTCGCTGGCCGAGACCATCGCGGCCACCCGGCAGACCGCGGAGGGCGTCAAGTCCTGCGAGTCGGTGCTGGACCTGGCCCGCCGCAGCGGGGTCGACATGCCGATCGTCGAGGCCGTGGTGGACGTGGTGCACAACGGGCGGCCGACCCAGGAGGCGCTGCAGACGCTGATGTCGCGCTCGGCCAAGGCCGAACGGCGCTGAGGCTGTGCGACGGGGCCGGGAGGGGCGGGGCCGGGTGACTCTCCGGGCTGGCCTTCCGGGGCCTCGGGTGGGCGTTGACTTCCCGGAAACGCGTCGCACGGTAGTCTCAAACTTGATATGAGCATCGAACAGTCCTCCCCGAACCCGTCCGCCCGGAAGGCGCACGTCGCGCTGGTCTTCGGCGGACGCAGCTCCGAGCACGCGATCTCGGTCTCCACCGCGGGCAGTGTGCTCAGGGCGATCGACCGCGACAAGTACGACGTGCTGCCGATCGGCATCACGCACGAGGGCCGCTGGGCGCTGACCAGTGACGAGCCGGCCCGGATGGCCATCACCGACGGCAGGCTGCCGGACGTGGCGCACATCGCCGAGTCCGTCGACGGGCAGGTCGCGTTGCCCGCCTCCCCGGGCAACCGGGAAGTGGTCTTCAGCGAGCCGGGAAGCGCCCCCAAGGTCCTCGGCGACGTCGACGTGGTGTTCCCCCTGCTGCACGGCCCGTGGGGCGAGGACGGCACCCTGCAGGGCCTGCTGGAGCTCTCCGGTGTCCCGTACGTCGGCAACGGCGTGCTGGCCAGCGCGGCCGGCATGGACAAGGAGTTCGCCAAGCGGATCCTGGCCTCGCACGGTCTGGGCGTCGGCGACTACACCATCGTGCGGCCGCGCGACTGGGAGACCGAGCAGGGCCGCGCGGACGTGCGCGAGCGCGCCGCCGCGCTCGGCCTGCCGCTGTTCGTGAAGCCCTGCCGGGCCGGCTCCAGCATCGGCATCACCAAGGTCAAGGATCTGGCCGACCTGGACGCGGCGATCGAGGAGGCCCGTCGGCACGACCCCAAGCTGATCATCGAGGCCGGGGTCTCCGGCCGCGAGATCGAGTGCGGCGTGCTGGAGTTCGAGGACGGCCCGCGGGCCAGCGTCCCGGCCGAGGTGCTGGTCGGTGAGGGCTTCGACTTCTACGACTTCGAGGCCAAGTACATCGACTCCTCCGAGGTGCAGATCCCGGCGCGGCTGACCGCCGAGGAGACCGCGGAGATCCAGCGCCAGGCGGTGGCCGCGTTCGAGGCCTTCGGCTGCGAGGGCCTGGCCCGGGTGGACTTCTTCCTCCTGGAGGACGGCAGCTGGATGATCAACGAGATCAACACCATGCCGGGCTTCACCCCGATCTCCGCCTACCCGAAGATGTGGGAGGCCAGCGGGGTCGCGTACGCGGAGCTGATCGACCGGCTGCTGCAGTCGGCGCTGCGCCGCTCGACCGGGCTGCGGTAGTCGTACCGACGGTGAGAGGGCGGGCCGGGAAGCTCCCGGCCCGCCCTCGGTGCGTCCCGCTCGGTACGTCGTCCCGCTCGGTACGTCCCGTCGGGCTCAGCCCGCTCGCCGACGGCTCAACCCGGGATCTTGGCCTTCACCAGGTCGCTCAGGGCGGCCGCCGGGTCGAAGGGGTTCTGCGCGGCCCCCGCCGGGACGGTCACCTCGACGTAGGCGGCGCGCATGGTCGTCACGAAGCGGTAGCCGCCGTCGCCGAGCTGCTGCGACCACCAAGTGACGTCGTCCACGGTCGGGGACCAGTCCTTGGCGTGCTCGCCGTCCAACTCCTCCGGCCGGTCGATGCCACAGCGCAGCACCGTCCGCGGCGAGCCGCCCCAGGCCGCCGTGTACGGGGACGCGGGCGACGGGTCCTTGCGGGCGTGCCCGAGCAGTTCGCGCGGCAGCGCGTCGGCCAGCGCGCGGCAGTACTCCGCGGCCCTACCGCTCGGCTGTGGGACCTCGACGTCCGGGTCGGCCGAACTCCAGCTGCCGATCAGCACCACGACCGTGCAGGTCAGCGCGACCGGCACGGCGAGCCAGCGGACCGGCGCCGGAAGCGCGGTCAGCGCCTTGGGGATGCGGAGTTCTCTGCCCACCCGCCGATGGTAGCCGGGGCTTACAGGTGGACCACCGGACAGGTCAGGGTGCGGGTGATGCCCTCGACCTTCTGGACGTTGGCGACCACCATGCGGCCCAGATCGTCCACGGTCTCGGCCTCGGCCTTGACGATCACGTCGTACGGGCCGGTCACGTCCTCGGCGGTGAGCACTCCGGGGATCTTGCCGATCGTATCGGCCACGGAGCTGGCCTTGCCGACCTCGGTCTGGATCAGGATGTATGCCTGTACCACGTGGGCCTCCCGGCGGTCGGTAACGGGGATCGCCGCCGTGCTCGCCCGGTCGGGCACAGGGGTGGGAGCGGGCTCACCGGCAGACTGATCACCACGCTACCGCGCAGTGGGCCGGGGAGGGGAGACTTCTGCACCCCCGAAGGGCGTACGCTGCGCGCGGGGGAGCGCGACGGGGACTGGATTCGGATGGAAACGCGAGAGGACGGCAGATGCAGGGGACCGTGGGCGAGCTGGGCGAGTTCGGCCTCATCAAGGAGCTGACGGCCCGGGTACCGCTCACCGACGCGGTCGACCTCGGTCCCGGGGACGACGCCGCGGTGGTGAAGGCCCCGGACGGCCGGGTGGTGGCCACCACGGACGTCCTGATCGAGAACCGGCACTTCCGCCGGGACTGGTCCACCGCCTACGACGTGGGCCGCAAGGCCGCCGCCCAGAACCTCGCCGACGTGGCCGCGATGGGTGCGGTGCCGACCGCGATACTGCTCGGGCTGGTCGCACCCGCCGACCTGCCGACGACCTGGGCCACCGAGCTGATGGACGGGCTGCGCGACGAGTGCCAGGTGGCCGGGGCGGCGGTGGTCGGCGGCGACGTGGTGCGCGGTGACACGGTCACGCTGGCCATCACGGCGCTCGGTGACCTCCAGGGGCGCGCGGCGGTGACGCGCTCCGGCGCCCAGGTCGGCGACGTGGTCGCGGTGACCGGCTGGCTCGGCTGGTCGGCGGCCGGGCTGACGGTGCTGCAACGCGGCTTCCGCTCCCCGCGCGCCTTCGTCGAGGCGCACCGCCGGCCCGAGCCGCCGTACCACGCGGGCCCGGCCGCCGCCGAGTTGGGTGCCACCTCGATGATCGACGTGAGCGACGGACTGGTCGCCGACCTCGGCCACGTGGCCCGGGCCAGCGACGTGGACATCGACCTCAAGGCCGCCGACTTCGACGTCCCGGCGCAGATGGCCGACATCGGCCAGGCGGTCGGGGTGGACCCGCTGGTCTGGGTGCTGTCCGGCGGTGAGGACCATGCGATCGTGGCCACTTTCCCGCGCGGGGTCCAACTCCCGGCCCGCTGGCGGGTGGTGGGCGAGGTGACCGGTCGTCCGCGGGGCTCGCGCAGCGGCCGGGTGACGGTGGACGGCGCGCCCTGGGACCGGGTCGGCGGCTGGGACCACTTCGCCGAGTGACGGTGACTCGCCCGCTCGCCTCCGGGGCGCTGGGACCCGGTGCCGACGGTCGGCGCTCCGGCGCTCGTGCCTCGCTGGTCGCTTCTCCCTTTCGGCACCG
>NZ_JBEXKB010000038.1:0-88377 GCF_040609455.1 Kitasatospora sp. NPDC004669
CGCGTCCGGTGGGACGGCATCGACACCGCAACCGCCGACCGCCACCAGCTCTTCAGCAGCGTCGCCCTGCTCGCACAGAACTTCCAGCGCTGGTCGTTCACGCTGCGCGCCAACCTGCTCCTCGGCCGCCCCGAAGTCGCCTGCGGCCAACAGCAGCTGGAAGCCGCCGCCGACTACGCCGACCTCAACCCGGTGATCGAGGAACTGCCCCGCGGCTGGGGCACCCTGATCGCCAAGGGCTTCGAAGGCGGGGTCGGCCTGTCCGGCGGCCAGTGGCAGAAGGTCGCCCTCGGCCGCACCCATCTGCGGCTGACCACCCCCGACGCCCACGGCCGGCTTCCCGCCCTCGTGGTCGTCGACGAACCGACCTCCGCCATGGACCCCGAAACCGAAGTCGAGACGTTCGAGCAGATCCGCCAGCTCACCGGCCTCGGCGTCACCGTCATCCTCATCACCCACCGCCTCGGCGCCACCGCCAAGGCCGACCACATCGTCGTCCTCGACCACGGCCGCCTGATCGAGCAGGGCACGCACGCCGAACTGATGGCCCAGGAGCCGGCCACCCGCTACCGCGAGTCCTACCTCCTCCAAGCCGCCCAGTACAGCACCACCGTCCCACGTGTAGGGTCCGCGATTCCGTGAGCACCGTCGGCTGATCATGAGCACTGTCCGAGCAAATCCGGGTGATCATGAGCACTGACTCAACGACCTGCCCCGGGTCGTGGAGGCAGATTGCCGGGGCGGCGTGCGGCTACGGTGCAGCCCAGCACGTTGACGCGTTCTGCGACCTCGGTGCCCTGTTCGCCAAGAACCAGGTCCGAACCGGCCCACACGCAGTGAAGGCCCGGTGGATACCGGGCCTTCACGTCTGAGTAGCGGGGACAGGATTTGAACCTGCGACCTCTGGGTTATGAGCCCAGCGAGCTACCGAGCTGCTCCACCCCGCGTCGGTACGGTGAACTGTACGGCACCGACCCGGATCGGCCCAATCGACTTTCGCGATCTCGTCGGCATTCCACCCCTGGCCGAGCAGGAGGTGCAGGAGGAGCCGGGCCTCGAAGGAAGCCTTCCCCGTCGTCCTGGCTTCCAGCCACTTGGCCCGACGCCGGGACCGACGCCACGAGCTGTTCGAAGCCGGCCCCTGGGACATCGTCTTCGTCGACGAGGCGCACCATGCGCGCCGCCGTGGTTCACGGCCCGACGCATCGCCTAATGCGCTTCTCTCCCTGTTGCAGGAGATGAAGGAGAGGCGAATGTGGCAAGCGCTCTACCTGGCCTCGGCCACCCCGATGCAGATGTCCCCGCACGAGGCATGGGACCTCATAGAACTCTTCGGCCTGCCCGGGGGGTGGGGCCGCAGCGCGGCAGACTTCCAGCGCTACTACACCAACTTGCAGGAGGATCCTGACAAGAGGGACTGGCTCTTCCTCCACAAGCTGTTGACCGACTATTTTGAGAAGGGCGACCTGGCAACGCGACGGGACGTCCGCCTCGAACAGCGCATCAAGGACCAGCTGAGCTTCGCCAAGGCTGGCGCAATCGTCAAGATGCACAGTCGCCCGCTCACCTCGAGCATGGTCCGCCGTTGGTCTCTCGAACAGACCGCAGCAGCAGGGGAGTGGCTCAGCGCCCACACCCCCATGCGCGACCGGGTCTTCCGCACGACCAGACAAACCATGCGCCGCTATCAAGAACTCGGCATTCTCAAAGCTGATGTTGTCATTCCCCAGAGGGAGGTCAACGACGAGTTCATCCCCATGACAACACCGGAAAAGGAACTTTACCAACGGATCGACGACTACATCCGTCGCCACTACAACGCCTACCAGGGTGATCAGCACAGCCAGGCGCTTGGCTTCATCATGACCGTCTACCGACGCCGTCTCACCAGCTCCTTCCACGCGATCCGCACCTCGCTCCAGCGCCGCCTCGAGGTGCTCAGCGCAGGCGCCGCCCTCCAAGACCTCCTGGACGAAGACGACCGCCTCAGCACCGAAGACGACGCACTCTTCGAAGTCGTCGACCTGAACGTACGGGGTGAGCTGCTGGGGGCAGAACTGGCAGAACTGCGCCGCTTCATCGACGACCTCGGTTACCGCCGCGGCGAGGACTCCAAGCTCAAGCAGCTCATCGAGGACCTGAACGAGACGTGGAGCTCATACGACTCGGTCGTGATCTTCACGCAGTACACGGACACAATGGACTTCCTGCGAGAACACCTCGCAGCTGTGTACGGGCGGATCGCCACCTACTCAGGCCGAGGCGGGGAGGTGTACGCCCCCGCGAGCGACACCTGGCAGACAATCTCGAAGGCCGAGCTCAAGTCCCGGTTCCGAGACAAGGAAATCCGCGTCCTCATCGGAACGGATTCCATGAGCGAAGGACTCAATCTCCAGACCTGCGGCCGACTGATCAACTACGACGTGCCCTGGAACCTCATGCGGGTCGAGCAGCGCATCGGCCGCGTGGATCGAATCAACGCGTCGTATCCCGTAGTGAGCATCAGCAACTACTTCTACGCCGACACGGTCGAGCAGCGCGTCTACGAGGGCATCAAGGGAGATTTCGGCGACTTCATCCACATCGTCGGCGATGCTCAACCCGTCCTTGCTGCCACCGAGGAGGCCATCCGAAGCGCGGCAATGAGCGAACCAGGCCACCAGCAGGAGGAGATCACCCGCCAGGTCAACGCAATCCACGACCAGGTCACCTTGGCGACGTCTGCCTCCGTTCGCCTATCAGACCTGGTAGAACCTGACCCTGAATCACCACCGCAACTGGAGCCAGTGATCACCCTGGAGGACATACACGAGATACTCACCCGAAATCCCCTCACCGGACCACGACTTACCCCGGTCCCAGGACAGTTGGGGGTATACAGTCTCGAGCTGGCTGGAGCTTGCTCCGTGATGAGCTTTCCAGTAGATGGAGGTGAGCAGCCGCTACTTGGCACCAAGCGGCGAAATGTTACCTTCGACCGCTCGGTGGCAGACAACGCCGATAGCGATATGGAGCTGCTGACCTTCGGAGCGCCAGCTCTTCGTGCTCTCCTTGTCGAAGCAATGAGTGAGGCATCATAGAGGGCGTCTGAGAAATCCAGCTCAGGAAAGGCGACTTGCCGGTCGCCTCTTCGAGTGAGGTGTGCGGCGGCCAGTCGGCATGCGGGCGAGGCCGCGTCGTAGACGGCGCGGCGGGACGCGTCCGGCAGAACCAGTTCCTGCAGCCAAGCGCGGCCTGGGGCGCTGAAGCATCCGCCGTCGCGGGCATGGCCGAAATCGGCGAGGACCGCGTGGATCCGGTTACGCAAGGTGCGCAGGCGCTCGAGCTGGAAGTGATGGCGGAGTAGGGCGCGCTGCTGGCGCACGTCCAGCGGAGCGATCCACGCCTCCGGGAGTAGGTCGGCCCGCAGCAGCTGGCCCAGGGTGGGCGGCATCGACCTTGTTGTTCTTCGGCCTGGCGGAGGCGATCGCCTCGCACCGCAGCAAGTGGACCAGGTGGGGTTCGCAGCCGTAGCCCTCGAGGAGTTCGACCAGCCAGCCCCAGCCGTAGGCGGCCTCCAACGCCCAGGGTTACCGATCGGCGGGTACCCGATCACGCCGAGCGCCGTCTCGATCCCGTTGGGGACGTTCCGGTTGACCTGCACCGCGCCGTTTTGGTCGACAACGGCGATCTGGGACCGGTTACGATGCACGTCGATCCCGACCTAGACAGACCTTGCCGGGTCTCCTTTCCGATCATGTATACACCCGGACGATAGGAATCGCCGGGCCGTGCGCGGAAGGGGGCCCGGCCCTCATAAAGTCAGGTCACTACGGCTGTGACCTTGGACTTCTCGCGAGCCGCCTGCAGCGATTCGGGCAGCAGGCGCCATCCGATGGCCAAGATCATCTCGTGGGACTTTTCAGGGACTTTCAGCGCCGTCCGAGGGACATCCGAGGGACTTTTCGCCGCGTAACACGGCAAGCCCCCGAAAGATCGGAAAGGGCCTCCGACGCAGGTCAGAGGCCCTTCCGGGGGCAAAGCCCCTGGTACGGCGGATGGAGCCGGCCTGTACGCCGGGTTCTGTCTCCCGGGTTGCTTGCGCGGCCCGGGGAGGCGGCCATCCATCTAGGGCTGCCGTTGCCGACAGCCTCGTGCGGTCCACCCGCGGACTCGGGCGAGCAGCCTTCAAACGTCCGCGCACGGTGCCCGAGGGCACCGATCTTGACCTTGCTCCAGGTGGGGTTTACCTAGCCGGCCGGGTCACCCCGGTCGCTGGTGGTCTCTTACACCACCGTTTCACCCTTACCCACGCGCCGAAGCGGTGGGCGGTCTGCTTTCTGTGGCACTGTCCCGCGGGTCACCCCGGGTGGGCGTTACCCACCACCCTGCTCTGTGGAGCCCGGACGTTCCTCGGCGGGTCAGGGACCCGTCGCGACCGCCCGGCCGGCTCTTCCGCCGTAGTGGTCATCGTAGCCGCTCGGGCGGAGCCTCCCGTACACCGGACCGGGCCGCGGGCGGCTCGGCGCCGAGGCGGGCGGCCACCCGGGCGGCGGTCCCGGTGGCCCAGGCGGTGGTGGTGAGCAGGCCGAGGGCGAGGATCACGGCGCCGAGGCCGACCAGGATCCACCAGCCGGCGTGGCTGGCCGGGGCGAAACCGGTGGCCACCGGGCCGACCACCGCCGAGGTGACGACCGTACCGATCACCGCCACCCCCAGCGACTGGCCCACCTGGCGGCTGGTCGAGGCGACCGCGGCGGCCACGCCCGCCTGGGCGCGCGGCATGCCGGAGACCGCCGCGTTGGTGATCGGCGGGTTGACCATGCCGAAGCCGAAGCCGAACAGCGCGTACGCGACCAGCAGCAGCGTCGGCGGGGAGTCGGCGGTCAGCCGGGTGAGCAGCAGGCCGCTCGCGGCGAGGCAGGTCCCGGCCACGGCCAGCGGCAGGCGCGGGCCCCGGCTGCCGACGATCCGTCCGGACAGCGGCGCGCAGACCAGCATCAGCCCGGCCATCGGCAGCGTCCACAGGCCCGCCTCGACCGGACCGTAGTGCCGGACGTCCTGCAGGTAGAGGGTGTTGAGGAAGAGGAAGCCGCCGAGCGCGGCGAAGGCGCAGACCGCGGTGACGGTGGCACCGGTGAACGGGGCGCTGGCGAAGAACCGCGGGTCCACCAGCGGCTCGGCCACCCGCCGTTCCCAGAGCGGGAAGGCGATCAGCGCGGCCACCGCCGCGGCGGCGAGGGCGAGGATCAGCGGGGAGGTCCAGCCGTTGCCCGGGCCCTCGATGATCGCGGCGGTCCCGCAGCCCAGCAGGACGATCATCAGCAGCTGGCCCACCGGGTCCAGCCGGCGCGGCCTCGGCGCGCGCGACTCGGGGACGTGGCGGACGGTCAGCAGTATGGCGGCCAGCGCCACCGGGACGTTGATCAGGAAGATCGAGGGCCAGCCGGCGCCGTCCACCAGGAAGCCGCCCAGCAGCGGGCCGAGCGCCATCGAGATGCCGACCACGCCGCCCCAGACGCCGATCGCCCGGGCCCGCTCGCCGGGGTCGGTGAAGGTGTTGGTGATGATCGACATCGCCACCGGGTTGAGCATCGAGCCGCCCACCGCCTGCAGCGCCCGGAACGCCACCAGCCACTCCAGGCTCGGCGCCAGGCTGCACAGCAGCGAGCCGAGCGCGAAGCAGGTCAGCCCGATCCGGAACACCCGGCGGCGGCCGAAGCGGTCGGCCACCGAGCCGAACAGCATCAGCAGCGAGGCCAGCACCAGGGTGTAGGCGTCGATGATCCACTGCAGCCCGGAGGCCGGGGCGTCCAGGTCCTTCTGGATCACCGGCAGGGCGATGTTCACCACGGTGTTGTCCAGGCCGACGATGAACAGGCTCATGCAACAGATCGCGAGGACGAGCAGACGGCGGCGCCGGCCGTCGGCGGGGGCGGCGAGTGAGGCGGCATGGGACACGGACCGATCCTCCCACCTCCGGGGCGGGCCAGGGGCTACGAATCGGACCGTCCGGGTGGCGGGTGTCCGACCCGGCGGGCGCCCCGGTCACCCGTACCCGCCCGGCCGTCACGGCCTCGGCAGCCGCCCGTACGGCGGACTCCAGCGCCCGCCGGGTCTGCGCCGGCAGGCCCGCGGGCAGTCGCACGGACGGGGACTCCTCCACGGCGTCGCCGTCACCGGGCACCAGGTCCAGGGGGGCGCACGGTCGCCTCGCTCGCTCTCCTCGCTGCTCACCGTAGTGGTGAACGTCGGGCGCTCCCGCCGGATCGCCGACCGGGCGCGCGGCCGTCGGGGGCGGTGTAAGCGCTCGTAGGGTGGGGGCGAGTGGGCGTGCGCGAAGGGGGTTCGGGTGATGGGTGGTGCGGTGCGGGTCGCCGGGGGTGTGGTGGCGGCGGGCCTGGGGGTGACCGGGGTGCTGCACGCGGTGTGGGCGGTGACGCCGTGGCCGTTGCGGACACCGGAGGAGTTCGCGGACGCCGTGGTCGGGGCGGGTGACGGAGTGCCACCTGCGGCGGCGTGCGTCGCGGTGGCGGGGCTGCTGGGGACGGCCGCGTACCTGGTGGGGGCGGAGGCCGGGGTGCTGCCGAAGGTGGGGCCGGAGCGGGTGCGGCGGGCCGGGGTGCGGACGGTGGCCGGGGTGCTGTTGGCGCGCGGGGTGGGCGGGCCGGTGGTGTTCGGGCGGGTGAGTGAGCGCACCGAGCGGTTCCGGCGGCTGAACGTGCGGTACTACTCGCCCCTCTGTGTGGCACTGGGAGCCGGAGCGGCCGCAGTAGGGTGGCGGGGTTCGTCCGCCACAAACTGTTGAGGAGTCCGCTGTGCTGGTGCTGTTGCCGCCCTCGGAAGGCAAGGCCGGGTCCGGGGACGGCGAGCCGGTCGCGCTCGACCGGCTGTCGCTGCCGGGGCTGACGGCGGCGCGCGGCGCGGTGCTGGACGCGCTGGTCGGCCTCTGCCGGGGCGACGAGGACACCGCGGCCGAGGTACTGGGCCTCACCCCCGGTCTGCGCGGCGAGATCGCCAAGAACGCCGGTCTGCCGACGGCGGGTGCCCGTCCGGCGGCCGAGGTGTACACCGGGGTGCTGTTCGACAACCTGGGCCTGGCCACCCTGGACGCCGCCGCGTACGACCGGGCCGAACGTTCGCTGCTGGTGTTCTCCGGCCTGTGGGGCGCGGTACGGATCTCGGACCGGATCCCGTCCTACCGCTGCTCGATGGGCGTGAAGCTCCCGGGGCCGGGGGCGCTCGGCGCGTACTGGCGGGGCGCGATGGCCTCCGTGCTGCCGGAGGCGGCGGACGGGCTGGTGCTGGACCTGCGCAGCTCCGCGTACGCGGCGGCCTGGAAGCCGGTCGGCGAAGTGGCCTCCCGTACCGCGACCGTCCGGGTACTGCAGGAGCGGGGCGGCAAGCGCACGGTGGTCAGCCACTTCAACAAGGCGACCAAGGGCCGGCTCGTCCGGGACCTGCTGGTCACCGGGGCCGAGCCGAAGACGCCGGGTGAGCTGATGGACGCGCTGCTGGGGCTGGGCCACCGGGTCGAGTTGGCGGCGGAGGGCACGGCGCGCAAGCCGTGGCAGCTGGACGTGGTGGTCGCCGACGTGCACTGAGCGTGCGGGCGTGCTCCCGGGATGTGTGGGCGGGCCGCCGGGCCCGCCCACGGACGTCAGCGCAGGTGCGAGGTGTCGTTGAGCAGCCGCAGCGAGGCGTTGCCGTCCGCGTAGTACTGGACGGCGCAGATCGAGGCGGCGGACAGCTCCATCCGGTACATCGAGTCCGGCGGGGCGCCGAGCGCCAGCCGGATCAGGGTCTTGATCGGGCTGACGTGCGAGACCACCAGTACGGTCTTCCCCGCGTACCGGGTGAGGATCTTGTCCCGGGCGACACCGGCCCGGTGGGTGAGCGTGGTGAAGCTCTCGCCGCTGCCGGTCGGCTTGACCTTGGCGGAGCCGAGCCAGGCGGCCAGGTCCTCCGGGTAGCGCTCCTGCACCTCGCCGAAGGTCAGGCCCTCCCAGTCGCCGAAGTCGACCTCACGCAGCCCGTCCTCGTAGCGGACCTCCAGACCGAGCCGGGCGGCGACGGTCTCGGCGGTCTGCCGGGTGCGGAGCATCGGGGAGGCGACCACCGCCTGGATGCTGCCGCGCGCGGCCAGCGCCTCGGCGGCCCGCTCGGCCTGCCAGCGGCCCTTGTCGGAGAGCTCCGGGTCGGTACCGCCGCTGCCGGAGAAGCGCTTCTCCGGGGTGAGCGGGGTCTCGCCGTGGCGCAGCAGGACGAAGGTGGTGGGGGTGCCGAGGTCGGCGAGGGCGGCCCAGCCGGCCTTGGGGGCGGGGGTCTCCAGCGGCGGCTCGACGACGACCGCGGCCTCGGGCTTCGGCTCCCACCGGCGGCCGGCCTGGCCGGCGTCCATCGCCTCGTTGGCCAGCCGGTCGGCGTCCTTGTTCCGCTCGCGCGGGATCCAGGTGTAGGTGACCCGGCCGCGCGGGAAGACCGTGCGCGCCTCGGCGGCGAGCGGCTGCATGTCGGGGTGCTTGATCTTCCAGCGCCCGGACATCTGCTCGACGACCAGCTTGGAGTCCATCCGGACGTCCACCGAGGCGTCCGGGTCGAGCTCACGGGCCGCCTTGAGGCCGGCGATCAGTCCCCGGTACTCGGCCACGTTGTTGGTGGCGTGGCCGATGAACTCGGCGGCCTCGGCGACGAGCTGCCCGGTGTCTCCGTCCCGGACCACCGCGCCGTAGCCGGCCGGCCCCGGGTTGCCCCGGGACCCGCCGTCCGCCTCGACGATGAAGCGCGACGGCACCGGCTCAGACGCCCGAGTCGGCGGTGCGGACCAGGATCCGCGAGCAGTTCTCGCAGCGGACGACCTTGTCGGCCGGCTCGGCCTTGATGGCGTTCAGCTCGGTGATCGAGAACTCGGTGCGGCAGCCCTCGCAGCGGCGCTGGTAGAGGCGGGCCGCGCCGACGCCGCCCTGGGTCTCGCGCAGCTTGGCGTACAGCTTCAGCAGGTCGGCCGGGATGACGGCGGCCACGGTCTCGCGGTCGCGCTTGACCTTGTCGGCCTCGCCGTCGATCTCGGCGAAGGCGGCGTCGCGGCGGCCCTCGGCCTCGGTGAGGACCACGGTGGAGTGCTCCAGGCGGGCGCTCAGCTCCTCGACCCGGGTCTGGGCGGACTCCTGGCGCTCCATGATCTCCAGCACGACCTCCTCCAGGTCGCCCTGGCGCTTGGCCAGCGAGCCGATCTCGTGCTGGAGGTTCTCCAGGTCCTTCGGCGAGGTGATCGCGCCGGAGTCCAGGCGCTGCTGGTTGCGGGCGGCGCGGGAGCGGACCTGCTCGACGTCCTGCTCGGCCTTGGTCAGCTCGCGGGCGGTGTCGCCCTTCTGGGCCTCGGCGGCGACGACGAGGTCCTTGAGGGCGGTGTGGTCGGCCTTGGCCTTCTCGATCTCGGCGTGCTCCGGCAGACTCCGGCGCCGGTGGGCCAGCTGGTCGAGCTTCGAGTCGATGGCCTGGAGGTCGAGCAGGCGGATCTGGTCGGCGGGCGCGGCGTTCAAGCGGAAAGCTCCTGTGAATCGGGTCAGGCGGTGAAGGACATGGGGGCGTGCGCGGTCCACGGGTCGGTGACCCGGTGGGAGACCTTGGTCTCCACGGCCCAGCCGCACTGGTCGGCGGCGGCCAGCAGGGCGCGCTCGGCCAGGGCGAGCCAGGGCCACTCGGTGGCCCAGTGGGCGGCGTCGATCAGCGCGACCGGCGCGGCCTCGGTGGCCTCGGACGCCGGGTGGTGGCGCAGGTCGGCGGTCACGTAGGCGTCCACGCCGGCCGCCCGTACGTCGGCGAAGAGGCTGTCGCCCGAGCCGCCGCACACCGCGACCCGGCTGACCAGCCGGTTCGGGTCGCCGGAGACGCGCACCCCGGCGGCGGTGGCGGGCAGGCCCCTGGCGACCTGCGCGGCGAAGGCGGACAGGGCCAGCGGGGGTTCCAGCAGGCCGATCCGGCCGGTGCCGCGGCGGCCCAGCGGGTCGGTCGGGTCCGGCACCAGCGGGCCGGTGACCCGCAGGCCGACCGCCTCGGCGAGCGCGTCCGAGACGCCGGGGTCGGCGTGGTCGGCGTTGGTGTGGGCGACGTGCAGCGCGATGCCGTTGGTGATCAGCGTGTGCACCACCCGGCCCTTGAAGGTGGTGGCGGCGACGCTGGTGGTGCCGCGCAGGTAGAGGGGGTGGTGGGTGACGACGAGGTCGGCGCCCCACTCCACGGCCTCGTCGACGACCGCCTGGACGGGGTCGACGGCGAACAGCACGCGGCGGACCTCGGCCTGAGGGTCCCCGCAGACCAGGCCGACGGCGTCCCAGGACTCCGCCCACTGCGGCGGGTAGACCTCTTCGAGCGCGGTGATGACGTCGGACAGTTTCGGCACCTGTCGAGACTACCGTGCGCGCGGGTGCGGTCGGGCCTCGGCCGTTCGGGGGGTCGACTCCGTCGGTGTTCGGACGCGGGTGCCGTGGGCGTACGGATGCGCGTCAACCCGACACGGAGGCGTGTCAACCTGCGGTGGGACGCTCGTGCGGGCCCGCACGAGCCGTGCGGGCCCGCGCGCCGGGCGCTCGTGGCGCACAACAGGACCCTCGCACAAATTCGAAACCGCCTACGGATCACCCTTACGAGTGAAGTGACCGGGTCTGCGTTGAGGCTTCGGTTTTCTCGAAACTAACTTCATCCCTGCGAACGGGAGTTGCCCCAGTCGCCCCGGCCCTTGGCGAGCCGGGGGTCGAGAAGGGGTCCGCCGGATCAAGTCCTGGTGCGACCGGACCGATGGCGGAACACAGGGATGTGGCGTTCCTGCCTGTCGAGGCGCTCCCGTTCATTCCGAGGAAACCGATCAAGCCGGGCCGTGGTGCCGCGGGTGCCGAGCAGCGGCACCCGCGGCGGGACGGCCGAGACGAAGGGATGTGGCGGCGAATGAGGGCGGGCACATCGCTGCGTACGGCCGGGGACCGGGGATCGGCGGGGCGCGGGCCGGGTGCGGCCGGCTCGTGGCCGGAGACGACGCGGGCGGCGCTGGCCGGTGCCGGCAGCCGGGGAGGCGACGGCGGCTGGGACGTCACCGTCGGTGGCTTCTGGTGCACGGCCAGGCCGTCCGCGTCATCGCCCCTACCGGAGCAGGGGTGGAAGCTTCATGTGAGCGCGGCGTCGGTGGTGGGCGGGGAGGTGCTCGCGGCGGTGGTGCGGGTGCTCGCCGCGGACCCGTGCAGCTTCAAGTTCGCCGCCGGGGAGGAGCGGCTGCACGAGCTCAACTCCCGTAACAGCGACCGGGGTTCGGCAGGCAAGTTCATCACCGTCTACCCGGTGGACGACGCCCAGTTCCAGCGGCTGGCGGCCGAACTGGACCGGGCCACGGCCGGGCTGCCGGGCCCTGTGGTGCTCTCCGACCGGCCGTACCGGCCGGGCAGCCGGGTGCACTACCGGTACGGCGCGTTCGCGTCGCGGGCGGAGCTGGGCAACGACGGGGAGTACCGGTCGGTGCTGCGCGGGCCCGCCGGGGAGCGGGCCGAGGACGTGCGCGGCGGGTCGTACCGGGCGCCGGGGTGGGTGCGGGACCCGTTCACCGTGCCCACCGCCCCTGCGGCCGCCGTCGTCGCGGGCCGCCGGAAGGGCGGGGTGTTGCTGGCCGGGCGGTACGCGGTGACCGCCGCCGCACGGCACGGCGCCAAGGGCGGCGTGTTCCTCGGGCGGGAGGCGGCCAGCGGCGCGGAGGTCGTGGTCAAGCAGGCCCGCGCCCACATCGAGGTCGACCGCGCCGGGACGGACGCTCGCGACGCGCTGCGGCACGAGGCCGCGCTGCTCGCCCGCCTGGACGGGCAGGAGCTGGCGCCGCGCGCCGTCGAACTGATCGAGCAGGACGACTCCGTCTTCCTGGTGCAGGAACGAATCGCCGGACAGCCGCTGGGCACCTGGGTCGCGGCCCGGCTGCGGCGCGACGGCAGCCCGGACGTGGACTGGGCCGAGGCCGAGCCGGTGGTGCACGGGCTGCTCGACCTGGTCGAGCGGGTGCACGCCCAGGGGCTGGTGCTGCGCGACCTCTCCCCCGGCAATGTGATGGTCCGCCCGGACGGCGGCCTGCGGCTGGTCGACCTCGAACTCGCCGCCGAGACCGGCCACCGGGCGGGCTCGGCCGGCACCCCCGGCTACCGCGCCCCGGAACAGGGGCGGCTCGCCCTCGCCGGCTCCTGTGTCGCCGACCCGGCCGTGGACCTGTACGCACTCGGCGGGCTGCTCTTCCTGCTCGCGACCGGGCACGACCCGCTGCTGCCGGAGGACCTGCCGCAGGCGCGGCCGGTCGCCGGGCGTCTCGGGCGCTGGCTCGCCCTCGCGGCCCGCACGGGTGCGACGGCGCGGCGGCTGGCGCCGTTGGTGCTGGGGCTGCGGGCGGAGGAGCCCGGGCAGCGGTGGGGGGTGGCGCGGGTTCGGGCGGCGCTGCGCGGCACCGCTTCCGCCGGCGTCGCCCCGCTCTGGCAGACCGCCGCCCGGCAGCACGCGGGCCCCGCGCCCCGGCACAGCGACGGCCCGACCCTCGACCGTCTGCTGCGCGACGGCCTGCGACACCTCGCCGCCTCCGCGACGCCCGAGCGGCCCGACCGGCTCTGGCCCGTCGTCCCCGCCGGGGAGCGGACGGACCCGTGCAACGTGCAGCACGGCGCCGCGGGCGTGCTCGCCGTTCTGGCCCGGGCCGCGGCGGCCGACGGGCTGCCGGAGGAGGTACGGGCGGAGGCCGCGCGCACGGCCCGTACCGCCGCGGACTGGATCGAACGGCGGATCGCGGCCGAGCCGGTGGTACTGCCCGGGCTGCACTTCGGGCGGTCGGGGACGGCGTGGGCGCTGCTGGACGCCGCGGGCGCGCTGGGCGACGCCGGGTTGGCGGAGCGGGCGGCCGGACTCGCCCGCCGGGTCGCCGTCGAGTGGCCCAACCCCGATGTGTGCCACGGCGCGGCGGGCGCCGGGTTCACCCAACTCCGCTTCGCCGCCGAGGACTTCGGGGCCGAGGACTTCCAGGCCGGCATCGGCGCGGGTTTCGGGGCGGGTTTCGGGGAGGGTTTCGGGGAGGGTTTCGGGGAGGGTTTCGGGGAGGACTTCCTCCCCCGGGCCGCCGGCTGCGCCCGCGCCCTGCTGACCGCCGCACGACAGGAGTCGTACGGGACGGTCTGGCCGGTGCCGGCGGACTTCGACTCGGCGCTCGCCGGGATCACCCACCTGGGCTTCGCGCACGGCGCGGCGGGCGTGGGCGCCTTCCTCCTCGCCGCCGCCGCAGCCGTCGAGGACCAGACCCTGCGCGCCGACGCACTCGGCGCCGCCGTCGACGCCGGGCGGACGCTCGCCGCGACCGTACGGTGGGGCGTCGACCGGCGGACCGCCTGGTGGCCGCAGAGCGCGGCCGACCCCGAGCACATCCGGCTCTCCCACTGGTGCAGCGGCTCCTCCGGTGCGGGCAGCTTCCTGCTCCGGCTCTGGCGGGCCACCGGCGACGCCGCCACCCTCGACCTCGCCCGCGCCGCCGGGCGGGCCGTACTGGCCGGGCGCTGGCACAGCGGGGTGAGCGCCTGCCACGGACTGGCCGGCGACGGCGAGTACCTGCTGGACCTCGCCGAGGCCACCGACGAGCACGAATTCCGCAACGGCGCCGAGGAGTTGGGTCAGTTGACCGCCACCCGAGCCGCCCTGCGCAACGGCCTGCTGGCACTCCCCGACGAGACCGGCACCGGCTGCGCCACCGCCTACGGCACCGGCACCGCGGGCCCGCTGGCCTTCCTGCTCCGACTGCGCCACGGCGGCCCCCGGCTCTGGCTCGACCCCGCCCCGCCCACCCGGCGCCGAATCCCCTCCGGCGCGGGCGGGGTGAGCGAGGCATGAACGTGGCCACCCGCACCACCACCCAGGCCCTGCGGCGGCTCAGCTTCGCCTTCTCCGCCGACGGCAGCCACGCGGCCTGCCTGGCAGCGACCGCCGACAGCGGCTGGTACGTGGAGAGTTGGCGACTCCCGACGAACGGCGAACCGGCCGCGCCGACCCCGCTGCCGCTGTCCGGCAACCGCTCGGAGAACCTGCGCTCGCAGCTGATCGCGCTGCCCGACGGCTCGGTGCTGATCTGCCGGCACGACGGCGAGCGACACGACCTCGTCCGCCTCTCGCACGGCGAGAACGCCGCCTTCGAGCAGCAGTTGGCCTCGCTCCGGATGCCCGGACTGCGCCTGCTGCCGCTCCCGGTGTCGCCCGGCGCCGGTCCGCGCACACCGGTGGCGCTCGCGCTCGGCACCGACACCCGTCCGACGACCACCGCCTGGCTGGTCCGGTCGGACGGCAGCGAGCCCGTACAGGTCGCCGAGATCCCCGGTCTGCACGGCGGAGGCGTCTGGCTGGACCACGCGGGCGCGCTGCTCGCGCTGGACCGGGTGGCCGGCGGGTTGGTCCGCAGCGTGGCGCTGGACCTGCGCAGCGGGACCACCACGCCGCTGCTGGAGATCGGCGAGCGCAGCAACGACCGGCTGGTGCTGTTCGACCCGGACAGCCGCTTCGCGATGGTGCGCAGCGACGCGCCGGGCGTCGACCGGCTCGGCTGGGGCGTGCTGGGCGGCGGCGAGCCGCTGCGGTTCCCGGAACGCCTGCACGTCGCGGGCATGTTCCTGCGGCCGGTCGCGCTGCGGCAGGCGGCGGACGGCCCCCGGGTCGCGGTGCAGATCGACCACGGCGCCGGGTCGGCGCTCGCCCTGTGGCGGCCCGCCGTCAGCCGGCTGGACCCGCTGCCGGTGCCGCCCGGGCGGCTCGGCGCGGTCGGGCACTGGGGCGAGGCGGGGCTGCGGATCCCGTACTCCTCGCCCGACCACCCGGCGGCCCTGGCCACCCTGGACCTGGACGCCCTGCTGGCGCACGGCCCGGTCCCGGCCGGCTCGGGCCCGATGCCGCTTCCGCTCCAACTCGCGCCGCTGGGCTCGGGGTTGCCCGGCCCGTGGCGGGACACCGTGCTGCCCTGGCAGCCCGGCGGGCTGCGCTCCGCCCACACCCCGCCCGCCGGTTGGCGCCTCGACGGCAGCACGCCGCCCGGCGACGGCGGCCGCTGGCAGCCCGCGCAGAGCCTCGAACTCGCGGGCCCGGCCGGCCCGTTGGAGGCCGTGGTGTACGGCGGGGACTCCTGGCTGAGCAGCCCGCACCTGGTGCTGGCGCTGCACGGCGGCCCCGCGGACGCCTGGCGGCTGGAGTTCGACCCGGCGTTGCAGCGGATGGCCGCCGAGGGCCTGGCGGTGGTCGCGCCCAACCAGCGCGGCTCCACCGGCTACGGGGTGCCGCACGCGCTGGCCATCCGGGGCGCCTGGGGCGGGCCCGACCTGGACGACGTGCTGTACCTGCTGGAGGGCATCGCCGGCCAGCGCGCGGCGCTCGGCCTGGAACCGCCCGCACTGTTCGGGGTCAGCTACGGCGCGTTCCTGGCCCTGCTGGCGGCCGCGCACGCGCCGGCCGAGCAGGTCGCCCGCTGCGCGGTGGTCGCCCCGTTCCTGTCCGGTGCCCGGCTGCTCGCCGAAGCGGCGCCCCCCGTACGGGCGTTGACCACCCGGCTGGGCGGCGGCGAGCCGATCGCGGACGCCCGTGGCCCACGCGACGTGCTGCAGCTGGCGCACCGGCTGAGCGCGCCGCTGCTGGTGGTGCACGGCAACCGGGACGAGGTCGTGCCGGTGAGCCAATCCCGGTCGCTGCGGCATGAGTTGCTGCGGATCGGTCGGGTCGAGGGGGTGGACTTCCGGTACGTCGAGGCGGCCGGTTCCGGGCACGAGGTGCTGGCCGAGGAGGGCGCCGCCGTGCTGCACGAGCTGCTGGCCGCGTTCCTGCGGACCGGCCGACCGGGCTGATCCCGGCTTTCCACGGACTCCCGGGCCCAGTGCGGTCCGGGGCATCACCCCCGGTGCGGCGGATGGAGGCCGCCCGGGGTCAACACCAGACGCCCGCAGGCAGATCGCGGCGGGCGTGAACTCAAGGGGAGGACCCGATCATGGAGAACATGGTGGACTTCGAGACCGACCTCGCGGCACTGCAGGACCTGCCGGAGACCGAGTCCGTCGAGCTGACCGGCCACGGCAGCGGCTGCCAGTACACCTGTCTCATCCTGACCTGCCTGATCTTCACCAACAGCTGAGCCGTCGGCTCGGCCACCGGCCGATCGGGCGGTAGCCGCCGGGTGCCGTCCCCGCCTGTCCGGACAGGCGGGGGCGGCACCCGTCTTCTCCCACTGTTTCCAATCCCCCGACGGGAGGCACGACTTGCCCCGCCGCCCCACCGGCTGGACCCTCGCCCTCGGCATCGCCCTGCCGGTCGAGGCCGGCACCACCCTCGCCCTGCCCGCCGTGCTCGCCGGGGCCGTCGACGCCGTCCTCGGCCACCGGTCCGGGCCCGACGCGCTCCTGCTGCTCGCCGGCGTCCTGGGCGCGGCGGCCGCCGCCAACGCCACCGCCGCGGCCGCCGGACCGGCCTGCTCCGCCGAGGCCACCGCCGCCCTGCGCGGACGCCTGCTCCGCCACCTGCTCGCCCTCGGGCCGGGCGGCCGACTGCACGGCGGGCCGCCGCCCGGCGACCTCTCCGCCCGACTGCTGGGCTCGGCGGGCGACGCGGGCGGCCGGCTGCCCGCCGCTCTCGGCGCCGCCACCGCACTGCTCACCTCGGTCGGCGCGATCGTCGGGCTCGCGGTGCTGTCGCCGTGGCTGGCGCTCGCCTTCTTCGCGGGCGTGGTGCCCGGAGTCCTGCTGATCCGGCTCTTCCTGTGCCAGGCCGGGCCGGTCTTCGCCCGCTACCAGGAGGTGCAGGCCGACATCGCCGGCCGGCTCAGCGGCGCCCTCGCCGGGCTGCGCAGCATCCACGCGGCGCGCGCCGAACAGCGCGAGGCCGCCCGGGTGCTGGCGCCGCTGCCGGAACTCTCCGCCGCCGGACACGCACTCTGGGCGGCCCAGCGACGCACCGCCTGGCAGGCGACCCTGCTGATCGCCCTGATCGAGGTCGCGGTGCTCACCACCGCCGGGGCCCTGCTCGCGGACGGCGCCCTCGCCCCCGGCGCGCTCGCCGCGGCGGCGGGCTGGGCGGCGCTCGGCGCGGGACTGTTCGAGCAGGTCGAGGCGCTGGTCGGGGTCGCCCACGCACGCGCCGGGCAGGCCCGGGTGGACGAACTGCTGGCGCTCGCGCCCGCGCCCAGCGGTACGGCGACGCTCCCGGCCGGCAGGCCCGGGGAGGTCTCGCTCCGGGGCGTGGTGGTGCGCGACGGCGACCGGGTACTGCTCGGTCCGCTCGACCTCACCGTCCCCGGCGGCCAGACGGTCGCCCTGGTCGGGCGCTCCGGCTCCGGCAAGTCCCTGCTGGCGGCGCTGCCCGGACGGCTGCGCGACCCCGACGAGGGCACGGTGCTGATCGACGGCGTCCCGGTGAGCAGCCTGTCGGCCGACGAGCTGCGGCAGGCGGTCGGCTACGCCTTCGCCCGGCCCGCGCTGGTCGGCCGTACGGTCCGCGACGCGCTGGCCGGCGCCGGACCGGCCGAGGCGGCCGCCGCCCGGGCGGACGACTTCCTGCGGCGACTGCCCCTGGGGTGGGACACACCGCTGGACGACCTCCGGCTCTCCGGCGGCGAACTGCAACGCCTCGGCCTCGCCCGCCTCCTGGCCCGCCCCACCCGGGTCGTCATCCTCGACGACGCCACCTCGGGCCTGGACCTCGCCACCGAACACCAGGTCACCCAAGCCCTCGACCACGCCACCCACGGCCGCACCCGCCTGGTCATCGCCCACCGCGCCACCATCGCCGCCCGCGCCGACCTCGTCGCCTGGCTGGACGCCGGCCGCCTCCGCGCCCTGGCCCCCCACACCTCTCTCCTGCCCCACCCCGATTACCGCGCGGCCCTGTCGGACACGGCGCTGCAGGCAGCGACGGCCTGAGTTCCGGTGCGCCCCTTCCCACGCCGTACAGAAAGTCGACGACGTCGACTTCCCATGCCGCTGCGCCTCGCGCGCAGGAAGTCGGCCCGATCGACTTCCTGCGCGAGCCGCCCCCGACGGAGACGGACTCCCATGCAACCCGAGCAGCCCCGCCCCCTCGGCCCACCCCGAACCGCACACGCACCCGCGCGTCAGCGGGTCGCCGGGGCTCCGGGCGGGCGGCGCAGGCGTCGGCGGGCTTCGGGGTGGGGGTTGTTGTTCCGGCAGTTGGGCAGTACCCGGCGAGCGCTGGTGCGGTTGCTCCTGTGGTCCGGGGTGGAGGCGCTGCCGCCGTTGCTTTCGGGGCTGTTCGTCTCGGCCGCGGTCGACCAGGGGTTCCTGGCCGGGCGGCCGGCGGTCGGGGCTGCCTGGTCGGCGGGGTTCGGGGTGGCGATGGGGGTCCGGGCGTATGCGGCACGGGCCGGGTTCCCGTACCTCGCCGGGGTGGTGGAGCCGCTGCGGGACGCGTTGGTCGAGCGGGTGGTCCGCAGTGCGCTCGCGCGCCCCTCGGCGGATCCGGCCGAGGTCGCCAGGCTCACCGAGCAGGTCGAATCCGCACGGCAGTTGACCGCGACGCTGCTCCGCACCCTGCGCGGGGTGGGGGTCACGCTGGTCGCCGCCCTGATCGGGCTGACGCTGCTGGCGCCCGCCGTCCTGCCACTGGTGCTGCTGCCGCTGCTGGCGGCGGGGTTGCTGTTCGTCCGGCTGCTGCGCCCGATGGTGGCGCGGCGGAGGACGGTCGTGCTGGCCGAGGAGCGGCTCGCCGCCGACGCCGGACGAACCCTGCACGGGCTGCGCGATGTGCAGGCGACGGGTACCGGAGAGGAGGTCGCCCGCGCGCTGGCCGAGGCCGCGCAGCAGAGCGCGGCCGCCTCCCGAGCGCTGGGCCGGGCCTCGGCCCTGCGCGCACTCGTCGTGACGCTCGGTGGACGGCTGCCGGTGCCGGCGGTCCTCGCCGCGGCTCCGTGGCTGCTCGCGCACGATGCGCTGACCGCGGGCGAGCTGCTCGGCGTCGCCACCTACCTGCTGCAGCAACTCGATCCGGCCGTAAGGACTTTGGCCGGTACGGTCGGCGGCTGGCTGCTCGACCTCGCCGTAGTGCTGGACCGCCTGGCGACGGTCACGGCCGACGGCGGCCCTCCCGGCGCGGGAATCGCCGAGGGCGGCCGGCGTGATGTCAGCGGGCCGGACCGGCCGCCCGGCGTCCGGTCTAGCGCATCGGCCACGGGAGGCGGCTCGGCGTCCGGGACGCAGGGTGCGGGCGTTGGCGCGGAGAGCGTCGCCCCCGCCGGGGAGGTGCGCCTGCACGGCGTCCGGTACGCGCACGGTGTCGGCGCTCCGCCCGTGCTCGACGGGCTCGATGCGACGTTCCTCCCCGGGGAGCACATCGCCGTCGTGGGGCCCAGCGGGACCGGGAAGTCGACCTTGGCGGCGCTCCTCGCCGGGCTGATGGCTCCGGCGGTGGGCACGGTGACGGCGCCGTCGGCCGCCCTGCTGCCGCAGGAGGCGTATGTGTTCCCGGGATCGGTGCGGGAGAACCTCGTCTGGCTCGCCCCGGCCACCAGCCAGGAGCGGCTTGCCGCGGCCGTCCGGCGGCTGGGCGCCGCGGAGTTGGTGGCACGTCTGGGCGGGGTGGCGGGCGCACTGGGCGATCCGGGTGAACTATCGGCGGGTGAACGGCAGTTGATCGCGCTGGTGCGGACGTATCTGTCGCCCGCGCCGCTGGTGGTGCTGGACGAGGCGACCTGCCATCTGGATGCCGCCGCCGAGGAGCGGGTGGAGCGGGCCTTCGCCGCCCGGCCCGGGACCTTGGTGGTGATCGCGCACCGGATCAGTTCGGCGTTGCGGGCGGATCGGGTGCTGTTGCTGGACGGTGGGCGGGGCGTGCTGGCGCGGCACGGGGACCTGCAGGTGCTGTCGCCGCTCTACCGGGAGCTGGTCGGGCACTGGCTCGACGCGGGACGCGCGTCGTGATCTCGATAGGATCTCGTCCGTCCCGGCCGTTATGGTGGCCGGGGCACGGGCCGCGATCACCGGCTGTGGCGCGTACCGAAGCGCCCGATCGGGGACCCGACCGTGCGCCGCCGGCGCCGGACGGGCGCCGATGACCTGCACCCTCCGCACGGAAAAGACGATTCTCATGTCCGACACCCTCACCGACACCACCGGAACCGTGGCCAACGGGACCGACGCCGACGAGAAGACGGCCGAGGACACCGCGACGCACGGCCGCCACCGCGGCGCGTCCGCGGCCGACGAAGCCCCCGGATCCGACCCGCACGGCCGCCACCGCGCGGCCGGCGCCCGGGCCTGAGCCAGGGAAGACGATCCAGGGGAAACAACGACGAGGGCCCGCCGGGGAACACCCGGCGGGCCCTCGCGCGACGGCGGCGAGGCGTCATCGGTCCAGCGAGACCACCGTCCGCAGCGCCTCGCCGCTGCGCATCTGGGCGATCGCCTCGTTCACGTCCGCCAGCCCGACCCGGTGCGTGATCATCCCGTCGAGGTCGATCCGCCCGGCCCGCCACAGCTCCACGACCAGCCCGATGGTGCGCGCCACCGGCGCCCCGCCGTACAGCGAGGGCAGCAGGCGCTTCTCGTTGAAGAACAGCTCCCCCATGGAGAACTGCGCGCGGTCGTCCTGCGCGCCCGCACCGATGACGACCACCGCGCCGCCGCGTCGGGCCGCGTCGTAGCCGGCCCGGACGGTGGCCGAGCGGCCGACCGCCTCGAAGACGTAGTCGAAGCCGCCGCCCGGCAGGCCCTTGGCGAAGGCCTTCAGCTCCTCGGGGGCGATCGCCTCGGTGGCGCCGAAGGCGAGGGCCCGTTCGCGGCGCGAGGCCACCGGGTCGACGACGGTGATCCGGGCGGCACCGCAGACCCGGGCGCCCTGGACGGCGGCCACGCCGACCCCGCCCGCGCCGATCACCGCGACCGAGGAGCCGGGCTCGACCTCGGCGGTGTTGACGGCGGCGCCGATGCCCGTGGTGACCCCGCAACCGATCAGCGCCGCGGCCTCGTAGGGCAGGTCGGACGGCACCTTGATCACGGCGTCGGCGGTGACCACCACCTCCTCGGCGAAGGCCCCGGTGCCGTAGAAGCCGGAGGCCTCGGTGCCGTCGTCCGCCAGCCGGAAGCCGGGTGCGCCGAGCCGCCGCAGACTGGCGATGCAGAGGTGGCCGCGGCCGTGCTCGCAGTGGGCGCAACGGCCGCAGGGGGCCATCCAGCAGAGCACCACGCGGTCCCCGGGCGCGACGCCGGTGACGCCCTCGCCGACCTCCACGACCTCCCCGGCGCCCTCGTGCCCGGGGACGAACGGCGCGGGCTGCGGCAGGACGCCGCTCATCGCGGAGAGGTCGGAGTGGCAGAGACTGGCGGCGCGCATCCGGACCCGTACGGCGCCCGGTCCGAAGCCGACCGCCGTCACGTCCTCGCGGACGTCGAGGGTGTCCTGGCCGGTCTTGTGCAGGACGGCTGCGCGCATGGGGCTGCTCCCGGTGTGCGTGGATCGACGGTCGGGCCGATTCTGGCACGGGCGTCGCGGGGCGGGTAGAACACGTTCCAGGACGGGGCGGAGCCGCCGGACGCGCGTGCGATGTCGCCACTCACTGGCATGATCCCGGCCGTGCCTACACCTGTGCCCGCCGACATACCCGCCACCGCACCCGCCCCCGTCCACGGCTCGCCCTGCCCGGACTGCGGCGAGTCCCTGACCGCCGACCCGCGTTTCACCGCCTGGTGCCCGGCCTGCGACTGGAACCTCGTCCCCGGGGCGGAGACCGCCACCGCGATCACCCGGCGCGAACGGGCCGCCACCGTCCGCGCCGACCGGCTGTTCCAGGACCTCACCGAGGGAGAGGCCTCGGCCACCGGACGCCTGGACTGGCTGCTGGCCTCCGCGGTCGCCGGTCTCGTCCACCTCTCCACCGCCGCCCTGTTCTGCTGGGGACTCTGGCTGCTCGTCACCGGCGACACCCCACTGCGCTGCCTCGGGGCCGCCGTCCTCGGGCTCGTCGTCCTGCTGCGGCCGCGGCTCGGGCGGATGCCACGCGGCGAGAGCGTGGTCGACCGCGACCGGGCGCCGGCGCTGTACGGCCTGGCGGACCGGGTCGCCGCCGAGGTCGGCGCCGAACCGGTCGACACCATCCTGGTCGACGAGTGCTTCAACGCCTCCTACGGGCTGCTCGGGTTCCGCCGGCGGTCCGTCCTCACCCTCGGCCTGCCGCTCTGGGAGGCGCTCGACGACCAACAGCGGATCGCCCTGCTCGGCCACGAGTTCGGCCACCGCGTCAACGGCGACCACCGGCGCTCCCTCTGGCTCCACAGCGCGATCACGGCGCTCGCCGCCTGGTACGGGCTGGCCCGCCCGAGCCGCCTGCGCCACCCGGGCTCTCCACTGCTGATCCAGTTCGGCGAGATGATCGCCAACGTGCTGCTGAAGGTCGTCGCCTGGTTGCTGTACCGGGGCGTCGTACTGCTCGACCGGCTCACCTCCCGGGCCGGCCACCAGGCCGAGTACCGGGCGGACGCGCTCGCCGCCCGGGTCGGCGGCACCGAGGCGGCCCGCGGCATGCTCGCGGCCCTCCTCCTCGGCGGCTCCGCGCGCATCGCCGTCAGCCGGGCCCGCGCCGACGGCCGTCAGCGTCCCCGGGGGCACCGCCGCACCGCCCGCGCACAGGGGACCCGCGCACAGGAGTCCCACGACACGCACGAGGCACCGGCCGCCGACCTGTTCTGGGAGCGGCTGCGCGAGCGCCTCGTCTCCGTCCCCGACACCGAGCGCGAGCGGCTGCGGCGCTGCAGCGCCCGGGAGCGCGCCGCCGTGGACACCACCCACCCGCCGACCCACCTACGGCTTGCCCTGATGGACCGCTGCGGGGCCCGGCCCGCCGCCGTCACGACGACCCCCGCCGAGGTCGAGGCGATCGCCGCGGAGCTCGCCCCGCACCGTGCCCGGGTCGCCGCCGCCCTGCTCGAAAGCTGAGCCTGCCGCGGCCGCCCCGGCTACCGTCGAGTAGGGTCCGAGCACGTCCGCCCGCCGTCCCGAACCCGAGGAGCACCGCATGTCCGACCTGCTGGAGAGCGCCCGCCCGGCGCCCGAGGTGCTGGCGGCGTTCGAGGCGGCCACCGGGTTCATGCCGGTGGACGAGGGCCTCGCGCTGTACGCGGCGGCCGTGGCGGCGGCCCGGCGGACCGGGCTGCCGGTGCTGGAGATCGGCACCTACTGCGGCCGCTCGGCGATCCTGCTGGCCGCGGCGGCCCGCGAGACCGGGACGGTCGCGCTGACCGTGGACCACCACCGCGGCTCGGAGGAGCAGCAGCCCGGCTGGGAGTACCACGACACGAGCCTGGTGGACCCGGAGGTCGGGCGGATGGACACCCTGCCCCGCTTCCGCCGCACCCTGCACGCCGCCGGGCTGGAGGACCACGTGGTCGCGCTGGTCGGCCGCTCACCGCAGATCGCCGCGCTGTGGGGCCGCCCGCTGGGCCTGGTCTTCATCGACGGCGGGCACACCGATGAGCACGCCACCGGCGACTACGAGGGCTGGGCGCCGCACCTGGCGCCGGAGGGCCTGCTGGTGGTGCACGACGTGTTCCCGGACCCGGCGGACGGCGGCCAGGCCCCGTACCGGGTGTACCTGCGGGCGCTGGCCGAGGGCTTCGAGGAGGTCTCGGTGACCGGCTCGCTGCGCGTCCTGCGCCGCGCCGCCGCCTGAACGGATCGCCCCCACAGCCCCGCACGGATGCTCTAACGTCGTGCCGGGGCTGTCGGCCGCGGGTTCGAACGGTACGGTGTCCGCGCAGCACCAGGCGGCTGCACCAGGCAGCACCAGGCAGCAGCACGAGGCAACAGCACCAGGCAGAGCATCGGCGGACGGTGGGGGCCAGCGGCACATGACGGACCAGCAGAACACCGCTCCGGCGGTCTGGGACCCGACCGCGCGCGGCGGCGCGGGCGGCTGGGTCCGCAACCCGCAGCGGCAGGACGCCGAGCCCGCGCCCCCCGCGCAAGGCGCACAGCCCGCCGCGCCCGCCCCCGGCGCACAACCACCGAAGCCCGGCCCGGTCGCGCCGCCCCCCTCCCCGGGCGCCGTCGGCGACCAGGGCCCGCCGCTGGGCGCCCGCCCGTACCTGGCCACCGCGCCCGGCTTCGGCCCGCCCGCGTCCGGCCCCGAGGCCGCGCCCGGCTTCGGCCCGCCAGTCCCCGGCTTCGGCCCACCCCCGGCCGACGCCGCGCCGGCCCAGGGCCACGGGGCGCCCACCGCCGCCTTCCCCGCCGTCGCCCCGCCGCCGCCCGCCGCCGCGCCGTTCCCCTCCCACGCGACCCCGCAGACCCGGGGCCCGCAGGGAGCGCCGACGACCCCCGGCCCCGGCTACGTCTACCCACCGCCGCCCCCGGCCGCCGCGCCGGCGCAGCCCCCGTACGGGGCCCAGCCGGACTACCCGACCCACTACCCGGTCGACGACGAGGACGACCGGCCGCGCCCGGGCAAGGGCAAGGCCCCGCTGCTGATCGGCTTCGCGCTGCTCCTGGTGCTGGCGGTCGGCGGCGGCCTGCTGTACGCGAGCCAGGGCGGCGACGACAAGAGCGGCCAGGCCGCGCCCGCCCCGACGGCCGCCGGCTCCGGCAACCCGCAGCCCGCCCCGGCACCCACCGGTACCGACGCCGCGCCGAGCACCGCCCCGACCACCCCGGCCGGCGGGACCCCGTCCCCCTCCGCGACCGGTCCGGGCCCAGGCGCCCAGGCCCAGGCGCAGGCACTGGACGGTCTGCTCAGCGAGGGCGAGAACGCCAGGGCCCAGATCGGCAACGCGGTCGCCAAGGTGAACAGCTGCCCCGCGAAGGCCGACATCGAGAGCGCGGCCCAGGTCTTCGACAGCGGCGCCAAGCAGCGCGACGGCCTGGTGACCAAGCTCTCCAAGCTGAGCGTCACGGACCTGCCGGGTGGCGCGGACGCGGTGAACTCGCTCAAGTCCGCCTGGCAGCTGTCCGCCGACATCGACCGGTCGTACGCGAGCTGGGCGCGTGCCGTCGCCGGCCAGGGCTGCTCCGACAAGGCGCCGACCACGGCGGACAAGAAACACGCGGACGAGCTCAACCCGCAGGCCACCCAAGCGAAGAACGACTTCCTGACCAAGTGGAAGCCGATCGCGACCGCTTACGGCCTCACCCCGCCCACCTCGGACAGGATCTGACCCACCCGTGACCGGCTCCACCTCCCGACCGCCCCGCCGCCGCTCCGCCCTGCTGCGCGCCACCACGGTGGTGGCCGCGGTCGTCCCGCTCTGCACGGCGGGCTGGTTGGGCTGGCGCGCCCTGGACGACTCCGGCCCGGCGGGCGCCACGGCCGCGCCGCCGCCCGGCGCCGTCCAGTCCACCACCCAGGCCCCGGCCACCCCCGAGGCCCCGCCGGCCGGCGGCACGCCCACCGGAACACCCGCAGCGACCGGAACGCCGTCCGAAACGCCGACCGGGACCCCCACCGCGGCCCCCGGGGGCACCGCCGACCTCGCCGGCCGCACCATCGTGCTGGACCCCGGCCACAACCCCGGCAACTTCGCCCACCCCACCGAGATCAACCGCCAGGTGGACATCGGCAACTCCCGCAAGGAGTGCGACACCACCGGCACCGAGACCGACTCCGGCTACACCGAGGCCGACTACACCCTGGACGTCTCCCGCCGGGCCCGCGCCCTGCTGACCGCCCGGGGCGCCAAGGTGGTGCTGGTGCAGGACGGCGACCGTGCCTGGGGCCCGTGCATCGACGAGCGGGCCAAGGCGGGCGCCGACGCGCACGCCGACGTCGCGGTCTCGGTGCACGGCGACGGCGGCCCGGCGAGCGGCAGCGGCTTCCACGTGATCATGCCCGCCAAGGTGGTCGCCGGTAAGGCGGACAACTCGGCGATCGTCGAACCCTCGCACCGGCTCGGTCTGCTGCTTCGCCAGCACTTCCACGACGCGACCGGCGAGCCCTACGCCGACTACATCGCCGACGAGGGCCTGGACACCCGCTCCGACCTGGGGGGGCTCAACCTCTCCACGGTCCCCAAGGTGTTCATCGAGTGCGGTAACATGCGCAACTCCGTGGACGCCCGGCGGATGACGGACCCTCAGTGGCGCCAACAGGCCGCCCAGGGGATCGCCGACGCGCTGGCCGCCTTCCTGACCACGCACTGAGCGGGCCCGGCAAGGGAGTTGGGACGAACGGGCCTGGCGGACGACACTCCGACCGGCCCGCGCGGTTTGCAACGACTTCGCCCCATTCCCGGTCCCGCCGTGCACCGGCAGGACGGTTGGGCCTAGGCTTCTGGTCCGTTCGGGAGTTTCGGCCGGTCAGCCCGACCGCACGAATCACCGTCCACGACACGTCAACGAGGGGAACGTAAGTGAATCTGCGCGCTCTCACCAGGGGAGACGCCGCCGTCGCAGGCGCGGCCGTCCTGCTCTTCATCGCCTCCTTCCTGCCCTACTGGACCGTGAGCTGCGCCGGTCGGTACTGCGGGCCCGATGCCTCGCAGAACGCGTGGAGCACCGAGCTGTTCCCCATCCTGCCCTCCATCTACCTCCTCGGCATCGCCGCCGCGGTGCTGATCCTGGTGCAGCGTTTCCAGGGTCCGGGTGCGGCCAACCGCCAGGTGCTCGGCCTGCGGCTGGACCAGTGGGGCATCGCGTTCGCCGTGGCGGCGCTGTGGACCTCGATCTGGGCGCTGGGCGGCGGCTTCAACGGCGCCGGCATCAGCCACGGCTTCGGCGCCTGGCTCGGCCTCATCTCGCTGATCGTGCTGGCCGGTGCGGCCGCCGCGAGCCCGCTGGTGCCCGCGCTGAAGGCCCCGCTGGTCACCGACCGCCCGGCCGTCCCGTACCAGGGCGGCTACCCGATGCCGGGTCAGCCCGGTCACCCGGGCGCCCCCGGTCAGCCCGGCCAGTACGGCTACCCGGCCCAGGGCCACGACCCGGCCTTCGGCGCCCAGCCGGCCGGTGGCTACGGCTACCCGGGTGCCGGTCAGCCGCAGCCGGGCCAGCCCGGTCAGCCGGTGGCCGGCCAGCCGCAGGACGCCGGCGTCCCGGCCCCGCAGCCGACCCCGGCCGCCCCGCAGCCGGCCGCCCCGGCGGCGGACTTCCAGCCGTTCTGGTTCGCCGTCCCGGCCCCGCGCCAGCTGGCCCCCAAGGACAACCCGGCCGGCGCCCCGGTCGGCGAGGTCGTGCCGGGCACCTGGTACCTGGCCGTCGAGCAGCGCGGTGCCGCGCTGGTCGCGCAGCTGCCGGACGGCACCCACGGTGTGCTGGGCGACACCTCGGGCATCCAGCGCGGCTGACGCCCACCACGCGGAAGGGGCGGGACCGGATCACCGGTCCCGCCCCTTCCGTATGCGCCGGTCGTCAGCAGCAGTCCTGGACCACCAGCCCGGCGGGCAGCTGCTCCCCGCCGAAGACCGCGACGGTTGCCGGGTCCCCGCCGAGCGCGGCCACCGCGAGCAGCAGCGACCCGGCCGTCCAGGTGGTGCGCTCCTCCGGCCAGATCGCGTCGTCCTCGAAGACGTACCCGGTCCAGTACGAGCCGTCCTCGTGCCGCAGGTGCTTCTGGATCCAGCGCAGGATGTCCACCGCGCGGTCGGACTCGCCGATCGCCCAGAGCGCGAGGGCCAGTTCGGCGCTCTCGCCGCCGGTCACCCACGGGCGGTCGCTGACGCAGCGCACGCCGAGGCCGGGGACGACGAAGCGGTCCCAGTCCCGCTCGATCCGGGCCACCGCCGCGTCGCCGCGCAGGCCGGTGCCGAGGATCGGGTAGTACCAGTCCATCGAGTAGCGGTCCTTGTCGAGGAACCGCTCGGGGTGGTGGGCGATGGCGTGCCGCAGCCGCCCGGCCGCGAGCTCCCAGTCGGGCTGGGGCTCCTCCAGGTAGTCGGCGACGGCCAGGCCGCAGCGCAGCGCGTGCAGGATGCTGGACGAGCCGGTGAGCAGCGCCTCGTCGGTGGCGGTGCCGTCCTCGTCGACCCGCCAGGCGATCGGGCCGCCGGGCAGCCGCAGGCCGACGATGAAGTCCAGGGCCCGGCGGACCACCGGCCAGATCCACTCCAGGAAGGCGTCGTCGCCGGTGCTGAGGTGGTGGTGCCAGACCCCGACCGCGATGTACGCGCAGAAGTTGCTCTCCTTGGCCCGGTCGGTGACCACGCCGTCGGTGTACGCGGCGTACCAGGAGCCGTCCGGGTTCTGCTGGGCGGCCAGCCAGCGGTAGGCGGCCTCGGCGGCGGCGTGCTCGCCGGCGGTGTCGAGGGCCATCGCGGCCTCGGTGTGGTCCCAGGGGTCCAGGTGGTGACCGGTGAACCACGGGATGGCGCCGTCGGGGCGCTGCTCGGCCAGGATGCTGCGGACGGTGCCGGCCGCCTGCTCGGCGTCCAGCACCCCGTCGAGCAGCAGCACCTCGGGGACGGCGGCGGTCATGCGCCGGCCCGGCCGGACTCGGCGCGCTGCGACCCGGTGCGGTGGGGCTTGGACGCGTAGGCGACGAAGCTCTTGCCGATGACCGGGTTGAGCGCCTTCTCGGCGGCCTTGGTGAGGGTGCTGATGACCGGGGTGCCGACGATGTCCCAGACCAGCAGCTGGTGGTACGCCTTGACCGGCAGCGCCTTGTCGTTGTTCACGCCGACCGCGCACTTGATCCACCAGTACGGCGAGTGCAGCGCGTGCGCGTGGTGGGTGCCGTACGGCTCCAGGCCGGCGTCCTTGAGCTTGCCGAGCAGCTCGTCACCCCGGTAGATCCGGATGTGGCCGCCCTCGACCTCGTGGTACTCGTCGGACAGCGCCCAGCAGATCTTCTCCGGCAGCCAGCGGGGCACGGTGACGGCGAGCAGGCCGCCCGGCTTGAGGACGCGGAACATCTCGTTGAGCACGCCCTTGTCGTCGGGTATGTGCTCCATCACCTCGGAGATGATGATCTTGTCGAAGTACTCGTCCTCGAACGGCAGCGCCAGCGCGTTGCCCTCCATCGCGACCGCCGATGCGCCCTCGGGGGCCTCACCGGCCTGCTCCATCGCGGCGAACCACTTCTTGACCTCGGCGATCTCCTCGGTGTTCTGGTCGAGGGCGATCACGTTGGCACCGCGGCGGTAGCACTCGAACGCGTGCCGGCCCCCGCCGCAGCCCAGGTCGAGCACCCGGTCGCCGGGGGCGAGCGGGAAGCGCGAGAAATCGACGGTCAGCACTGCAGGGCTCCCATTCCTATTGCTACCAAGCGCTCTTGACGCTTCGTCAGGTCACACGCGCGTCGTCGGATCGGTCGGGCGACACCGCTCGGGCGCGCCACTCAGGGCACGTACCGCCAGCCGGGCCCGGAACGCGCCCGGGCACCCGCGCCGGTGGCGATCGCCGCGCGGTACGCCTCGGCGGTCAGCTCGGCCGCCCGCTCCCAGGTGAACCGGGCCAGCACCCGCTCCCGCCCGGCCGCGCCGAGTTCGGCGCGCAGCCGCGGGTCGTCCAGCAGCCGGCCGAGTGCGGCGGCCAGCGCGTCCGCCTCCCCCGGCGGCACGGCCAGGCAGGTCTCGCCGTCCGGCCCGGCCACCTCGGGGATCGCCCCGCCGGTGGTGGCGACCAGCGGGGTGCCGGTGGCCATCGCCTCGGCGGCGGGCAGCGAGAAGCCCTCGTACAGCGACGGGACGCAGGCCACCTCGGCCGAGCGGTACAGGTCGACCAGCTCACGGTCGCTCAGGCCGGTGCGGAACTCGATGTGCTCCGCCAGCCCGAAGCGGCGCACCGCCTCGGCCACCGGCCCGTCGTCCTTCTGTGGCTTGCCGACCACCACCAGGTGAGCGTCCCGCTCGGTGCGGACCTTGGCCAGCGCCTCGACCAGGTACACCAGGCCCTTGAGCGGCACGTCCGCACTGGAGGTGGTGACGATCCGGCCGGGGACCCGCTCGATCTCCGCCGAGGGCGACCAGAGCCGGGTGTCGGCGCCGATCGGGACCACCGAGATGGCGCCGGGGGCGGCGCCCAGGTGCTCGGCGATCTCGCGCTGCGAGCTGCCGGAGACGGTGATCACGTGGTCCAGCCGGGCGGCGACCCGGCGCTGCATCCGGGTGAAGGCGTACCAGCGGCGCAGCGAGAGCCGCTTCAGCCGGGTGGTGGCCGCGTCCAGCTCCAACTGCCGGTCCACGGTGATCGGGTGGTGGATCGTGGTGACCAGCGGGAAGCCGTGCCGGGCCAGGCCCAGCAGGCCGTAGCCGAGGGTCTGGTTGTCGTGCACCACGTCGTAGCGGCCCTTGTGCCGGGCCAGGTACTGACGGGCGCGCAGCGAGAAGGTGAGCGGCTCGGGGAAGCCGCCGGTGCGCATGGTGGCGAACTCCAGCACGTCCACCGGCCCGCGGAACTCACCGCGGGCGGGCGTGCGGAAGGGGTCGTCGGCGCGGTAGAGGTCCAGGCTGGGCAGCTCGACCAGGCGCACCGAACCGGGCCCCTCGACCTCGTCCAGTACGGGGTAGGGCTGGGCGCCGATCACGTCCACGTGGTGGCCGAGCCCGGCCAGCTCGCGGGAGAGGTGCCGTACGTACACGCCCTGACCGCCGCAGAACGGGTCCCCGCGGTATGACAGCAGGGCAATCCGCAGCGGCTGCGCGGTCATCCTCGGCCCTCATCTCTGGTCTGCTATCGGTGCTACTGGTGCTGCCGGTCGCTAAAGTAGATCAGGTTTCAGTGGCTGTGGAACTCGTCATCGACCGTGTGAACAATGAGAGACCTCGAAGATACCGGCCCGTAGCTTTCGCTCAGGAGCCAGGGCTGGTGATTCCCGCCACGCCGGGCCGACCGACCGCGGGACGACTTCGGGCCGACCTTTCTGGAGCACGCCGCCACCCACGCGCCCCCCGGGAGCACACTTGCCGTCGCCGACCACGTCCGTGAGCCCCGCCTCCGAGCCCTCGGGCGAGCCGCCGCTGACCGCGCGCCAGGCCGAACGGCGCCGCCGCATCCTGCGGGCCGCCACCGCGCTGGCCGCTCGCGGCGGGTACGAGGCGGTGCAGATGCGGGAGGTCGCGGAGAGCGCGCAGGTCGCCCTCGGGACGCTGTACCGGTACTTCCCGTCCAAGGTTCACCTGCTGGTCGCGGTCATGCTGGAGCAGCTGCAGGGCCTCCAGGACCACATCCGACGCCACCCGCCGACCGACCGGGAGCCGGCCCTGCGGGTCGCCGACGCGCTCACCCGGGCCTTCCACGCGCTGCAGCGCGAACCGCTGCTGGCCGAGGCGATGGTCCGCTCGATGTGCTTCGCCGACCGCTCGGTCGCGGCCGTGGTGGACCGGATCAGCGCCGCCACCGGACAGCTCATCCTGGACGCGATCGGCCAGTCCGGGCCGCCCAGCGAGAGCCAGCGGGCGGCCGTCCGGGTGATCGAGCACACCTGGCACTCGGCCCTGGTCGCCTGGCTCTCCGGGCGCGCCTCGATCGCCGAGGTGAGGGCCGACCTGCACACCGCGGCACGGCTGCTGACGCTGGCCTGACCACACTCGGGCCGGAACCGGACTGGAACCTGTTCCTGCCCCACCGAGCCCGTCCGGCCCGGCCCGGCGGCTAGAGTCGACGGGCGTCGCGGCCCCGGCAAGGATCCAAAGAGTCCAAAGGATCCAAAGGGCCCAAAGGGTCCAAAGGGTCCACGAGACGGGCCCTGGCCCGGGCGCCCGCTCCCGGCACCCGTCGAGGACTACGGAACGGCCCCCGCCCGGGCCACCACCGCTCACCGAAAGGCACACCCGCACCATGCACACCGCCGCCCGACTGGGCGCCGCCGCCCTGTCCGCCGCGCTGCTCGCCGGCGTCGCCGCCGGACCCGCCCTCGCCGACAGCTCCTCACCGTCGGCCCCCCTGCCGGAGGGCCTGTACGGCAAGAGCGACCCCACGTACGACGGCGTCTGGCGGCAGTCCCTGGCGCTCACCGCGCTGTCGGCGGCCAAGGTCACCCCGGCCGACTCCGCGGTCGCGTGGCTCACCGGGCAGCAGTGCGATGACGGCGGCTGGCCCTCCTACCGGGCAGCCGGCGCGGCCTGCGACGCCAAGACCGAGGACAGCAACGCCACCGCCGTCGCCATCCAGGCGCTGGTCGCCCTCGGCGGACACCAGGACGCCGTCGACAAGGGCGTGAAGTGGCTCAAGGCCAATCAGAACGCCGACGGCAGCTGGCCCTACAACCCCGGTATCCCGGGCGACGCCAACTCCACCGGACTCGCCGTCAACGCGCTGTTCGCGGCCCGGACCGACCCGGCGAGCGTCGCCAAGGCAGGAAGCGGCGGCGCGGCCGGGAAGAACGCCTTCGACGGCCTCGCCCACTTCCAGCTCGGCTGCGCCGCCCCCGCCGACCAGCGCGGCGCCTTCGGCTACCAGCCGGACCCCGCCGCCGGCGCCCTCACCCCCAACACCCTGGCCAGCGCCCAGGCCGCGCTCGCCGCCGCCGGCGGACACCTGCCGGTCGCCACCTCGGTGCGCGCCGACACGGCGCCCAAGGCCCTCGCGTGCGCCGACGGCTCCGCGCCCGCGACCGTCCCGCACGCCGAGGCGGGCGAGGCCGTCGGCGCCTATCTCACCAGCCAGCTCACGGCGGGCGGCGAGCACCTCACCCTCATCACCCCGGGCGCCGATCCCAAGCCCGACTACACCGCCACCGCCTGGGCCGCGCTCGCCCTCATCCAGAGCGGCCACCCCGACCAGGCCACCGACGCCATCGGCTGGCTTGAGGGACAGGGCGCCACCTGGACCAAGGACGGCACCGACGCCGCCGCCACCGCCACCCTGCTCCTGGTCGGCCAGGCCGCCCACCGCGACCCGGCCGCCCTCACCGGCCAGCTCACCGCCCTCGGCCCGGCTCCCAAGGCCACCGCCGCCGCCTCGGAGGCGGCCTCCCCCTCGTCGAAGAAGAGCGACGGCATGGGCCAGGTCTGGCTGATCATCGTCGGCCTCCTCATCGGCATCGGCGGCGGCCTGCTGCTCAGCCTCCAGCGCAAGCGCAACCCGAACCTCTGATGCGCCCGGCGGTTCACCCTCCGGCGGGCCGGGCCCGCGCCCCGCGCGCCGGAGGCGGCTCGGCGGCCCGGGTTCTCCTCGCGCTGCTCGGGGCGCTGCTGCTCCTCTCCACCGCCGCGCCCGCGCAGGCCGCCTCCGGATATCGGTACTGGGCGTTCTGGCGCGGGGCCGACGGCGGGGCGTGGATGTACCAGCAGCAGGGGCCCGCGATCGCCGTACCGCCGGACGGGGCGGTCGACGGGTGGCGGTTCGCCGTCAGCCCCGACGGCGGGCAGGAGGCCGCGAAGCCCCGCGCTCAGGCGCGCTTCGACGAGATCTGCGCGCGCACGCCCGCGCAGGACGGCCACAAGCGGGTGGCCGTCGTGCTGGACTTCGGGACCGCCGAGGACGCCGGGTCGTCCGCCGCGCAGCCGCCCGAGCAGCGGACCGCCTGCGCCAGCGTCGCGCCGCGCGCCAGCTCGGCCGAGGTGCTGGCCGCCGTCGCGCCGCCGCTGCGCTACGACACCAACGGCCTGCTGTGCGCCATCGCCGGCTACCCGAAGGCGGGCTGCGCCGAGCAACTGGGTGCGGCCGCCGCGCGGCCGGACAGCACCGCCAAGGCCGGCCCACAGAGCGGCAGCAGCAGCGGCAGCAGCGGCCCGAACATCGGCCTGGTCGCCGGCGGCGCGCTGGTCGCCGTCCTGGCCGGGGGCGCCGTCCGGCAGGCGCGCCGCCGCAACCCTTGACCCCTGCCCGCAACTCCCGACCCCTGCCCCCGTCTCCCAGGACAGACCCGTGAGCAGCACCGCCCGCAGCACCCGACCGCCCACCGGCCCCCGCCAACTACACCCCGGGGCCTGGTGGTTGTGGGCGCTCGGGCTGGGCGCGGCGGCCACCCGCACCACCAACCCGGCGATCCTGCTGCTGCTCGCCGCGACCGCCGGGTACGTGGTCGCGGCGCGGCGCGGCGATGCGCCCTGGTCCCGTTCGTACGGGGCGTTCCTGCGCCTCGGCCTGGTCGTCCTCGGCATTCGCCTGACCTTCGCCGTGCTGCTCGGCTCCCCGATCCCCGGCACCCACGTGCTGTTCACCCTGCCCGAAGTCCCGCTCCCCACCTGGGCGCAGGGCATACGGATCGGCGGACGGGTCGCCGTCGAGGGCCTGCTCGCCGCGCTGTACGACGGGCTACGGCTGGCCACCCTGCTGATCTGCGTGGGCGCCGCCAACTCCCTCGCCAGCCCGGCCCGCCTGCTGCGCACCCTGCCCGGAGCGCTCTACGAGGCGGGCGTGGCCGTGGTGGTGGCGATGACCTTCGCGCCCAACCTGATCGCCGACGTCCGCCGGCTACGCGCCGCCCGGCGCCTGCGCGGCCGCACGGACAAGGGCGTCGCGGCCGTGCTGAGCGTCGGACTCCCCGTCCTGGAGGGCGCGTTGGAGCGGTCCATCGCCCTGGCCGCGGCGATGGACACCCGCGGCTTCGGCCGCACCGCCGACGTCCCGCGCACGCTCGCCCGGGCGACCGCCGTGCTCACCCTGGCCGGGCTGCTCGGAGTCTGCCTGGCCGCGTACGGACTGCTGACCGCCGGGGGCGCCGGATGGGCGTTGCCCGTCCTGCTGCTCGGTCTGGCCGCCGCCTTCGCCGGACTGCTGCTCGGCAACCGACGGTCCGTCAGAACACGCTACCGGCCGGATCCCTGGGCCCTGCCCGAGTGGCTCACGGCGGGCTCCGGCGTCGCCGTGGCGGCCCTCACCACCTACCTGGCCGCCCAGGACCCGGCCGCCTTCTCGCCCACCGTCGTCCCGCCGACCGTCCCCGTGCTGCCACTGGCCGCCGTGCTGACCGTACTGCTCGGCCTGGTACCGGCGCTCGCCGCCCCGACCCCGCCCCGGAGGGCATCGTGATCACCTTCGAGCAGGTCTCCGTACGGTACGCGGGCTCCGAAGCGCCCGTTCTCGACAACGTCGACCTCACCCTCCCCGAGGGCGAACTCTGCCTGCTGGTCGGCCCGTCCGGCTCCGGCAAGTCCACCCTGCTGGGGACGGTCAGCGGCCTGGTGCCGCACTTCACCGGCGGCGTGCTGCACGGCCGGGTCACCGTCGGCGGCCGCGACACCCGCGAGCACCGGCCGCGCGAACTCGCCGACCTGGTCGGCACGGTGGGCCAGGACCCGCCGGCCCAGTTCGTCACCGACACCGTGGAGGACGAACTCGCCTACGGCATGGAGTCCCTGGGCCTGCCGGGCGACGTCATGCGGCGCCGGGTCGAGGAGACCCTCGACCTGCTCGGCCTCGCCGACCTGCGCGACCGTTCACTGAGTTCCCTGTCCGGCGGCCAGCAACAGCGCGTCGCCATCGGCTCGGTGCTCACCGTGCACCCGCGCGTACTGGTCCTGGACGAACCCACCTCGGCACTCGACCCCGGCGCGGCCGAGGAGGTGCTCGCCGTCCTGCAGCGGCTGGTGCACGACCTCGGCACCACCGTGCTGATGGCCGAACACCGGCTGGAGCGGGTCGTCCAGTACGCCGACCAGGTGCTGCTGCTCACCCCGGGCGCGCCCCCGGTGCTGGGCGAACCGACCGAGGTGATGGCGCACTCGCCGGTGCACCCTCCGGTGGTCGGCCTCGGCCGGCTCGCGGGCTGGCGGCCGCTGCCGCTGTCCGTCCGCGACGCGCGCCGCAAGGCGGCTTCCCTGCGCGCCGAGCTGGACGGCCGCGTGCCCGCTGCCGCCGACGTTTCGGGCGGTGCGCCGATCGCCGTCTCCGACCGCCTCGCCGTCCGACGCGGCCCGGTGCACGCCCTGCGCGGCGTGGACCTCGCGCTGCGCCCCGGCGAGATCACCGCCCTCATGGGCCGCAACGGCGCCGGCAAGTCCACCCTGCTCGGCAGCCTGGTCGGCCTGCACGCCCCCGCCTCCGGCAGTGTCACCGTCGGCGGCCGCACCCCGCACCGGACCCGCCCCGCCGAACTGATCCGCCAGGTCGGCCTGGTCCCCCAGGACCCGCGCGACCTGCTGTACGGCGAGAGCGTCGCCGCCGAGTGCGCCGCCGCGGATGCGGACGCGGGCGCTGTCGCGGGTTCGTGTCGCGCCCTGGTCGAACGCCTGCTACCCGGCATCGCCGACACCGCGCACCCGCGCGACCTCTCCGAGGGCCAGCGGCTCACCCTCGCCCTCGCCGTGGTGCTCACCGCCCGACCCCCGCTCCTGCTCCTGGACGAGCCGACCCGCGGCCTGGACTACGCCGCCAAGGCCCGGCTGGTGGAGATCCTGCGCGACCTGGCGGCGGAGGGCCATGCCGTGCTGCTGGCCACGCACGACGTCGAGCTGGCCGCCGAACTGGCGCACCGGACTCTCATCCTGGCCGAGGGCGAGATCGTCGCGGACGGGCCGACGGCGGAGGTCGTGGTCTCCTCGCCCGCTTTCGCCCCGCAGGTCGCCAAGGTGCTGGCGCCCGGGCCGTGGCTCACCGTCCAGCAGGTCGCGGAGGCGCTGAGCGCATGAGCAGCCGTCCTGTTCCGCTCGGGCGCCGGTCGATCGGCGCGCTGCTGCTGGTGTCCTTCGTCGGCGTGACGGCCTTCGGCTGGCCGCTGCTCGCCTCCACCAAGTCGGCGCTGGTGGGGCACTCCGCCGATGCGCCGTGGCTGTTCGCCTTGCTGCTGCCGCTGTTGCTCGCCGTCGTGATCGCCCAGATCTCCGAGGGGCGTTCGGCGGGTGGCGGGGCACCCGGGCTGGACGCCAAGTCCGTTGCCCTGCTGGGGGTGTTGGCGGCCGCCGGCGCCGCGCTTCGGCCGCTGGGCGCCGGGACGGCGGGCCTGGAGCCGATGTTCTTCCTGATGGTGCTGTCGGGGCGGGTGCTCGGCCCCGGCTTCGGCTTCGTCCTGGGCTCCCTGTCGATGTTCGCGTCCGCGCTGCTCACGGGCGGGGTCGGGCCGTGGCTGCCGTTCCAGATGCTCGCGATGGGCTGGGTCTGCCTCGGCGCGGGCTTGTTGCCCGGCTCCGGCACTCTTCGTGGCCGCCGCGAACTGCTGCTGCTGGCTGTTTACGGCGCGCTGTCGTCCGTGTCGTACGGCACGATCATGAACCTCCAGGGCTGGGCGTACATCGGCGGGCTGGCCGGCTCCATCTCCTTCGTCCCCGGCGATCCGCTGCCCGCCAACCTGGTCCGCTTCGCCGCGTACTGCCTGGCCACGTCGCTGGGTTGGGACCTGACGCGCGCAGCGCTCACGGTCGTGCTCTGCCTCGCCCTCGGCACACCCGTCCTGCGTGCCCTGCGCCGCGCCACGCGGCGTGCGGCCTTCGACGCGCCGGTCACCTTCCGCCCGCCAGGCGAGTGAACCGCCGTTTCCCTGGCGCGCCGTACGCCTTCGATCTTCCCGTTCGTCCACGATCATCACGACCGTGATCCGAACCCTCGCCCGTACCGCCACCATCGCCGCGACGACCGTCACGCTCGCTGCCGCCTTCGTCTCCCCCGCCGCCGCCGTCACCTTCATCGGCCGCGACGTCCCCACCACCGCCACCATCGCCCCCGGCCAGACCGGCGCCGTCCCGTGGACGTACCAGAACACCGGCGGCGCCGGCCTGCTCCCGCCCTCCGGCATGACGGCAGTCTTCACCGCCCCCGGCAACACCACCTTCCCCGCCCAGACCACCGTCCCCACCGAGTACAGCGGCGACGGCGCATCCTGGACCGGCAACAACGTCGGCCTGCGCAACTGCACCCTCAGCAACGGAAACCTCACCCTCACCTGCGACGGCTACGGCCGCAACGGCGGCAACAGCGGCTGGCCGTCAGGCGGTTACTTCCGCTTCTCCCCGCAGGTCACCGTCGACCCGTACGCGCCGGACAGCACCACCCTCCCGCGCGGCAACGGCAGCTTCCGCTACATGCGTCCCGACAGCGGCACGGCCTACACCATCGACAACGGCACCCTCAACGTCGCCACCCCGCCCCGCACCTCCAGCGCCATGTGCCTGGACGTCGGCAACACCCGCTTCAACGCCGACAACGTCCGGGTGTGGCAGTGCCTCGGGCACACCAACCAGCGCTTCGTCCTGGACGGGGGCCGGGTGAAGGTCGCCGACACGGTGGGGACGGCGCAGGAGATGTGCCTCGACGCCGACTACACGGGCGAGAACGGCGACAACGTCCGGATCTGGGCCTGCGAGTACACCCAGGCCGCCCGCGCCAACCAGACCTGGCTGCTGCGCGAGGGCTCGTTCGTCCTCCAGCGGACCGTCGGCACCGCCGACGAGATGTGCATCGACGTCGGCCCCGACCGCGGCAACGGCGACAACGTCTTCCTCTACACCTGCGGCGCTGCCAACCAGAACCAGAAGTTCGTGGTCGAGAACGGCTACATCAAGGTCCGCGACTCGCTCTGATCGGGCCTGCCACTAGGGTGAACGTTCGAACTGCGAGCCAGAACGGGAGTTCACCCCGGTGTCCGACGAGCCCCACGACAGCACCGACGACGAGGACGAGGACGACCCCTGGATCGTCGCGGCCTGCCCCGTCGGCCCCGAACTGGCCGCCCAGATCGCCGGGATGGCGGAACTCGACTGGGAGGACATCGGCATCACCCGGAAGGCGATGACCGATGCCGGCTGGCGCCCGAACGGCGGCTACCTGGGCGACCTCAACGAGAGGGCCTACACGCCCGCAGGCCACTTCGTGTACGGCGACGACTGCTTCGCCATGCCGTTCGCGTACGAGTACTACGTCCACCCCGACCGGGCGATGTCGGAGGACTTCTGGGGCGCGCTGCCCGGCTGGCAAGGCCTCGTTCACCCGCCGACCGGGGCCTTCGGATCCCAACTGGAAGCCGTCGTCGCCCAGTTCACCGCATTGCTCGGCCCGCCCGACCACGACGTGACGCATGAGCGACGCCCGGGGCCCAACTACCGCTGGCGGTACCGAATCTGGCGCCGGGGCGACAACGCCTTGGTAGTGGCGCCTGGCCTGGACGGCTTCTCCTACTCCCAGTTCGAGCACGCCTTCGTCCAGATCCGCCCCCTCCCGGCCGACGCGCCGCTGCCGCCGGTCACCGGCCTGCCTGACTTCTTCTCCTGGTGAGCAGCACCGCTCAGGTCTGATCCGCCCGACAGACACCACACATCTGCCCAGCGAACGCGACGGGCCGCCCGCACATCCCGCCCTGCCCGGGGCACTCGTGCCGGCGCGGCCCGTCTGCTGCACGTTGTGCCACAGGCACAGGCGGCACCTTCGCAATCCGAGCCGCCACGATCACCCCGACGCTGTGCGTCACCTTCTCCGGCAAGGGAGCGCCCAGAATCCCCGCCAGCACGTCCTTGCTCCATCCACCCGCAAGCAACCCCTCCACCCGCACCGCCAGGTCGGTCAACGGCTTCCCCGCCAAATCCATACGAGGCTCCCGCCGCCCGAGTTCGAGCAGAAGCCCCATGCCGGCCGTCAACTTCTCGGACGGAGGGACGGAAGGGACTTCCACTTCCTTGACCCTCAGTTCCTTGGAAGGGCTTCCCGCGATCCCGTCGCCCGCCACCCCAGCTCCAGGCGGCCCGGCGGCCCGGCGGCCCGGCGGCCGGAGCCACGGGAACCGGCGGCACCGTGTGAACCGCCTTGCCCGTTGTCACCGGCACCTCATGCACCGAAACGACCGTCCGCACCTGCCCGGTGACCGGATCCCGCAACGTCCGCCGGACGTAATGCCCCGCCGCCTCCAACTCCCGCAGCGCCCGCGAGACGGTCGCCCGCCCCTCCACGCTCTTCGCGGCGAGCGTCCGGACGTCCTCCCGCGCCCCATCCGGCAAGCTGAGCAGGTAGCCAAGAAGGCCCCGTGCCGCCCAACTCAGCGAGTGCTTACGGACGACATGCCCGTTGTCGAGGACCATCCGCGCCGCAATGTTCACCCTAGTTCGGTAACGACACGTCAAACTCGGATCCACATCACCCATTCGGGCAGCGCACGCGCACACAACCCGGCGCGCCCCCGGCTCCACACATTTCGTGCTAGCTAACGGGCGCCTCACGGCAGCAGAAGAACTCGTCACAAGCGCGGCATCTAGTCTGAAGGTCGCGCCCCAGCGCTGCGGCGGTCCCGACCGGTCGAGCAGCGGCTCTGCGATCGGCCTTCCCCGGCGGGTGTGCTCAGCTGGCCTTCAACCGCTCCAGGAACTCCGGGACGCCGTCGACCTGGCGGTAGGGCTTGAAGGCCGGCGCAAGCTCCCGAACCAGGGCGACGCACCGCGGGGCGCCGATGCGGGTGGCCAGGTCGAGCGACTCACTGGTGACGGCGAGTGCCTGCTCAACGTCGTTGGCCTGGAGGTAGCCCTTGGCCTGGTAGGTCAGGAAGATGCCACGTGTCTTGTCCCTGGCGCGGGGCAGCAGGGTCATGCCCTCGGCGATCCGGGCATGGGCCTCGTCGGTTCGGCCGAGGTCGAGGAGGCACTGGCCGGAGTCCACGGCGAGGTCAGCCGGGCTCATCCATGCGCACCAGCCGGGTGCGGGGTCGGCGGCTTCGACGGCGAGGGCGGATTCGGCCTCGGACAGATCGAGGTAGCAGGCGGAGCGGTCGCCGAGCGCGGCGTGGGCCCTGGCCCGGCGGAGGAACAGCAGAGATCGGGCGGTGGGGTGCTCGATGCCGGAGAGCGCGTATCCGAGCTGGTCCACGGAAACCTTCGGCTCGCCGAGCCAGTTCGACTGGTAGGCGAAGTCGGAGAGCACTCCGGCGCCGTGGTCGCGGTCGCCGGCGGCGTGCGCGGACTGCAGGGCCGCACCCCACAGCTTCCCGGCCGCCCAGTGCTGGCCCTGGTCGAAGCGGTGCCATCCGCAGGTGGTGGCGAGCGAGGCCGCCAGCAGGTGCAGCCTGCGGCCAGTGCTCTCGTTGTAGCGGCCGTCCTCGATCAGCTCGGCCACCGTGGCGAGGTGAGCGTCCATCAGGCGGATCGTGTGCTGACGCTGCTCGGTGGGCAGGGCCGTCAGCTTCGTGCTGGTGTCCTCCAGCCAATCCACGAGTTCGGCGTCCACCCGCTTGCCCCCAGGGGCCGACGTGAGACGCTCGGGTTCGATCGTGGCCCACTGGGCGGCGAGGCCGGCCAGCGAGATAGCGCTGTAGGTCATGAAGCTGCGTCGGTCCATGGAGGCTCTCTGTGCATCGCGGAGGGCTTGAACGGTGTAGGCGGACCCCAGCGGCAGCGGTTCGTCGCGTCCGGGCAGCCAGTGGGGCCAGCCGTACGCCTCCATCTCCGAGACCTTGACGCCGAAGGCTTCGGCGATCAGGAGCTGGGAGTCGAGGTTCGGCGTCTTGCGCCAGTTCTCCCACCTGCTGACGGCCGCCTTGTCCGCGCCGGAGAGGAGCCCGTGGCGGCGGGCGGCCCGGTCGAGGCGGGCGACAAGGTCGCCCTGCGACCAGCCGCGCAGTACGCGTGCGTAGGCGAGGGGGTGCCGGATCGGGTCGTCCACGGGCCAATCCCATCATCGACAGTGACCGCGAGCCTACTGCCAGCGAGAGCGGGACAACCCCGGGACTACAGACAATGCCTGTTCAGTGACGGTGAGTTGGGCTGTACTCGACACACATCGAAGAACTTCCTTCACTAAGCGGAAGGAGTCTGCCCATGAAGCGACGCGCTGCGGTCATCGGTCTCGGCCACCAGGCGCGTGAGGACCACCTGCCCGGCCTGCTCGGCTCCGGCAGGGCCGAACTGGTCGCAATCTGCGACAGCAACCCCGACATCCTGCGCGAGCGTCAGAAGTCCCTCCAGGTAACTGCCTTTACCCGGGCCGCCGACCTGCTGGACACCGCCTGTCCGGACTTCGTGATCGTCGCCGTCCCGCACCACGCGGGCCGGGCCGTGATCGAAGAGTGCTCAGCCCGGGGCGTGCACGTCCTCAAGGAGAAGCCGTTCGCCACCTCGCTCGCCGAGGCTCGCGAACTCACCGCGATCTGCCAGGCCGGGCAGGTGGAGCTGATGGTCACCCTCCAGCGGCGGTTCAACCCGATCTACACCAGCGTGGTGCAGTTCCTCGACCAGATCGGCACCCCGTTCCTCATCGACGGCCAGTACACCTTCCACACCGACGACCCCGGCGCCGGCTGGCGCGGGGACGTCAAGCAGGCCGGTGGCGGCTGCATCATCGACATGGGCTACCACCTCATCGACCTGCTGCTGTGGTACTTCGGCCTGCCCAATCGCGTCATCGCTGATTTCTCGGCCACAGCCCTGCCCGAGGCCGGCTACGACGCGGAGGACACCGCCGTCATCCAGCTCGGCTACGAATCCGACCTCTACGGCTCCGTCCTACTCTCGCGCTGGGCGGCCCCGAAGACCGAGAAGCTGCACGTCGTCGGCACCCGCGGCTCGGTGCTGCTGACCAAGGGCCACCTCCAGCGGCTCGACCTGGGCGGCACCGTCGTGGAGGAGCTCGCCCGGCCGCACGCGCCCGCCAGCGCATCGACCGCCCAGATCGACTACTTCTGCCGGGTCCTGGACGGCGAACGCCCAAACACCTCCGGCCCGGAACAGCACCTCGCCCACGCCGCCTTCATCGCCTCCTGCTACGAGTCCAAGGCAGCCGGGCGCTACATCGACCCGAAAGAGATGCTGTGACCTCAACCCTCGCCCTCCTCGGCGGCCAGCCCGAAGTGACCGCCGCCGGCCCGCACTTCGAGTGGCCGCCGATCGACGACACCACCCGGGCCAAGGTCGCCGCCCAGCTGGACGCGGCCGTCTCCCTCCCCGGCCGGTCCGGCATCGTCGCCGACCTGGAGGACGGCCTGCAGGACTACTTCGGCGTCCGACACGCGGTCACCACCAGCTCCGGCACCGCCGCCCTGCACGCCACCTACTGGGCCGCGAGGATCAAGCCCGGCGACGAGGTCATCGTCCCGGCCTGGACCTTCCACGCCACCGCTTCCCCGCTGTTCCACCTCCGCGCCGTGCCGGTGCTGTGCGAGACCAGGCCGGACGGCAACATCGACCCGAACCGGGTCGAGGAGCTGATCACCCCGCGCACCCGCGCGATCATGGTCACCCACCTGTGGGGCAAGCCCGCCGACATGACCGACCTCGTGGCCGTGGCGAACGCCCACGACCTGGTGGTGCTGGAGGACGGCTCCCACGCCCACGGGGCCAGCATCACCGGGCAGAAGGTCGGCACCTTCGGCCTGGCCTCGGCCTTCTCCCTCAACGGACCCAAGCCACTGTCCGGCGGTGAGGGCGGGTTCGTCCTGACGGACGACGACGACACGTACCACCGGGTCATCACGCTCGCGCACTACAACAAGCAGGCCAAGACCGAGATCCCGGAAGGCCATTCGCTCGCGCGGTTCGCGGTCACCGGGGCCGGCCTCAAGCTCCGTATTCACCCCCTCGCCGCCGCAATCGCCCACGACCAGCTCGCTCGCTTGGACGGCTACCTCTCCGGCCGGGCGGAGATCGCGCGCTACCTGACCGGACAGCTGGCCCGGATACCGGGCCTGGAGGTCACCGAGATGCCCGAAGGGGTGGTCCCGTCCTGGTACGGGCTGACGCTCACCTACAAGCCGGACGAGCTCGGCGGCCTGCCGATCGAGAAGTTCCACCAGGCGCTGATCGCCGAGGGCGCCACCGAGTTCGACCGGCCCGGCTCCACCTGTCCGATGAACCAGCTGCCGCTTTACCAGCACCCGACGATGCTGTTCCCCGGCCACCCGAACTCCCACCGGCGGTACGAGCCGGGCGATTTCCCGGTCGCCGAGCATGCCCATGCCCACACGATCAAGCTCCCGGTCTGGCATCGTGAGCAGGATCTGGCGCTGGCCGAGCGGTACGCCCGTGCGGCCGTGAAGATCAGCGACCATCACAAGGAGCTGCTGTGACCGTCACCTCCCCCGAGTTCGTGGCCGGCTTGGCGGCCGACGCCTCAGCCGCCGGCATCACCGGCTTCGTCGCCGCCGCCGTGATCAACCACGACGGGCGGGTCCTACTCGTGCGCCGCAACCCCGACGACTACATGGGCGGCCTGTGGGAGATCCCTTCCGGGACGGTCGAGGCCGGGGAGACCATCCTGGACACCCTCCACCGAGAGACCGTCGAGGAAACCGGCCTGACCGTCGACCAGGTCACTGGCTACATCGGGCACTTCGACTACAAGAATAGCCACGGCGGTACCACTCGCCAGTTCAACTTCGCTGTCACTGTGGACAAGACCGAGCCGATCGTCCTGACCGAGCACGACGCTCACCAGTGGGCTCAGCCCAGCAACCTGCCCGAAGTCAGCGACGCAGTCCGCAACCTGATCACCTCCTGAGTCAGAGCCGTCAGGCTCTGCTGAGTGGCCCGCTCCTCGAAGCCATCGAGGAGCGGGCCGCTTCACCTCTGGAGCCAGCAAGGGCGGGGCCCAGAGCTCCCACCGGGGCCCGCGCGGCTGGAAGCCCAGCACGTCCGGCGGAAGGCCACTCGCGCCGCTGGCCGGCCAGACGTGGCGAAGCGGGCGCGGCGGGTGCCGGATCGGCGGACGGTATCAGGCGGGTGCCGTGAAGACAGTCAATCCCGAAGCCCAGGCAGCTCGGCTGGCGGGTTGCCCAGCAGCGCGCAGAACCGCATGGATGAGGCGCTCGCGCTTGCGCTGGACGCCGAGGAGCTGGCCCCCGAACAAGTCGGCTACCACTTCATCCCCAGGCAACTGGTGACCGACTGGGTCCGCCAACAGCGAGGCCGTCCAAGCTACCTGCTTGCGCGCGTCGCGCACCGGCTCGGAATCACCGGGTGATGGCCACCGACGGCTACAGTCATCGCCGTGAACAACTCCCAGTTCAACGAGGTCGTGGCTCAGCCGCGCTCCGCCGCCGGCGTGCTGTTTTTCGACGGGGATGACCGCGTACTCCTCGTGAAGCCGACCTACAAACCCGGCTGGGAGATCCCCGGCGGCTACCTGCACGCGGGTGAGACCCCAAGCGCGGGAGCGGCCCGGGAAGTCAAGGAGGAACTCGGCATCACGCCGCCGATCGGCCGCCTCCTGGTCGCCGACTGGGCACCCCACCCCACTGAGGGCGACAAACTCCTCTTCGTCTTCGACGGCGGAGTCCTCCCGTCCGATCGGCTCGACCAGATCGCTGTCGACCAGGTCGAGATCAGCGAACACGCCTTCCACTTCCGCGACCAGCTCGACGCACTCCTCATTCCACGCCTCGCCCGCCGGGTCCACGCCGCCTGCACCGCCCGGGTTCGCGCCGAGACCGTCTATCTGGAGCACGGTGCTCCCCTCACGTGACCCCGCGTGCCCGGGCCGCCAAGCCCGGGCACGCGGGCAAGTTTGACCGTGTGGAGCTGGTAAGTGAAGAAAGCAGCCACAGGGCCTGATGTCGGCCTTCGAGGGCCTCGAAGGCCAACATCACTCACCGATCACCTGTCCCCTATTGCATAGGGAGTCGGCTAATCGACTTCCTACGCAACCCCGCACAACTCCGTTGCCCCTTCGGCCCGGCTGGCAGACCGGCTGCGCATGGTGGCGTCGCTGGCGGCTCGCGTGGATACGGCAGTAGCACAAGACTGTGTTGAGGAACTTCGTGCACTCGGGGTTTCGGCCCGGAGACAGAGGGCGGCGTGACGGTAACGGTTCAGCTCCTGGACGGTGAGCACACTGCCGAGCTGGAGAACAAGTTGAAGCAGGTGTTCGCCGAGGCGTTCGCGGAGCCTCCCTATGGTGAGGGACCCCACAGGGCACAGCCCGTCGATGATCCCGGCGACGTCCAGACGGCACAGAAACCACGCGGACGCGGGCAGAAAGCCCAGCCGCTTCTCCATCACCGAGGTGGTCAGAAGCTCAGCGCAGGAACGGTGGACCCGAGAACGGGCCGAACCGCTGAAGACGGGCACGCCACCTTCAACGCCCCGCACCCCGTCCCGGACACCACCCCGACGTCAAAACGCCTCAACGAAGGACCTGCGAAAGACAGGCCTAGCGGTCCACAACCGACAACAGCACGTCCACCAGCCGCTCGGCGGCGTCCGGCCGGCCGTGCTCGGCGGCCCGCCGCGCGATGTCCGCGCGGCGGGCCGGGTCGGTCAGCAGCGGGCCGATCTCGGCCCGCAGGGTGTCCGAAGTGGCGCGGCCGAGCAGCGCGACCGCCGCGCCGGCGTCGGCCAGGTGGCGGGCGTTGTGCTCCTGCTCGTTCCCGGCCGATGTCGCCAGCGGGATGAACACCGCCGCGCGACCCAGGGCGGTCAGCTCAGCCAGCGTCCCCGCGCCACTGCGCGAGACCACCACGTCCGCCAGGGCGAGCACGTCAGGCAGCTCCGGGCCGACGAAGCCGGTCACCAGGTACCGGCCGCGCAGGTGCTCCGGAAGCGAGGCCGCGCGGTCGCGCAGGTCGGTCTCGTGGCTGGGGCCGCACTGATGGATCACGTTGGCGTGGCCGAGCAGCCACGGCAGGATCTCGCTGACCAACCCGTTGATCTGTTGGGAGCCCTGCGCGCCGCCGGTGACGTACACGGTCGGCCGGGAGCCGTCGAAGCCCCACAGGCCCAGCGCCTGAACCGCCTTGTCCGGCTGGCCGGTCAGCACCTCGGGGCGCACCGGGTTGCCGGTAACCACGGCGGTGGCTCGGGCACCCTCGGGCAGGAACTCCAACGTCGACTCGGAGGAGACCGCGACGCGCGCCGCCATCCGGGCCAGGGCCCGGTTGCCCAGACCAAGCCGGACAGTCTGCTCGTGAACGACCAGCGGCCGGTGGCACATCCGGGCGGCCAGCCCGACCGGCACGGCGACGTAACCGCCGGTGCCGAGGACCACATCCGGGTCGAAGGCGGTGACTGCGGAGCGGGCCTGGGCGACGCCGAGGGGGACGCGCCCCATGTCCTTCACGTTGGCGGGCGACATCAGCTTGAACGGGTTGGCGCTGCGCCGGATCTTCCCGGTGGCGACGGTCTTGAACGGGATGTTCTCGGCGGCGGCGACCTTGGCCTCAAGACCGGTGGCGGTGCCGATCCACAGCACGTCCAGGGTGCCGCCGGCGTGGGCCAGCCGTGACCGCAGGGTGCGGATCGCGGTGAGGGCCGGATAGGTGTGCCCGCCCGTCCCGCCGCCGGTGACGATCAGCCGCAGGGGCCGTCCGAGGCGGGAGACGAGAGCACTGGCGTCGCGGTTCACGTGTGGAACATACCAGCTGCCGATAGGCCTTCTGCGCAACTGATCTGATGCCACATCAGACACCTGGAAAATGTCCGGCGATCACGACTCGGGTCGACCACCGTCACGGCCGTGACATTCGGCATCCGTCGCGTCGGATCCGCAGCGCGCCTCGGAGTGAGGCCCCGAGGCGCGCTCGGTTCACGACGAGTGCGATGGATGACGTCCTCGACAGCCTCCGCGCGCCCCGACCGCGCGGCCGGCGCGCGCGGGGGCTGTGAGGGTCAGATCAGACCCTTGGCCTCGTCGCCGGCGGGGAAGGGCTCCATGACCGCGATGTCGAGGGGCTCGGCGAGCGCGTCGCCGATGGCGGCGGCGATGGCAGTCAGGGTGTCGCCTGCACTGTGGGCGTCCAGGGTGGCCTGGTCGGCCCACTTCTCGACGACGGTGACGCGGTCGGTGCCGGCGTGGACGGCGTAGAGCTCGCAGCCGTCCTCGGCGTGGACGGCCGGGGTGTGCTTCTCGAAGGCGGCCAGGACTTCGTCGCGTCGGCCGGGCTTGGTCTTGATCGTGGCAATGACAATGGGCATGAGGACCTCCAAGTACGTTGAGACGATCACGCTATCGACGGCGGTCGATGAGAATGATTCGGCGAACCACCCAATCGCCCGCCGAGGAGACGTTGTTGAGCCGGATCATCCTGATGTCAGACCCCGAGGTGGCCGCGGTCCCGGTCCGGGAGTGCGGCGAGCGACTCGTGGACGTACGCGGCCCCGAACTGCCGGTCGACGGCCGCAAGCAGGACGGCACCGGCGCGTTCGCCCAGCTGCGGACCGGCGTCCTGGACCGGCTCCTAGACGCCCAGACGAAGCTGCCCGACGGCATCCGCCTGCTGTTCGTCGAGGGCTACCGGCCGCCCGCCCTCCAGAGCCGCTACTTCGACGAGTACGCCGCCGAGTTGCGCACCGCGAACCCCGACTGGCCGGACGACCGGATCAGGTCGGCGACCAGCCGGTACGTCTCGCCGCCCGAGATCGCACCGCACAGTGCCGGTGCCGCCGTCGACCTCACCCTCGTCGATGCCGACGGCCGTGAGCTGGACCTCGGGACCAGGGTCAACGCGAGCCCCGAGGAGAGCGCCGGGGCCTGCTACACCGACGCCGACGGCATCAGCACGCAGGCCCGCGCCAACCGGCGTCTGCTCAGCGGCGTCCTGGCCGGCGCCGGGCTGGTCAACTACCCGACGGAGTGGTGGCACTGGTCTTACGGCGACCGCTACTGGGCGCTGGCCACCGGCGCACCGACCGCGCTCTACGGCCCGGAAGACCGGTAGCCGGCCACCACGACACACGGTTATGGGGTCACGCCCGAACGAGGGCTGGGGTCAGGATGGTCTCGACGTCCAGCAACCGCCCGGAGGAGAGCACGCGTGACCGGGCACAGTGCCGAGGAACTCCCCGGCATCGCCGTTGCGATCGTCGTACAGGATGGCCGGGTACTGATGGTGCGGCGACGGGTCGCCGAGGGGCAGTTCTCCTGGCAGTTCCCGGCCGGGCAGATCGAGCCGATGTTCGGACCGGTGCAGGAGTACCTGGACGCCGCACTCCCCGACTGAGCGCCCGGCTGAACGTCCGGCTGAACGTTCGGCTAAACATCCCAGCGGAAGCCCGGAGTCGGCCCGGCGCACCCCGAATGCACCCGACACGCCCTGGCACGCCACCTGCCCTCCAGTGTAGGTCCACCGTAAATTTGACGGAACGTCATCATTTCACCAGGCCCGCCCGGCTAGGTCCCTTTCTGTCGATCGGTGGTTGCCATGCGACGTATCCCCCTGTGGGCGCGACTCCTCCGGCTCGGGCTCGGCGGCTGCCTCCTGGCGGCCGCCACCACCGGCAGTGCCGCAGCCGTCCCCGTCACCCCCACCGCCCCCACCACCCCGCAGCACCCCAGGGCCGGCTCCCCACAGGAGCAGCGCATCGAGTCGCTGCTCTCCCAGCTCACCACCACCGAGAAGGCCACCCTCCTCCGCGGCGTCGGCGCCCCGGACGGCGTGCACTCCGTCGGCTACGTCCGGGGTGTCCCCCGTCTCGGCATCCCGCCGCTGCTGCTGTCCGACGGCCCGGCCGGTGTCCGGGACGGCCAGCCCGCGACCGCCCTGCCCGCGCCCGTGGCGCTGGCCGCCGCCTTCGACCCCGCGCTGGCCACGACGTACGGCGACGTCCTGGGCCGTGAGGCGAGGGCACGCGGCTACCAGGTGCTGTACGGGCCGATGGTGAACATCGTACGAATCCCGCAAGGTGGGCGGAACTTCGAGACGCTGGGCGAGGACCCGTTCCTCGCCGGGCAGCTCGCCGCCGCCGAGGTGCGCGGCATCCAGGCACGGAACATCGCCGCGCAGGTCAAGCACTACGCCGCCAACAACCAGGAGGACAACCGCCAGTCGTACAGCTCGGACGTCGACGAGCGTACGCTGACCGAGATCGAGCTGCCGGCCTTCCGGGCGGCCGTCCGGAGCGGCCGGGCCTGGTCGGCGATGTGCGGCTACAACCCGGTCAACGGCATCTGGGCGTGCGAGCACTTCCCGTTCCTGCGCGATGTGCTGAAGGGCCGCTGGGGCTTCGACGGGGTGGTCGGCTCCGACTACCCGGCCACCCACTCCACCGTCAACGCGGCGACCGGCGGCCTGGACCAGGAGTTCGGCGGTTCGACGTACTTCGCCGACCTGCCCGCCGCGGTGGCCGACGGACGGCTCGCCCCGGCCGTACTGGACGACCAGGTCCGCCGGGTCCTGCGGCTGATGGTGCGCACCGGGGCGCTCGACGGCGGACAGCCGCCCGCCTCCGACCCGGCCGCCGGCGCACGCGACGCCCGGACCGCGGCCGCCGCCGGGACGGTGCTGCTGCGCAACCAGGCGGCCGGCGATCAGGGGGCGGTGCTGCCGCTGGACTCCACCCGGCTCAGGTCCGTCGCGGTGATCGGCCCGTGGGCGGACCGGGCGTACACCGGCGGCGGCGGATCCTCGCACGTCACCCCCTACACCGAGCACACGGTGACGCCCCGCCAGGGAATCGCGGCAAGGGTGGGAGCGGGGGTCTCCGTGCGCTACCACCCGGGCGACGACGCGTCCGCGGCGGCCTCGGTGGCCGCCGGGGCGGACGCCGCCGTGGTGGTGGTCGGCGACGAGGAGACCGAGGGCGCGGACCGCGGCTCCCTCGACCTCGCCGCAGCGGACGACGCGCTGATCCGGGCCGTCGCCAAGGCCAATCCGCGCACGGTGGTGGTGCTGAACACCGGTGGTCCGGTCACCATGCCGTGGCTGGACGCGGTGTCGGCCGTGGTCGAGGCCTGGTATCCGGGCGAGCAGAGCGGCGCCGCGCTCGCCGACGTGCTGTTCGGCGACACCGAACCGGCCGGGCGGCTGCCCGTCACCTTCCCGACCTCGGCGAACGCCACCCCGGTCCAGGACGCCTCCCAGTACCCCGGCACGGACGGCGCCTACCACTACACCGAGGGCCTCAAGGTCGGCTACCGCTGGTACGACGCGAGCGGCACCGCCCCGCTCTTCCCCTTCGGCCACGGCCTCTCGTACACCACCTTCGACTACGCCAACCTCACCGTGACCGGCCCGGACCCCGCCGGGCGGGTCGGCGTCGGCTTCGACCTCACCAACCGGGGCAGCCGCACCGGCACCGAGGTGCCCCAGCTGTACGTCTCCTTCCCGTCCGCCGCCGGGGAACCGCCGCAGCAGCTCAAGGCCTTCGACAAGGTCACGCTGGAGCCAGGCCGTTCGACGCACGTGCAGCTCCGACTGGACCGTTCCTCCTTCGCCACCTGGGACACCGACGCCCACGGCTGGCGGGTCCCCGGCGGCCAGTACGGTCTGACGGTCGGCTCCTCCTCCCGCACGCCGAGGCTGCAGGGCGCCGCGCTCGTCCCGGACTCCCCCGCCGTCTCCGCCTGGTCCGGGCGGATCACCGGCGCCGACGGCTCCTGCCTGGACGCCGAGGCCGCCGCCACGGACTCCAACGAGTCGGTACGGACGGCCGGTTGCGCCGGAACGGCGGCCCAGGACGCCACGGTCGGCTCGGACGGCAGCATCGGCGTGCTCAACGGCTGCCTGACCCCGGACGGCTCCGCCGACGGCGCCGCCGTCCGGCTGCGGGACTGCGCCCAAAACGCAGCCCGGAGCACCGACCAGGTGTGGCGTCCACGCCCGGACGCCTCGCTCCTCCACCCGGCCTCCGGCCGCTGCCTCGCCACCGCCGACGGCCGACTTCTGCTGCGGGACTGCTCGGGCGCCGCCGAGCAACGCTGGGCCACCCCCCGCCCGAGCGGCCCGCTGACCGGCATCGCCGGGCAGTGCGTGGACATCGACCGCGCGGCGACGACCAACGGGAGCGCCGTGCAGCTCTATCACTGCAACTCCACCGGCGCGCAGGACTGGTCCGTCCAACAGGGCGGCGAACTCAAGGCGTTCGGCAAGTGCCTGGACGTCACCAACGGCTGGACCGCCGCCGGCACCCCCGCCCAGCTCTACGACTGCAACGGCACCGGCGCCCAACGCTGGCAACCCCGCGGCGACGGCACCCTCCTCAACCCCGCTTCCAACCGCTGTCTGGACGCCCGGGACGGCAGCAGCGCCGACTGGACCCGGCTGCAGATCTGGGACTGCCACGCGGGCCCCAACCAGCGCTGGACGCTGCCCTCCTGAGCCGCTCCCTCCTGAGCCGCGCCTACCTCGACCCCGCCGTCCTGAACCGTCAGGCGGCTGCCCGGCTCCGCCGCACCAGCACGGCGGACAGCGCACACACCGCCGCCGGGAGCAGCAGCGCCACTGCGAGCTCGCCGTCACCGCCGCCGACGAAGGCGCCCGTGACCGCCACGCCCACGGTGGCGCCGACCTGCCGTACGGCGTTGAGCAGGCCGCCCGCCGCACCGGCGATGCCCTCCGGCGCGGTGGTGACCACGGCGGTGACCAGCGCGGGCAGGGCGAAGGAGACCCCGAAGCCGGCCGCCGACAGGCCCACGGCCAGCAGCGGGTACGGCGTGCCGAGCAGCACGGCCACGGCGAACGCCGCGCAACCAACGGCCAGCAGCACCAGCCCGCCCAGCACCGGCTTCCGCGGGCCGACCTTGGCCACGATCCGCCCGGTGAGCAGCGGGTTGAAGCCCGGCGGCAGGGTCATCGGCAGGAACGCCAGCCCGGCCGCCGTCGGCGACAGCCCCAACTCCCCCTGCAGCAGCAGCGGCAGCAGGAACAGCACGCTCAGCATCGCGAAGTTCACCGCCGCGCCCGCCAGCAGCACCGCACCCATCCCGCGCGCCCGCAGCACGGCCGGCTGCAGTACGGGGGCGGGGCTGCGCCGCTCACGCCGGACGAAGGCGAGGCAGGCCGCGACCGCTCCGATCCCCGCCCAACTCACCTGAATCCACTCGGAGTCGCCGAGAGCGATCAGCGCGTCGGTGAACAGTGCGAGGGTCGCGCAGGCGGCCAGCTGGGCCCACCAGTCGATGCGGCGCTCCCCGCGCGGCCCGTACACCGCCCGCCCGGCGACCAGGCCGAGCACCAGCACCGCCAGCGGGACGTTCACCAGGAACACCGCCCGCCACCCGGCGAGGTCGACCAGCACCCCGCCGACCAGCGGCCCGAAGGCCATCGCGCAGCCGCTGACCGCCGCCCAGACGGCCACCGCCCGGGCCCGCTCGGCCGGTTCGGGGTACAGCCGGGTGATCAGCGCCATGCTGGCCGGCACGCAGGCCGCCGCCGCGACGCCCAGTACGGCGCGCAGCAGCACCAGCGTCCAGATGTCCGGCGCGAACGCGCTCAGCAGCGAGCCGGCGCCGAAGGCGGCGATGCCGAAGCGGAAGGCCCGGTGGGCGCCGTAGCGGTCGGCGGCGGCCCCGGCCGACAGCAGCAACGCGCCGAAGGCGACGCTGTAGCCGGTGACGGCCCACTCCAGTCCGGCGGTCGAACTGTCCAGCGAGGAGGCCAAGTCGGGCTCGGCGACCGCGAGGACGGTGGTGTCGAGCAGCACCATGAAGTAGCCGAGCGAGATGCCCAGCAGGGCGCGCAGGCGGGTCGCCCCCGACGGACCGGCCGAACCGGCCGAACCGGCCGAACCGGCCGAACCGGCCGAACCGGAGACAAGGACAGGAGCAGTCATCGGGTTTCTCCAAGTCGGTGGGGGATCGGCCACCCACTCTGCTGCCCCGCCCCGCCCCGCTCCACCGCCGATCCCTCATACACCGTTCGGAATACCCGAACGCCCCCGTACGCTGTCCCACAGCACCAGCACCAGCACCAGCACCGACATGACCACGACCACACCACGGCCGGCCGTTCGGGGGAACCGAGGAATCCAGTGGAACTCCGTCAGTTGCGCGTCTTCGAAGCCGTCGTCGCCCACCGCACCGTCACCGCGGCGGCGGTGTCGCTCGGCCTCGCACCGTCCTCCGTCTCCGAGCAGATCCGCACCCTCGAACGCAGCCTGGGCATCGAGCTGTTCGACCGGGCCCCGCGCGGGATGACCCTCACCCCGGCCGGCGAGCGGTTGCTGCCCTGGTCCCGCAAGCTGCTCGACCAGGCCGACCAGGCCCGCCGCGAGGTGGTCGCCGACCGGGCCCGGCTACGCCTCGGCGCCCTGGAGACCATCGCGGCCACCCACGTCCCGGCCGTCCTGGCCCGCCTCGCCGAACGCCGGCCCGACCTGGACGTCTCCCTGCACACCGACACCGCCCGGGACGCCCTGCTCGGCGGCGTCGCCGCCGGGGCCCTGGAAGCCGCGCTGATCCTGGACACCGCCGGCCCGCTCGGCGAACTCGGCTTCCACCTCCCGCCCGCCCCGCTCGACTACCTCGACCTCAAGGACGTCCCGCTCGCCCTGGTCGCCGCCCCCGCCCACCCGCTGGCCCGGGCCACCACCCTCACCCGCGAGGACCTCGGCGGCCAACGCCTCCTGGTCAACGCCCCCGCCTGCTCCTTCTGGCTGGCCGGCGAACGCCTGCTCGGCCACGACGTCGAACGCGTCCGCACCGGCGGCGTCGCCGTCACCCGCGCCTGCGCCGAACAGGGCCTCGGCATCGCCCTCCTCCCCGACTTCGCCGTCCACGCCCCCCTCACCGCCGGCACCCTCATCCGCCTCCCCCTCGACCCCCCACCCCTCCACCTCCGCCTCGTCTGGCGCGCCGACCGCGAAACCGTCCCGGGCCTGCGCGACGTCCTCTACGCCGCTGCGGCCTGATCCGCCGCGCCGCCCACGGCGGGTCCAGCCCGCCCGAAGTGCCCGTCGCCGGGCGCACACGGCGAACGGCGCGCCCCGGAAAACCGGGACGCGCCGCTCACCGTGTCCTGGCGTCAGGCCTTCGGGCCCGCCGACTGGACGACCTCGAAGGACCACAGCGTGGAGCCCGAGGCGGCCGGACGCTTGGGGGCCTCACCCTCGTGGTGGGCCGCCTTCATCGGGCCCTCCATCCAGGCCTGGAAGGACGCCTCGTCGCGCCAGCGGGTGTAGACGAGGTACTCGTCGGTGCCCTCGACCGGGCGGAGCAGCTCGAACCACTCGAAGCCGTCCGAGTTCTCCACCGCGCCGGCCCGCGAGGCGAAGCGCTGCTCCAGCACCTCGCGCTGCTCGGCGGGAACCGTCAGTACGTTGATCTTGACGACGGACATGCCGCTCCTTCTCCTCCGCCGGGGTCCCGGGTGCGGGCTCCGGCTCGGTTGCTGCCTACGGTCAGCAGTCTCCTACACCTCACGCGGGCAGGTCAGGCGACCCACGGCGGGAGGACGCGCCGGTCGTCACGCGGAGCGAGGGCGCAGGCGCCGGGCGGGGTGACGGCGTCGGGGTTGTAGGCGTGGGAGGGGGAGGTGGAGGCGACGAGGGCGGTGAAGCCGTCGGCGGTGGAGATCCGGCGGGGCGCGTCGGCGGGGAGGACGAGGCTGTCGCCGGCGCCGAGGGTGTGGGACTCCCCGGCCAGGTCCACCGTCACGGAGCCGGCCAGGAAGGTCCAGATCTGCTCGGCGTCCATCGCGTGCAGCGGACCCTGCGTGTCGGCTGACATTTCAACTCGCCACAGGGCGAGGGAGGTCGAGCCCTGGGTGGGCGAGGCACAGGTGGTCATGACGGCGTTCGGGGTCTCGGTGCGGCGGGCGTCGACCGAACGGATCACGGGCATGGCGAAGGAACCCCCTAAGATGGACAATGACATTGTCTATATGGTCAATGAGGTTGTCTATCGTGTCAACTGAGCCCGCCCCGCCCGGCTTCGAGCTGCCGCTGCGCCTGCTGTTCGCCTTTCGGACGATCATCGACGAGCTGCACGAGCGGATCGCCCGCGAGGGGCACCCCGACCTGCGCCCGATGCACGGCTTCGTCTTCCAGGCGATCGGCCCCGACGGCACCACCGCCGTCGAACTCGGACGGCGGCTCGGCGTCTCCAAGCAGGCGGCGGGCAAGACGGTCGAGAACCTGGAACAGCTCGGCTACGTCGAACGCGGCAGCGACCCCGCCGACGCCCGGCGCAAGGTGGTCCGCCTCACCGACCAGGGGGTGGACTGTCTGGTCCGCTCGGCGCGGATCTTCGACGAGCTGCGCGCGGAGTGGTCGCAGACCCTCGGCGAGGAGCAGCTCCGCCAGGTCGAGGACGGCCTGCGGCGACTCGCCCCCGGGGACCCGTTCCGGCTCGACACCCCCCGCTGGTTCGGCGGTCCGTGAGCAACAATCGGGGTGCGTACGGACCACATGGGGGGATCGGATGAGAGCGCGCACGGCCATCACGGTGGCCACCATCCTGCTACTCACGGCTTGCTCGTCGACAGGCTCGGGCTCCGGGCGGATGTCCCCGGAGGCCCGCACCTACCTGTCCGAGGCGCTGGACCTGCTCCAGCGGAAGTCCCTGAACACCGCGAAGGTGGACTGGCCGACGGTCCGCAGTCGGGCCTTCGCCCAGGCAGCCGCGGCCCGCACCCCGGCCGACACCCACGCCGCGATCCGCACCGCCGTGGCCGCCCTCGGCGATCGGCACAGCCGGTTCTACCCGCCCGGGCAGGCCGCCGCACTCACTGCCGACCCGGCGACCGTCGACGCCCCGACGGTCTCCCAACTGCCCGGCCGGATCGCCCGCTTGAGCCTCCCGGCGGTGAACGGCTCGGAGCACACCTACACCGAGTACGTCACCCGCGGCCGCACCGCGGTCTCGGGCACGGAAGCCTGCGGCTGGGTGGTGGACCTGCGCCGGGAGACCGGCGGCGGGATGTGGGCGCCGCTCGCCGTCGCCGCGCCGCTGCTCGGCGACGGCCCGCTCGGCGCCTTCGTCACCGCGGACGGCAGCCGCAGCACCTGGTCGATCCGCGGCGGCGTGCCGTACCTGGACGACGCCCCGCAGGCCGCGCCGGACACCGGCAACAGCACCGCCGCCGTCCCGCCGGTCGCCGTCCTCACCGGCCCGGCGACGGGCAGCGCGGGCGAGGCCGTCACCATCGCCTTCATCGGCCGCCCGGACACACGCAGCTTCGGCGCTCCCACCTACGGGGTGCCCACCGGCAACGACCCGTACCGCCTCTCCGACGGCGCCGTCCTGCTGCTCACCGGCGCCGCCGAGGCCGACCGCGCCGGCCGCGTCCACGAGGGCCCGATCGAGCCGGACGAGTTCGTCGACCCCCGCAAGGACGACGACCCGACGCTCGCCGCCGCCGTCGAGTGGCTGTCACGGCAAACGGCTTGCAAGCAGAGCGACAGGAGCGCCGACCGCTAGAACGACCGACCCTCGCCCCGGTACGGCGGCTCCGGTCCGACCGGGTCCGGCCGGTCCCGGAGGTCGGCGCAGAGGGTGGTGCTGAGCCGGGTGAGCAGTTCGGCGAGGTCCGCGTACTGTTTCTCGTCCCAGTCGCCCAGCAGCTCGGAGAGTTGGGTGCGCCGGGCCTCGACGAGGCGCAGCGCCGTCTCCTCCCCCGCTTCGGTGAGCCGCAGCGACCGGCTGCCGGTACGGGCGGCGAGGCCCCGGCCCTCCACCTCGCGGACGGCCTCCTCGACGACCGCGATCGGGATGATCCGGTGCTCGGCCAGTTCGGCGGGCTCCGTCGAGCCGTGGTGGTGGATCTGGAGCAGCAGCCAGCTGGAGGCGGGCAACAGGTCGAGTCCGGCGGTGGCGGTGATCCGCCGGAACAGGTCCCGCCGGGCCTCCCGGGTGCTCAGCACCGAGAGGGAGCGGGCGATCTCGTCCAGCGAGCTGCGTTCGACCGGATTGAGGCCGATGGACTCGCTGAGGTCCGGCGCGGTCACGGTGGAGCGCAGCTTCTGCTCGCGCAGGAAGAGCGACAGGACGAAGGCGACCGCCGCGACGGGCGCGGCGTACAGGAACACCCGGGTGATCGACTCGGCGTACGCGTGGTGGACCCCGGCCTGGGCGGCGGCCGGCAGCCGGGCGATCAGCCGGGGATCGGAGGTGATCGCCTCCACGTGGAAGTCCGGCGGGAGCGGCAGGCCGGCCAGGGCGTCGGCGAGCCGGGAGCGCAGGCCGCCGGCGAAGAGCGTCCCGAAGACGGAGACGCCGAAGGAGGCGCCGATGGAGCGGAAGAAGGTGGCGCCCGCGGTGGCCACGCCGAGGTCCTGGTAGCCGACCGAGTTCTGCACGATCAGCACCAGCACCTGCATCACCAGGCCCAGCCCGAGGCCGAAGACGAGGAAGTAGAAGCTCATCTCGGTGGTGCTGCTGTGTTCGTCCAGCCGGGAGAGCAGCAGCAGGCCGACCGTGGTGACGGCCGTGCCGGCGATCGGGAAGGTCCGGTAGTGGCCGGTGCGGGCGACGATCTGGCCGGAGCCGATCGAGGTGACCAGCATGCCGAGCACCATCGGCAGCATGTGGATGCCGGACATGGTGGGCGACACCTGCTGGACGACCTGGAGGAAAGTCGGCAGGTAGGTGAGCGCGCCGAACATCGCGAAGCCGACCACGAAGGAGATCACCGCGACCAGGCTGAAGGTCCGCGAGCGGAACAGCCGCAGCGGCAGGACCGGCTCCGCGGCCGTGCGCTCGACCTCGATGAAGGCGATCAGCAGCACCAGCCCGAGCACTCCCAGGCCGACGATCCGCCAGGAGCTCCAGGCCCAGGTGGTGCCGCCGAGTGAGGTCATCAGCACCAGGCAGGTGGCGACGGCGGCGATCAGCACGGTGCCGAGGTAGTCGATCCGGTGCTCGCGCCGGACCTCCAGCCCGTGCAGCACCGTGGCGATCACCACCAGGGCGACCACGCCGATCGGCAGGTTGACGTAGAAGACCCAGCGCCAGCTGAGGTGGTCGACGAACAGCCCGCCGAGCAGCGGCCCGAGCACGCTGGTGACGCCGAAGACGGCGCCGAACAACCCCTGGTACTTGCCGCGGTCCCGGGGCGGGACGAGGTCGCCGACGATCGCCTGGGAGAGCACCATCAGCCCGCCGCCGCCCAGGCCCTGGAGAGCCCGAAAGGCGATCAACTCGCCCATGTTCCGGGCGATTCCGCACAGTACCGAGCCGATCAGGAAGATCACGATGGAGGCCTGGAAGAAGCGCTTCCGGCCGTACATGTCGCCGAGCTTGCCCCAGAGCGGGGTGGCGGCGGTGGAGGCCAGCAGGTAGGCGGTGACCACCCAGGACAGGTGCTCCAGGCCGCCGAGGTCGCTGACGATGGTGGGCAGCGCGGTGGAGACGATGGTCTGGTCGAGGGCGGCGAGCAGCATCGCCAGCAGCAGGGCGCCGATCGGCACCCACAGGTTGGGGACGGTGACCTCCGGCGGACCGGGCTCGTCCGCCGGGCTCCGGTCGGACGCGGCGAGCGGGTCCGTCATGGCCTCTCCACAGGCGACATGGCCTCTCCGTAGGGTCGCGGGGCCGGACGACCGGGTGCCCGTGGGGATGATCACTCCCAGTTCCCCATGCTGGCAGATATGTTCCGGTTTGTTCCGTCCGGTTGAGCCGAACGTAAGCGCCGGGCCCGTCCCACGCGTTTCGGCGGTTTCCCCGGGAGCCAACCACCACCAACCGGCACAACACCCCCGCCGGGGGCCGGACGCCCCTGTCCACCCTCCGGGACGTCCTGCATAATCAGGCGCGATCGCGAGACCCGAGACCCGAGGAGGACCGGCCGATGCCGGACCAGCACTGCCCGACGTGCGGCGCCGCACGCTCAACCGGGTGCGGCTGCCTCCCGGATCCGAGCCTCGCGGAGACCACCGTGCTCCCGCACGTCGAGGGCCCGCCGCTGGTGCGACCGTACGTGCCGCAGTCGGCCGGTCAGGTGGCGGAGGAGCCCCCGCCGACCGGGGACCCGTTCGCGACCACCCTCCTGCCGCCGGTCCAGCCGATGCAGCCCGCGCAGGCCATGCAGCCGATGCAGGCCGTGCAGCCGGCCCAGCCGCCCGCCACACCTCCGCTGGGGCCGGACGCGGACGCCTACGCGACGACCGTGCTGCCGCCCGTGCCGGGCCCCGCGCCGGACGCGCACGCCACCACCGCCCTGCCCCCGGTCCCGCCCGGCGCCGGGGAGGACATCGGCTACTTCCCGTTCGACCACCCGGCGTCCGAGCCCGGGGCCGGTCCCGCCGACGGACGGGCCGCGCGACGGGCGGCCGAGCAGGCCACGCAGAGCCCGTTCGCGCGGCACAAGCTGCTGATCGCAGGCGTCGGCGCGGGCCTGCTGGCGCTGACCGTGGGCCTCGCGTACGCCGTGACGCCCTCGCCCGAGCCGTCCCACCGGGCGGAGCCGCTGCCCACCACCACGCTCGCCCCCGCGCCGTCGGACCCGCCCACCCAGGCCGCCCCGCCCCCGGCCTCCCCGGCCCCCACCAGCGACACGCCGACCCCGACCTCGACCCGGACGGCCAGACCCAGCCCGACCAGGACGCCCACCCCCACCCCGACGCCGACCCACACGCCGACGCCGACACCCACGCCGACACCCACGCCCACCCCCACCCCGACGCCGACCCCCACGCCCACCGCGACGCCCACGCCCCGGCTGCTCCAGCTCGGGATGAGCGGACCCGACGTCAAGGCGATGCAGCAGCAGCTCTACGTCGCCGATTGCGGATTCGTCGACAAGTCGATCGTCACCGGCACCTTCGACGCCTGGACCCAGTCGGTGCTGTCCGACTACCAGCGCTCGAACCACATCAAGGGCGAGAGCGGCGTCTACGGCCCCAAGACCCAGGCCGTCCTGGCGGCCGATCCCGGCTGCTGACGCCTGCGCCGGCCGACGGGCATCCCGCCCGACGGCCGGCCGAGGACGTCAGCCCGTGATCGCCCCGAAGATGCTGACGCCCGCCAGCGCCACCATGATCGCCGCCGCCACCCGGATGATCAGCTTCATCGGCACGTACTTGAGCAGCTTCTGCCCGCCCACGATGGCGATCCCGCCGACCGCGCAGAGCGCCAGCCAGGAGCCGATGCCGACGGCCAGCGGATCGGCGTACTTGGCGGCCAGGTTGGCGGTCATGATCTGGGTCAGGTCGCCGAACTCGGCGACCGCGACGACCACGAAGCTGGCCCCGGCCACCTTCCAGAAGCTGTTCGAGGACGGCTCCTTGGCCGAGTGCTCGTCGTCGTCCTCACCGCCGTGGAACAGCAGCATCGCCGCGCCGACCAGGAACAGCAGGCCGGTGACGCCCTCCACCCAGCGGTGCGGCAGCAGCGAGAGCAGGTGCCCGGCGGCCAGGGCCAGGCCCACGTGGAGGGCGAAGGCGGCGGCGATGCCCGCGAAGACGTAGCTCGCGCGGTACTTGGTGCCGAGCACCAGGCTGGCCAGCGCCGTCTTGTCCGGCAGCTCGGCCAGGAAGATGACGCCGAACGTCAACGCGGCAACGGTCAAACTCATCGGAGGAATCCCTCGGTCGGGCTGTCCGGCCTCCGCAGCTCCGTCAGGGGTCGCTTCGGCCCGACAGCACTGGAATGGTCACAGCACTGCGGCCGAAGGTCTCGCCGGCACCGCCCGTCCGGATCAGCGGACCAACCGGATCGGATGGTTCAGGTGCCCCGGGCGCCGGGCCCGTGGGGGCCAGTATGTCGACGGTCCGGTGGAGGGCTACTCCCCTTCAACGCGCTCAAGCCTACCCGACGCCGTCATCAGGCCTGTCCGACGCCGTCGCCCGCCGTCACCAGCCCCCGCCCGACCAGCTCCAGCACCACCACGATCGCCGTCGACTCCACCGCCAGCAGCCCGATCAGCACGAACAGCTGCACCGCCCCCGCCTGGACGGGCGAGGCGCCGCCGATCAGCATGCCGACGAAGGCTCCCGGCAGTGTGACCAGCCCGACCGTACGGGTCTGGTCCAGCGCCGGGACCAGCGAGGTCGCGGCCGCCGTACGGCAGATCTCCAACCGGGCGTCCCGCTCCTCGAAGCCGAGCGCCAGCGCCGCCTCCACCTCGCCGCGCCGCTGCCGCAGCTCGTCCAGGGCCCGCCGCCCGGCCAGCGAGGTGGCGGTGAGCCCGCCGCCGATCAGGATGCCCGCGACCGGGATCACCGACAGGCCCTTGGGCGGCAGCAGTCCGACGGCCAGCAGCAGGGCGAGCACCGGCAACACCCCGGCACCGATCGGGGCGGCCGCCCAGACCCAGCCGGGGCCCGGGGTCATCCGCCGTCCGGCGGTGCGCACCGCGACCACGAACATCAGCAGCACGAACAGCGCCGACCACCAGAGCGAGCCGACCACCCAGGTGATCACCGCGGCGACGGCGGCCAGCTGGACGGCCGCCCGCAGCCCGGCCCGCGCCACCGCGCGCCCGTGGCCGAGCATGCCCCGCCCGGCCACCGCCACCGCGGCCAGCAGCAGCACCGCGGTGACCACCCCGAGTACCGGGGTGACCGGCAGCAACTGCCCACCGGAGGCGGAAAGCGCCATCAGACCCAGCTGGTGAACCACATCCGGTCCTGCCAGGACGACATCGGGATCACCTCCGCCGTGTACAGCGGGTAGAAGAAGGCGAAGCAGCCGACGATCGCGAGCACGATCAGTCCGGCGCCGATCGCCCCGTACCGGCGGCGCTCGGGGCTGCTGCCGACCGGGCCGAGGATCGCGCCCAGCATCTGGGCGACGGCCAGGCACAGGAAGGGCACCAGCACGACCATGTAGAAGGAGAAGATCGTCCGCTCCTGGTACTGGAACCAGGGCAAGTAGATCCCGGCCACCGCGCACAGCACGGCGCCCGAGCGCCAGTCCCGGCGGAAGAACCAGCGCCACAGCAGGTAGACCAGCGCGAAGCAGGCCGCCCACCACAGGAACGGGGTGCCCAGGCCCAGGATCTGCGCCGCGCAGCCGCCGGAGGAGGTGCAGCCGCGGGTGCCGTTCGGGATCTGCTCCCAGTACATGGAGACCGGGCGGCCGTCGACCAGCCAGGCGAAGGGGCTGGACTGGTAGGTGTGCGGGGTGCTCAGCCCGGTGTTGAAGTCGTACATCTGCGAGTGGTAGTGCCACAGGCTGCGCAGCGGCGCGGGCACCCAGCTCATCGGGAGCTGCGGCAGCGGGATGCCGAGGAAGTGGTCCGGGGAGAGCCCGGCGCGGCCGTCCGCCCAGTGCCGGTCGTAGCCGCCGTCGCCGCCCGCGCCGCTGGCCAGCCAGCCGCTCCAGGCACCGACGTACACCACCAGGGCGGAGCCGACCATGGCGAGGAAGGCGGGTACGGCGTCCCGGCGCAGCATGGAGCGCCAGGGGTGGCGGGCGCCGGCGCCGCGGCGGCCGCTCTGGTCCCACAGCACGGTCAGGATGCCGAAGGCGGCGAGGATCGGGGCGCCGTTCCACTTGACGGCGCAGGCGGCGCCGATGAACACCCCGGCGGCGATCCGCCAGGGGCGCAGGCCGAGCCCGGCCCGGTCGGCGTCGGTCACGGCGGCCAGTTCGGCGCGGGCGTGGTCGCGGTCGACCAGCAGGGCACCGAAGGAGGCCAGCACGAAGAACATCTGGATGCCGTCGAGCAGGCCGACCCGGCTCATCACCAGCTGCAGGCCGTCCACGGACATCAGCAGGGCGGCGGTGCAGCCGATCAGGGTGGAGCCGAAGAGCCGGCGGCCGATCCGGGCCAGCATCAGCACGGTGACGGTGCCCAGCAGGGCGGTCATGAACCGCCAGCCGAAGGGGTGCAGGCCGAACAGCTGCTCGCCGATCGCCATCACCCATTTGCCGAGTGGCGGGTGGGCGATGAACTCGGGCGCGGAGCCGAGCGGGATGGATTGCGGGACGGCCAGGATGTCGGTGTTGGCGTGGTCGGGCCAGGTGCCCTCGTAACCCTGCTGGAGCAGCGACCAGGCGTCCTTGGGGTAGTACGTCTCGTCGAAGACGAAGGCGTTGGGGTAGCCGAGGTTCCAGAACCGCAGCAGGCCGGCGAAGAGCGCGACGGCGATCGGGCCGAGCCAGCCGGAGCGGTCGGCCGCCCAGCGGAGCAGTCCGGCCGGGGCCGGTGCGGGGTCGGCGGGGGCCGGGGCCGCCGGGGGGTGCGTGAGCGCCGCTTGCGTCATGTGCCTCGCCGATCGCCTGTCTGCAGGGCCCGCCGGGTGCTGCTCCGGGCCCGGGTCTGCTGCCCGGGCCGGGGCCGGGCGGTCAACAGCCACTGACACTATGTGGCGGTGCCCGGGGAAGCCAAGCGCGACGGGCGCCGACCAGGTGACCTGGTCGGCGCCCGTCGCGAACACCGTTTCGCGCCCGCTGTCGCGCGCTCTGTCACGCGGCGGTCTGCAGCTCCCGGACCGGGGCCGGGGTGCGGACCACGGCCGGGACCGCGTTGTCCTGCTCCGCCGTGAGGTACGGGCGCAGCCGCAGCGCCAGCAGGACGATCAGCAGCGTCGAGCCCGCCATGGCCGCCAGGTAGAACGGCCAGGTGCCGGAGCCGACCAACAGCACGCCGACGGCCGGGCCGACCGCGACGGCGATCTGCTTCACCAGGGCGTACCCGGCGTTGTAGGTGCCGAGCAGCCGGGCCGGGGCGAGGTCCGCGACGATCGGGCCCATGGTGGGCGCGAGCAGCGACTCGCCGACGCCGAACAGAGCGTAGATCGAGACGATCGCGACCGTCGCGGCCATGGTTTCGGTCCGGATCAGACCGGCCACCAGGGCCATCGCCCAGGCGCCGAGCCAGACCAGGCCGGCCGCGGCCATCGCGGTGGTGCGGCGGCGGCGCGCGGTGATCCGCACCATGAACATCTGCAGGACCACGATGGTCAGCGCGTTGGCGCCGATCGCGAAGCCCAGGGTGGAGGGCGCGGTGCCGACGGTGTCGGTGGCGAACGCCGCGACACCGGACTCGAACTGGCCGTAGCAGGTGAAGAAGATCAGCCCGGCGAGGACGCAGAGCCGCACCATCGCCTTGTCGGCGAACAGGGCGCGCAGGCCGGTCGGGCCGTCGGTCTTCTGCTGGACGACGCTCAGCCGGACCTTGGACATCCGGGCGGTGCCGGTGACCAGGGCCAGGCCGATGAAGGTCGTCGCCTCGATGGTGAACAGCCGGGTGAGGCTGGCCGGGTCGGCGACGTCGACGATCTGCCCGCCGACCAGCGCGCCGATGCCCATGCCCAGGTTGACCAGGGTGAACTGCAGCGCGAAGGCGTGCGAGCGGGTCGCCGCCGTCGAGCAGCGGACGATCATCGTGGCGAGCGCCGGCTGGCAGGTGGTGACACCCGCGCCGAACAGGAAGGACGACACCAGCAGGGCCGGGCTGTCGGTGGCGTGACCGAAGGCGAACGCGCCGGTGGCGGCGAGCGCGGCGCCCGCCAGCAGGACCGGACGGGGACCGTACTTGTCGATGCCGCGCCCGGTGAACGGGAGGACGGCGAGCGCCGCCAACGCGAAGACGGTGAACACCATCCCGGCCGCCGGCGAGCCCAGCCCGCGCACCTGGTCCACGTACACGAACATGTACGGCATCGTGAACCCGCTGCCGAACGCACTGAGCGCGTTGCCGATCTGGACGCGGCGCAGCGGGCCGCCCGCCCCACGTCGCTGCTGCCTCTGCTGCTTCACCGTGCCGGTCACCGTGCACATCCCTTCCTGGTTCGACTGGACTCTCGAGTTGAACTCTTAAGGCCAGAAGATTTCAGAGCTAAAGTTTGACGAGGTAAAGTCTTAGCACCGGAAGACTGCGGAGTCAAAGGCTTAAGAGATGCACGTCCGCGTGCGACACTGTCGGCATGACTACGGACAAGCCGACGCCGGCTGCCGACAAGCCCCTGCCGGCCACCCCCCTGGAGCTCGGCATCGCCGAGCAGGTGGCCCTCTACCAGCGGGAATTCCCCACCGTGGACCCTCAGGTGGAGACGATCGTGCAGACCCTGTCCCGGGTCGCCCGGCGGATGGGCGTGGCGTACGACCGGCAGCTGACCGTGCTCGGAATCACCTCCGCGGAGTGGGAGGTGCTGAAGGCGCTGGTGGTGGCGGGCAGCCCGTACCGGCTGGGGCCCGGCGAGCTGGCCAAGCGGCTGGGGCTCACCCCGGCCGCGATGACCCACCGGATCGACCGGATGGTCGCCGAGGACCTGGTCACCCGGGAGCGGGACGAGTCCAACCGGGTGCGGGTGATCATCGAGCTGACCGAGAACGGCCGCGACAAGTGGCTGGAGTCGATGCGGATGGCGGCGGTGTTCGAGGAGGAGCTGCTGCAGGACGTCGCGGGCGAGGAGCGCGCCGCGCTGTCCACCCTGCTGGCCCGGATGCTGCGGCGGATCGAGCAGAGCCAGCCGGACGCGCTCGGGCGCACCGCCGACCTGGCCTGAGAGCGGACGGAGTCCGGCCCGCCGGGGGCACTCCCCCGGCGGGCCGGACTCATGGCGTTTCGTTCAGGTGCGGCGGGGTCCGTCGGGCCCTCGCACGGTCAGCCGCTCAGCAGGGACCGTTGTCGGCCCAGACGCCCCACTGGCCGCTCAGGGTCGGGTCCTCGCCCTTGGTCCACCACTTGTTGGTGTAGTAGTGACCCTTCCACGAGACCTTGGTGCCACCGGCCGCGTAGGTGGTGCCGGGGTCCCAGCTCGGGGCGGCCGAGCAGGAGGCCGGCGAGGTCGGGGTGCCGGTCGGGGTCCCGGTGGGCGCACCGGTCGGGGTGCCCGTCGGCGTACCCGTGGGGGTGCCGGTCGGCGACGGCGTGCCGGTCGGCGGGGCCGGGCAGGCGGCGGCGGAGCCGTTGGTGGCGCTCACCATCCTGTCGAACAGGGTGGTGTCGGCGCCCAGGTCGTACATCGAGAAGGCGAAGGAGCCGCCGAGGCCGTTGCAGTGCGCGTAGTCCAGCTTGGCCTGGATGGACCGGGCGTCCTCACCGCTCCAGAAGGTGTTGCCGTCGTAGAAGTAGGTGGCCTTGGCGTCGTCGTCCCAGAAGGTCTTGGACGGGTTGTCGACGAAGCCGCCCAGCTCCTTGTACATCTGGATGCCGGGGACGTTGCCGGACATCGCCGCACCGGTGGCCGGGCCGGCGGCGGGCTGGAAGAGACCGTTGCTGCCGTTGTTCCGGACCCCGGTCCAGCCTCGGTAGTAGAACGGCACACCCATGTTGATCTTGTTGGCGGGGAAGCCGCCGGGGATGCCGTAGTCCGGGTCGCCGACCGTCCACGCCTTGACGGCGTTGTCGATCGAGTACTTGCCGTGGCCCGGCTTGGCCGGGGTCATCGGGTCGTTCGGACCGGAGTAGAGCGGGGCCTGGTGGTTGGTCGGGCCCTGGGCGTCCCAGCCGCCGTGCATGTCGTAGGTCATGACGTCGAGGAAGGTGAGGTACTGACCGATCTTGTCGGTCTCGACGTTCATGATCTTGTCCTGGCCGGCGCCGACCGCCGCCGACAGGGCGTAGGTCTTGTTGTCGGCCTTGCCCTGGGCGTCCAGCTGGTTGCGGAACTCCTGCAGCAGCAGGGTGAAGTTCTGCTTGTCGGCCGGGCTGGAGATGTTGCCGGTGTGGCCGCCGCCGCCCGGGTACTCCCAGTCGATGTCGACGCCGTCGAAGATGCCGGCCGCCGAGCCCGGACCGCCGTAGCCGGCGTCGGCCGGGAGGTTGCCCTTGATGAACATGTCGAGGCAGGACGAGACCAGGTGCTTGCGCGAGGCGTCGGTCGCGGCGGCCTGCGAGAAGTACTTGGAGTAGGTCCAACCGCCCAGTGAGATCAGGACCTTGAGATTGGGGTTCTTCGCCTTCAGCTTCTTCAGCTGGTTGAAGTTGCCCGCGATCGGCTGGTTCCAGACGTCGCCGACGCCGTCGACCGAGATGTCCGCGCCGAAGCTCTTCTGGTAGTCGGCGAACGCGTCGCCCGCGCCGTCACCCGCGTTGGGGTTGCTGTCGTTCGTGTCGGCGGCCTTGGTGGCCTCGAAACAGCCCAGGTCGGTCGGGTGGATGTTGGCGAAGTCGTAGATCAGGTAGTCCAGCTTCCCGGCCGCGCCGGTGTCCTGGATCGTCTTGGGGTAGTACGCGTTCGCGTAGATCGACCACTGGTCGAAGTAGGCGACCTTGATGCCGCCGCTGGTGGCGGGCGCACCGGTGGTGTTGGTGGTCGCGGCGTTGGCCGCGCCGCCGCCGGACAGCGCGAGGCCCGCGCCGAGCAGCAGGGACGCGGTGGTGCCGGCCGCGATGGCGGCCAGGCTCTTCGGGCGGCGCCGGCGGGCGCCGACCGGAGCCGGGATCCCGGCCCTTTCAATGCGTGAGCGCAGCATGGGTGCGTGACTCCTGGTTGTGGGGGATGCCGCCGTCCCGGCGGGGTCGCACGTCCGGGGTGGGGCCGGACGACCGGGACATGACAGGTCAGGGTGGGGAATCGAGCGGGATCAGGCCGTGACGGGCACCGGGATGCACCGAACCGGCGCCCCGGCACGGGGCCGGTGACGCCGGTTCAGGGGCTCCCTGCACCTGGGCAATAAAAATGGACTAGACCAACTCCCCCGTCAAGGGGTGCCGTTGGCCTTTGAGCCGCGCTTAAGGTTCAACCCCCAGTGCCGAGCAGAGACTTCAGAAGCGGACCGCGTTGGCCACCTCGGCCTTGACCGTGCCGGAGAGGCTCAGGTTGCTGCGCGCGGTGGCCTGGATGCCCTGACCGACCGCGACGTCCGGGACGGTCACCGCGGTCGCGTCCAGCAGCTTGCCGTTCTCGTCGGTGAAGTTCACCTGGATCACATACCGGTACGACTGCTGACCGTGGTTGGTGACGGTCAGCTGCGCCAGCGTCTTGCCGTCCGTCCCGGTGGTCACCGCCCCGACCGTCACGTCCCCCTTGGCGTCCAGCCCGCCCTTGATCCCGGCGACCGCCGAGGAGGCGGCCGAGACCGCCGCCGAGGCCCGGGCCTCCGCCGAGGCGATCGCGGCCCCCGCCCCGCCCGCCGCCGAGGCCAGCGCCGAGGCGGCGGAAGCGGCGGCGCTCGCGGCCTTCTGCACCGCGCTCGCCGCCTGGGAGGCCGCACTGCCCGGGCTCGTGCCGGAGGAGCAACCCGCCAGCGCCACCGCGCCGACCACGACTGCGGCCGACACCCCTGCCACGGCTCGGCGACGACGGTTGCCCAGCGGCCCCTGGGGCCGCGCGGTGACGCGTGGTCCGGGGGTGGCTCGGGTGAGCGGCTGGCGGTCCATTCGGGTCCTCGTTTCTGCCCGGCGCCGGGCTGCCCGGCACACCTCCCCGCCCACCTTCCGAGGGCCCGGGACCCGCCGCCAGCAGGAGTGCGTCCTCCGGGTGACGAAGGCGCGCCGAGGACCTCAGGACAGCCCGGAGCCCTCCTGCTCGTCCGCCTCCACCGCCGCCCGCTCCTCGCGCAGCCGCACCACGTGCCGGCGCCGCGCCACCACCCCGTACGCGCCGGCCGCGCTCGCCGCGAAGGCCAGCACGCCCGTCCACGGCCGGTCGAAGACGTGCCCGGTCAGGTGGTCCAGCGAGTACCGCCCGGGCCCGGCCAGGCCGATCGCCAGCCCTGTCGCGCCGAGGAAGGCCGGGTACTCGTAGCCGCCGGACATCGCGAAGAAGCCCGCCGGGGCGTGCACCGCCACCGCACCGGCCATCGTCCCGGCCACCACCGCGCCGGCCGCCGGGGTGGCCAGCCCCGCCACCAGCAGCGCGCCGCCACCCGCCTCGCCGAGGCCCGCCGCGATGGCGCTCTCCCGGGCCGGATGGAAGCCCATGTGGTCCATGGCCTTGGTGGTGCCCTCCAGGCCGCCACCGCCGAACCAGCCGAACAGCTTCTGGGTGCCGTGCGCGATCAGCACCCCGCCGACCGCACTGCGCAGGGCCAGCAGGCCCAGGTCCTTACGGTTCAGGCACATGTCGCATCCTCGTTTCCGCCAAGGAGTGGTCGTACCTCCATGGCACCCGAGAGCGCGCACCCGTTCGAGTCGGGACCGCCATCCGGGCGAATTCACCGGCGGCGAGGAATGAACCGACCGGCGGCTCGGCTTCCTCCCCGACCCGGGCGCAACGGATTCCTCTCCGGGCTTGCGGGCGGACCGGGCTTGCGGGCGGACCGGGCTTGCGGGCGGACCGGGCTTGCGGGCGGACCGGGCTTCCGGCCGCCCGTGCGGGTCAGCCCGCCGCCAGCCGGGTCAGCACCGACCCGATCCGCTCGCGCGCCGACGGGTCGGCGACCAACCCGTCCGGGCCGACCGCCGAACGCTCCAGCGGAATCCGCGCGCAGGCCTCGTCCACCACGGCCGCGCCGGTGTAGCCGAGCACGGTACGGAGGGCGGCCTCGGCGCCCCGGCCGCGGCCCGGGGCGGCGCAGTTGATCCAGCCGGTCGGCTTGTCGGAGATCTCGACCCCGCCGACCGTCCAGTCCAGCAGGTTCTTGAACGAGCCCGGCAGCGTCCCGGCGTACTCCGGGGTGCAGACCAGCAGCGCGTCGGCGGCCCCGATCACGGCCCGCAGCGCGCCCACCGGCTCCGGCAGCGGGTCGGTGTCGTGGTCCGGGTTGAAGTGCGGCAGCCCGGCCAGCCCGGCGTAGTAGGTGGTCCGGACGCCCGGCAGGGCGGCGGCCACGACGGCGGCGGTGCGCAGCACGCTCTCGTTGGAGGAGCCGGCCCGCAGGCTCCCGGGCAACAGCAGGATGTGGCGCTCGTTCGGCATGGCGCCGAACCTACTCCTTGACGTTCACGTCAAGGCCAGCCGCCACCGCCCCCACGCGGGGACGGGGCCGGTCGTACGGATCTTCGCCGGGTCCGCGACGCAGGCACGCCCTACCGCAGCTCCACCGGCCGCCAGGGCACCGGGCTGGAGAGGATCATCGAGCTGGACGGCTGGCCGTAGCCGCCGATCCGGTCGCAGAGCGCCTCGAACTCGGCCATCGTGGACACCGCGACCAACAGCACGCAACAGGCGCCGCCGGTCACCCGGTGCAGCTGGAGCACCTCCGGCCAGGTCTCCACCTCGGGGTCGCGCAGCACGCAGCGCGGGCCGTAGCACTGGATCTGGACCAGCGCGGTGATCGGCAGCCCGGCCCGGGTGAGGTCGACATGGGCGTGGTAGCCGCTGATCACCCCGTCGGCCTCCAGGCGGCGGACCCGTTCGGCCACCGCGGGTGCGGACAGGCTCACCCGGCGGGAGAGTTCGTTGTACGAGAGCCTGGCGTCCGCCTGCAGCTCGGCCAGCAGGCGGCGGTCGACGGCGTCCATGGCGACTCCCGAAAAGCGGTTGTGATCAGCGGTTTTTCATTCATAAAGCAGATCGGCCGAACACCTCGCGAACGACAGCCTGAAACGCGGTTGCGGTGCTCATCGGCCATTCAAGCGGGGGGCCGTGGCGCCGCACAATGGGCTCCCCGGCGGAACCAGGACTTCCGTCCGCTCCGCCGGCCCCGGGCGACGAGGCCCGGACGGATCAGGAGGGATCGGGATGGGGCACGACACGGTGGAGACACCCAACCTGTCGTTCGGTAGGGGCGGCGAGCCGGGTCGGGGCACCCCGTACGCGCAGTACGCACGTCTGGAGGAGCTGCACAGCCTGCAGCAGCCGCGCAGCAAGGAGCCGGCCGAGCTGTCGTTCATCGTCACCACGCAGGTGATGGAGCTGCTCTTCGACCTGCTGCGGCACGAGTGGACGCAGGCCCAGCAGGCGCTGCGCGAGGACGACCTGACCGCCGCGCTGGCCGCGCTGCGCCGCGGCACCCACGCGCAGGACGTGCTGGTGGAGTCCTGGGACCTACTGGCCACCATGACCCCGCAGGAGTTCAACTCCTTCCGCGCGCTGTTCGGCGAGGCCTCCGGCTTCCAGTCCGCGGCCTTCCTGCACCTGGAGTTCATGCTCGGCAACAAGAACGCCGCGCTGCTGAACATGTACGGCGAGATGCCGCAGACCCGGGCCGAGCTGGCCGAGGCGCTGCTCTCCCCCAGCCTGTACGACGAGGTGCTGGCGTTGCTGGCCCGGCGCGGCCTGGTGGTGCGCCCGGAGCCCTCCGAGCAGCGCTACCAGCCGTCCGAGGAGGTCGCGGCGGCCTGGCGCCGGGTCTACACCGACCCGGAGTTCGCCGCCCTGCAGCCGCTCGGCGAAGCGCTGCTGGACGTGGCGGAGCGGGTCACCCGATGGCGCCAGCGCCACCTGACCGCGGTCAAGCGGACGATGGGCGGCAAGCCCGGCTCGGGCGGCTCCAGCGGGCTGACCTGGCTGCGCAAGTCGGCCGAGCAGGACGTCTTCCCGGAGCTGTGGACGATCCGGGACGAGCTGTGACGGGCGGCGCAGCGGTGGCAGGCGGCGGAGCGGCGACGGAACCGGTTGGAAGCGAAGGGACCGAGGGAATGGGCATGATCACGCGCGAGGAGTGCGCGGCGCTGGACGCCGTCGACCCGCTGGCGGCGTTCCGCAAGGAGTTCGCCCTGCCGGACGGGGTGGTCTACCTGGACGGCAACTCGCTGGGCGCGCTGCCGGTGCGCACGCCGGAGCGGGTGCGGCAGGTCGTCGAGGAGGAGTGGGGCCGGGAGCTGATCCGCAGCTGGAACGACGCCGGCTGGTTCGAGCAGCCGTACCGGCTGGGGCGGCGGATCGCGCCGCTGATCGGGGCCGATCCGGCAGAGGTGGTCGTCTGCGACACCACCTCGGTGAACCTGTTCAAGGTGCTCTCGGCGGCGCTCACGCTGCGCCCCGGGCGGCGCACGGTGCTCGGCGACGCCGAGGCCTTCCCGACCGACCTGTACATCGCCGAGGGCGTGACCGGCATGGTCGAGGGCGGGCGCAGCCTGCTGATCCGCCCGGAGGAGCTGGACGGGCACCTGGACGGGGACGTCGCCGCGGTGGTCCTCTCGCACGTGGACTACCGCACCGGCGAGCTGCTGGACATGCCCGGGATCACCGCCCGGGTCCAGGCCGCGGGCGCCCTGATGATCTGGGACGTGTGCCACTCGGTGGGCGCGCTGCCGGTGGAACTCACCGCCGCGAACGCGGACTTCGCGATCGGCTGCACCTACAAGTACCTGAACGGCGGCCCCGGCTCGCCGGCCTTCCTGTACGTCGCCGAGCGGCACCTGGCGACCGGTCCGCAGCAGCCGCTGAGCGGCTGGTTCGGGCACGCCCGTCCGTTCGCCTTCGAGCCCGGGTACGACCCCAAGCCGGGCATCGGCCGGTTCCTGACCAGCTCGCCCTCGCTGCTCGGCCAGGCCGCGCTGGGCGCCTCGCTGGACGTCTGGGAGCGGGCGGACCTGGCGGCGGTCCGGGCCAAGAGCCTGGCGCTGACCGACCTGTTCATCTCGCTGGTCGAGGGCCTGGACGGGGTCGAGGTGGCGACCCCGCGCGAGCACGCCCGGCGCGGCAGCCAGGTAGCGCTGCGGCACGCCGACGGGTACCCGGTGGTGCAGGCGCTGATCGCGCGCGGGGTGATCGGGGACTTCCGGGCGCCGGACCTGATGCGCTTCGGCTTCACGCCGCTCTACCTCTCGTACACCGAGGTCTGGGACGCGGCCCGGCAGCTGGCCGAGGTGCTGGCGAGCGGCGAGTGGCGGGAGGAGCGCTTCTCCCGCCGGGGCGAGGTGACGTAGCCGGAAGCCGGGGCCGTGGGGCAGTGACACCGCAGGGCGCGTGAAGTGACGCAGGTCATGGTCGAGTGCGAGTTCGACCGTCATCGCACCAGGGAAACCTCTGTTCTGACCGTCCGTCAGAACAAGGGGAGGTTGTGCGTGAACATCGAACTCGGCCCGCTCAAGCCCGATCCCTCCATGCTGGCCCTCGGCCTAGCCCAGTTCTTCCTGTTGATGTGGGCACTCGGCTTCCACCTGCTCCCGCGCGTCGAGCGGGTCCGGGCCCAGCGGTGGGACGCGACCGAGGGCCGCGCCGAACGCGCGGAGGCCGTCCGCGCCGAGGCCGAGGCCACCCGGGACGCCGCGTTGCAGGAGATCGGCGCGGCCCGGCACGAGGCGGCCCGGATCCGACAGGAGTACGCCGAACAGGGCACGGCGGCGATCGCGGCGGCCCGCGCCGAGGGCCTCCGCGACCGCGACCTGCTGCTCGCCGCCGGGCACGCGCGGATCGCCGCCGACCGGGCCGAGGCGGCCACCCGGCTCCGACGGGACGTCGGCGGGCTGGCCGTCACCCTGGCCGGCCGGGTGGTCGGCGAACCGGTCCACGCGGTCGCCGCCGAACGGCGCACGGTGGACCGGTTCTTCGAGACCCACTGAGCCAGGGCGCGTCTTGCGGATCTTCGCCGGGTCCGACAGGACCCACAGGACCCACAGGACACGCCCTACCCGACCGTCAACTCCGCGACGAGCTTGCGGTAGACGTCGAAGGCCGGCTTGCGCGTGCAGTCGTCGCGCAGCAGGCCGAAGTGGTGGAACAGCCCGGGACCCGCACTGTCGGCGTCCCGCAGGGCGAAGAAGGTGTAGCCGACGACGGTGAGTTCGGCGGCCACCCCGGCGACCGTCCGGACCACCTCCTCGACCACCTCGGCCTGCCGCGCCTCGCTCCGCCCGGGGCCGGTGGGCCAGCCGTTCTCGCAGATCCGCAGCGGGACGGCCGACCCGATCCCGGCCCGGGGCAGCGCGTCGGCGCGGAAGCCGGTGAGCACCGCCCGTACCGCGTCGGCGAGTTGGCCGGAGGGGACGGACCAGAAGACATCCGGGAAGAAGTCCACGCCGACGTAGTCCAGGGCGCGGTGGAAGCGGTCGTCGGCGAGCTTGCCGAGCTCGCCCCAGAAGGTGTCGGCGGCGGCGCCGAAGGACGGCACCGCGTTGAAGCCGACCGCCAGCCGATCGTAACCGCAGGCCAGCGCCTCCTCCTTGGCCGCGATGACGCCCTCGACCAGCGCCCGGCGGACGTTCGGGATGCCGCCGTCCACGGGCGGGAGGTCGAGGTTGGGCTCCTCGCAGATCTGCACACAGGCCAGGCGGCCACCCTCGGCCCGGACCGTCCGCCGGACGAAGTCCAGCCAGCCCGCCAACTCCCCGCTGCGCTCCCGGAACTGGAGCACGAGGTCGAGCTTCCGGCCCTCGACGGCGTACTGCTCGGGCCGCTCCGGGGTGTGCGCGCCGTCCGGGTACAGCCGGTAGGCGCGGACGATCAACTCGGGCGCGTCGCCCTGGAGTTCGCGCAGGGCGGCGGTGATCTGCACGGGATCGTCGGGGTGGACGGGTTCGATCAGGCCGGTGTCGTCGCCGAGCAGCCCGCCGGGATAGATGCCGAAGGTGAAGGTCATGCCGACACCGTAGCCGATATTTTTGGTGTCACTGCAAGTTTGATGTGACACCATGGATCCGTCGTAGGATTCCACCATGGGACTTCGTGAACGCAAGAAGCAGCAGACCCGGGAGCTCCTGGCCGACACCGCCATGGGCCTGTTCGCCGAGCGCGGCTTCGAGCAGGTCACGGTGGTCGAGGTGGCCCGGGCCGCCGGGGTCTCGCCCAACACGGTGTTCAACTACTTCCCGACCAAGGAGGACCTGTTCTTCGACCGGCAGGACGAGGTGGTCGCCCACCTGGCCGAGGTCGTCCGACAGCGGCCCACCGGCAGCTCCGCCGTGGACGCCGTACGGGCCGACCTGCTGACGGCCGTCGCCGACGGGGAGCCGACGGTCGGGCTGAACCCGCAGATGGCGGCGTTCTGGCGGATCGTCGACGACAGCCCGGCGCTGCGGGCCCGGCTGCTGGAGCTCGGCGAGCGCGCCGAGGCCGCGCTGGCAGCCGTCCTGGCCGAGGAGTCAGGGGCCGGGGAGCCAGGGGCCAGGGAGTCCGAGGCCGGGGAGAACGACCCGCTCCCCCGGGTGGTGGCCGGCGCCGTGGCCGGGGCCCATCGCGCGGTGCTCGCCGAGATCCGCCGGGCGATGGTCGCCGGAGAGCCGATCGAGGCGGTGCGCGCCCGGGTCGAGGCGGCGGTGGACCGGGCCTTCGGCCTGCTCGCCTCGGGGCTCGCGGACTACCCGCCGAAGCGCTGACCCGGGCGGGCGCTCACGCCTCGTCGTCGACGGGGAGCCGTTGTGCCCGGAGAAGTCGGCAACGGGGACGTCGGTCGCCCGGCCCGCGCGCCGGCCCGTCCGGGCAGGCCCGCCCGGCCCACACACCACGTCCGGCCGCCGACCCGACTAGGTTGGACGGCATGACCACCGAGGCCCAGGACCAGAGCGCACCGCTCGTCGCCATCGCGTCCGCCGACGCCGTACTGCGGCACCCCGAGGCGGGGGAGCACCTGCTCACCGACATCGAGCGGGGTCGCGCCGAACGGTTCCGGCACGAGTCCGGGCGGATCGACTTCACCGCCGGACACGTCCTGGTCCGGCTCTGCGCCGCCCGCCTGCTCGGCGTCCCGGCGGCCGAGCTGGCGCTCGCCCAGGAATGCCCGGACTGCGGCCTCGCCGACCACGGCAGGCCCTACCTGCCGGACCACCCCGGGGTGCACGTGAGCCTGTCCCACACCCGGGGCGTGGTCGCGGCCGGCGCCGCCCACCAGCCGGTCGGGGTGGACGTCGAGCTGGCCGCCCGGGGCGGCTCGCTGCGCACGGTCGCCCGGCGGGTGCTCGCCCCGGCCGAGCTGGCGCTGGTCGAGGCGGCACCGGAGCCGAACCCGGCCTTCCTGCGGCAGTGGGTGCGCAAGGAGTCACTGATCAAGATCGGGCGGGCCACCCTGGACACCCTCGGGCAGATCGACCTCTCCGCCCTGCCGCTGGACGTCCCGCCCGGTGCCCCGCTGCGCAGCCGGTACCAGGACCTGCACCTACTCGACTGGACCGACCCGGAGCACGGCACCGCCGTCGCGGCCGTCAGCACCGCCCCGCCGACCGTCGTGGACCTGGCCGCGGCCGGGTAGCCGCCGGGGGCACCCGCGCACGGGGCCACTGGATAAGCGGTGTTAGCGTGCCTGGTCGTGGGCGCGCCGACGGCGCACGCCCGCCGACCCAGCTGCCCACCGGATCAAAGGGTGCCCCGCCATGGCCAAGTTCCTGCTGAGCCTGCACGTCCTCGCGTCGGTCCTGTTCATAGGCCCGGTCGCGGTGGCCGTCAGCATGTTCCCGCGCCGGGCGAAGGCCGCCCTGGCCGGCGGGCCGGACCAGGCCTCGGACGCGGGCGTGCTGCGCGTCCTGCACCGGATCACCCAGGTCTATGCGCTGCTCGGCGTCGCGGTGCCGGTGCTGGGCATCGGCCTGGCGCAGGTGATGGACGTGCTCGGGCAGTCCTGGCTGATCGCCTCGATGGTGCTCACCGCGATCGCCGCGCTCTCGCTGCTGCTCTTCGTGCTGCCCGGCCAGCAGGCCGCCGTGGACGCGCTCGGCCTCGACCCGAAGGACGAGCAGCACACCAAGGCCGTCAGCGGCCTGCGGATGCTGCCGATGACGGCCGGGGTGTTCAACCTGCTGTGGGCCGTGGTCGTGGTGCTGATGATCATCCGCCCGGGGTCGACCACCGGAGCCTGACCGGCCCCGCGCGGTCCGGTCCGCCCTGCCCCCTCCCGCCGCCGGGTCGGTTCGAGTACCGTCCTTGGCCATGACGATCATGGCGGGCATGGGCAGCCCGACGGGGACCGGAGTCGGCCCACTGCTGCGCGCTTGGCGGGAGCGACGACAGCTGAGCCAACTGCAACTGGCGCTGCGGGCGGACTCCTCGGCCCGGCACCTCAGCTTCGTCGAGAACGGCCGCTCCCGCCCGAGCCGCGAGCTGGCGCTGCGGCTGGCCGCACAGCTGGACGTCCCGGTGCGCGAGCGCAACACCCTGCTGCTGGCGGCCGGTTACGCCCCGCACTACCCCGAAACGCCGCTGGACGACCCGAGGATGGACGCGCTGCGCGGCGGCATCGAGCGGCTGCTCGCCGCCCACGACCCGTACCCGGCGGTGCTGGTCGACGGGACCTTCCGGGTGCTGACGGCCAACCGCTCGCTCGCCCTGCTGCTGGAGGGCGTCGCCCCACAGCTGCTCCGACCGCCGATCAACGCGATCCGGGTCACCCTGCACCCGGACGGGCTGGCGCCGCGCATCGTCAACCTCCGGCAGTGGCGACGCCATCTGCTGGAGCGGATGGAACAGCAGCTGGAACTCGTCCACGCCGAGCCGCTGCGGCAGCTGTACGAGGAGGTCAGCGGCTACCCCGAGCCGGTCGGCGACCCGGCCGGTGGCGCCGTCGAGGACGGCTGCCCGTTCGCGCTGCCGCTGCGGATCCGGCACGACGGGCGGGTGCTCTCCTTCCTGTCCACCATCGCGACCTTCAACGCCCCGCTGGACGTGACCGTCTCCGAGCTGGCCATGGAGACCTTCCTGCCGGCCGACGCGGAGACGGTCCGCTTCCTGCAGTCCGTGGTGGCACCGGAGCGTTGATGCCTCAGGTACGGCTGCCGTTGCGCCGCAGGGCGGTGAGCAGGCGAGGGCCTCGGCCTCCTGCGTAAGGCCCCTTCGGCTCACGGCCGCTGCCCGAGCAGCACGCCCGCCCGCTTCACCGCGCGGGCGGTGATGGTGGTCTCGGCGCGGGTGACACCGAGCGGGCCGAGGGTGTCGGTGAGGAAGCGGTAGAGGCCGCCGTGGTCCGGGCAGAAGATCACGGCCAGCAGGTTGGTCGGGCCGCTGGTGGCGAAGACGCCGTGCACCTGCGGGTGGCGGGCCAGCTCGGCACCGACCTCGGCGAGCCGGCCGGGCGGGACGTCCAGCCAGAGGTTGGCGTCCACGGCCATGCCGAGCAGCCTCGGGTCCACGGTGGCGTGGGTGCGCAGCAGCCCGACCTCGTCCAACCGGTGCAGCCTGCGCCGGACGGTCGACTCGGGCGCGCCGACCGCCCCGGCCAGCACGGCGTGGGACTGCCGGGCGTCCTCGCCCAGCCGGGCCAGCAGCGCGCGGTCGAGCTCGTCCAGCGGCGGGGGTGCGGTGGGGCGCGGCAGGACGGGCCGGGCGAGCGCGGCCACCTCCTGCTCCGTCAGGTAGCCGGCCTGCCACTGCCCGGCGTCGGCGAAGGCGTGCAGCACGGCGTGGGTGGTGGTCTCGGTGACGGCGCCGGTCGCGGGCAGCTGCCCGTACAGCAGGCGGTCCCGGGAGCCGGCGTCGCCCAGCATGACCGCGCCGATCTCGTGGCCGCCGAGCATCACGTCGACGAAGGGCACGTCGGAGCGGTCGGCCAGCGCCCGGGCGATCGCATCCACCCGGCCGCGCAGCACCCGGACCCGCAGCAGCAGCGCGCCCACGGCGGCGTCCTCCACATCGGGCATCCGGACCACCCGCAGCACCCCGGCCTGCCGCATCCGGCCGAGCCGGCGGGTGACCGTCCGGGTGGAGACGCCCAGCACCTCGGCGATCCGGCCGGGCTCGGCCCGTCCGTCCAGCTGGAGCGCGCAGACCAGGCGGCGGTCGAGGGTGTCCAGCACGGTGTCCGGATCGGTCGTGGCGAGGTCCATGATGTCCGATCTCCGTCATTTGCAGCACTTGAGCGTCCTGTTCGGCAGGCGTGACGGTACTCCTTGTCCTGGGCGGCCGGAGCGAACCGGCCCGGGAACGGAGGAGTCGCCGTGACGGACGAGCTGTGGACGCTGGCGGAGGGTGTGGAGGCCGCGGTGCGCGAGATCGGCGGGAAGCTGGCGGCGCGTCGGCCGGACCAGCCGACCCCGGGACGGACGCCGGCGGAGGCGCTGGCCGCCTTCGCGGAGCTGGACGGCCCGGCCGCCACCGAGCTGCGCGAGCGACTGACCGCGCTGCGCCCGCGGGCCGGCTGGGCGCCGGAGGAGCTGGACGGCTCGGTGCCCGGCGAGGGCGAGTGGTGGATGTGCGACGCGACCGACGGTGCGGTGCAGTACCTGCTGGGCCAGCCGCACTGGGCGGTGACGGCGACGCTGGTGCGGGACGGAGCCGCGGTGCTCGCCGTGGTACACGCGCCCGAGCAGGCCGGCGGCCGGACCTACCGGGCGGTGCTGGGTGGCGGGGCGCAGCTGGACGGGCGGCCGATCGCACCGCTGGAGCGGGAGTTGGCGGTCACCGTCGCCGCCACCAGCCAGCCGCCCCGGGTGGCCGACGACCCGGTGGCGCTGCGCCGGGCGGGCGAGTCGCTGTCCGCGATGGCGGGCGCGGCGCTGGCGGTGCGCAACCTCGGCCCGACCGCGCTCCAGGTGGCCCAGGTCGGCTCCGGGCATCTGGCGCTGTTCTGGCAGTACGGCGCGGACGCGGGCAACCTGCTGCCCGGCGCGCTGATCGCGAGCGAGGCGGGCGCGGCGGTGACGGACGCCGCCGGGGCGGCCTGGACGGCCGGCTCCGACAGCTTCCTCGCCGCCGCGCCCGGGCTGCACGCGGACGCGCTGGGGGTGCTGCGTTCGGTCAGCTGAGCTTGAACAGGGCGGCCGCGTTGTCGTGGCAGACCGCCCGCAGCCACTCCTCCCCCAGGCCCAGCCCGGCCAGTGCCTCCAGCTGGTGGACGTACCGGTACGGGATGTTGGGGAAGTCGCTGCCGAGCAGGACGCGCTCCCGCAGCCCGCGCAGGCGCGGCAGCTCGTCACGCGGGAACGGGACGTCGGCCTCGGCGAAGTCCGTGAACGCCATGGTGGTGTCCAGCCGGACGGCCGGGTGGCGCTCGGCCAGGTCGAGGAAGTCGCGGTACTCGGACATGCCGAGGTGCGCGACCACCAGGACCAGTCCGGGGTGCCGCGCCAGCACCTCGCCGATCGGGCCGGGGCCGGTGAACTCGCCCGGCACCGGCCCGGATCCGCAGTGGGTGACCACCGGGGTGCCGGTGTCGGCGAGCAGCCCCCAGACCTCGTCCAGTTGCCGGTCCGCCGGGTGGTAGCCGCCGACCTGGAGGTGCGCCTTGAACACCCGGGCGCCGTCCTCGACCGCCCGCGCCACGTACCCGGCCGCCCCGGGCTCGGGGAAGAAGGTCGCGGTGTGCAGGCAGTCCGGGGTCCGGGCGGCGAAGTCGGCGGCCCAGGCGTTCAGCCAGGCGGCCATGCCCGGCTTGTGCGGGTAGAGCATCGAGGTGAACGCCCGGACACCGAACTCCCTTAGCCGCTGGACCCGTTGCTCCTCGGCCTCGCGGTAGGTGATCGGCCAGGGGCGGTTCACCAGCGGGCCGGCCGCGTCGAAGTACGCCCACACCTTGTCGAGGACGTTCTTCGGCATGAAGTGGGTGTGCACGTCGATCAGCCCGGGCAGGCCCAGTGCCTGCCAGAACTCCCGTACGGCCGTGGCTTCTCGGTCGGTCACGCGGGCACCGGGCGGGCCCGGTCGATGATCCCGGCGGCGTCGACGCCGGGCGGCAGGGTGCCGAAGGCGGCACCGTGGTCGCCGCCCAGGCGGGTGGCGCAGAAGGCGTCGGCCACCGCCGGGCTGCCGTACCGAACCAGCAGCGAGCCCTGGAAGGCCAGCGCCATCGACTCGACCAGCCGCCGGGTGCGGAACTCCAGGTCGGTCAAGTCGCTGAGCTGCTTGCGCAGTTCGGAGACGGCCGCGTCCAGTCGGCGGTCCGCGCCGGCGGCGGCGTCGAGTTCGCCGAGGAAGGCCTCGACCGTCTCCGGGCGCTTGGCCATGGCACGCAGCGCGTCCAGGGCGGCGACGTTGCCGGAGCCCTCCCAGATCGACACCAGCGGCGCCTCGCGGTAGAGCCGGGGCATCCCGGACTCCTCGACGTAGCCGTTGCCGCCCAGGCACTCCAGAGCCTCGGCGGAGTGCGCCGGACCGCGCTTGCACACCCAGTACTTGGCCACCGCCAGGCCCAACCGCCGCACCAGCGACTCGGTTTCGTCCCCGGCCAGGGCGAGGTCGGTGGCCTGGGCGAGCCGCATCGCGACCATGGTGGCGGCCTCGGACTCCACCACCAGGTCGGCCAGCACATTGCGCATCAGTGGCTGGTCGACCAGCGGCTTGCCGAACGCCCGCCGGTGCAGGGCGTGGTGAACGGCCCGGGTGGTGCCGTAGCGCATGCCGGAGGCGGCTCCGACGGTGCAGTCCAGGCGGGTCATGTTGACCATCTCGATGATGGTCGGCACACCCCGGCCCTCCTCGCCGACCAGCCAGCCGACCGCGCCGTCGTACTCCAACTCGGCGGAGGCGTTGGACTTGTTGCCGAGCTTGTCCTTGAGCCGCATCAGGTGCAGCCGGTTGCGGCTGCCGTCCGGGAGGATGCGCGGCAGCATGAAGCAGCTGAGCCCGCCGGGCGCCTGGGCGAGCGTCAGGAAGAGATCGGACATCGGCGCCGAGGTGAACCACTTGTGACCGGTGAGCCGGTAGGTGCCGTCGGCGTGCGGGGTGGCGCTGGTGGTGTTGGTGCGGACGTCCGAGCCGCCCTGCTTCTCGGTCATCGACATGCCGGCGATCAGCCCGCGCTTGGTGCGCGGCTCGCGCAGCCCGTAGTCGTACTCGGTGGCGGCCAGCAGCGGCTCCAACTCGGCGGCCAGGGATGCGTTCTGGCGCAGGGCCGGGACGGCGGCGTAGGTCATCGAGATCGGGCAGGTGTGACCGGCCTCGACCTGGCCCCACACGTAGAACTTGGCGGCGCGGGCGGAGTGGGCGCCGGGCCGCTCCTCCCGCCAGGGCGCGGCGTGCAGACCGTACGAGACGGCGGTACGCATCAGCTCGTGCCAGTACGGATGGAACTCGACCTCGTCGATCCGGTGGCCGAAGCGGTCGTGGGTGCGCAGTACGGGCGGGTTCTCGTTGGCCAGCCGGCCCCACTCGGCGGCCTGCTCGGAGCCCGCCAGACGGCCGAGCTCGCGCAGTTCGGGCTCGGCCCAGCCGGCGCCGGCCCGGTCCAGGGCGGCGAGCAGGGTCGGGTCGGCGGCGGTGTCGTGTCCGTACGGCAGGGGCACCTGGTTGGTGACCTCATGCGTCGCTGTCATCGCGTCCTCCCAGGGCACGCAGGGTGAAGGAGACCAGGGCGGGGACCACCGTGGTCCTGTCGCTGTGCTCGTTGTCGCCGGGTCGGGGCCCGGCGCTTTCGATCGGCGCAGCGGCCAGCGGGCCGGCCAGCGCCTCGCCGACCGCGCCGACCAGGGCGGCGGCGGTCAGCACCGGGTCTTGTTCGGGGAGTTCGCCACTCGCCACGGCGGCGGCGATCTCGGTGGCGATCACGTCGCGGAACGCCCGCCGGAAGACCAGGCGCTCGCCGTCCACCACCGTGTCGGCCGGCTCGACCAGCAGCGCGTACGCCAACCGGGGCGCGCGCAGGGCGCGGGCGGCGAAGGTCTCGACCACGGCGGCGATCCGCTGCTGCGGGGTGTCCCGGCGGGCGACGGCGGCGTTCACCGCCTCGATCTCGCGGGTGACCACCCGGCGGAACAGCTGCACCGACAGCTCCGCCTTGTTGGCGAAGTGCTGGTAGAGGCTGCCGGTGGCGATGCCGGCACGGTCCGCCACGGCGGCCATGGTGCAGCCGCCGTAGCCGCGCTCGGCGAGCAGCCCGACCGCCGACTGCAGTACCGCCTCGCGCTGGGCGTCCAGGCGGGCTTGCACGGCGGGGGTGCGTCGGTAGGCCATGGAAGCATTGAAGCACTGATTCACTGCTTCGGGGAGGGGGTCGGCGCGGGGTCCGGGGGCGGGGATACCGGGGCTGCGGAGATACCGGTGATGCGGGACACAGAACACGGCAGGAGGCCGCCCCGGGTGGGACGGCCTCCTGGTGTTCCTGGTTTTCCTGGTGCTCCTGGTGTTCCTGGTCCTGCTGGTCCTGCCGGTTCGCTACTGGGAGTTACAGCGGGCGGCGCTCCTGCTCCAACCGCTGGCCCTCGATGTCGAGCGGGCCGAAGGCCGGGACCGACTGCGGCGACTTGGCCAGCGAGCGGGCGGCATCCTGGTCGCCCAGGCCGGCCCACTCCAGCACCTTGGCGGTGGCCTCCGCCGACTGCTCGGCCGGCAGCTTGCCGATGTCGGAGCCGTGGTTGCCGCCGGGCACGGTGTAGACGTAGCTGTCGTCACTGCCCTGACCGAGGTGGAACGGCTTGGCGCCCCACGGGTCGTTGCCGCCGTAGACGAACATGATCCGCTCGCCCTCGCGCTTCACCCAGCGGTCGATGTCCGGCATCGCGTACGGGTTGAAGACGGTCGGGATCTCCTTCGGCACGTAGGAGCGGGCCGAGTAGAGCTCCTTGTAGTCGTAGTGCAGATGGTCCTGGAGGTACGCGACGTCGAAGAACGGCGCGCCGAGCTCGGTGGCGGCCTGGTAGTAGTACGCGGTGTACTTCGCCAGCGACTGGTCGCTGTTGCCGGTGATGCCCGACTGCGAGTCGTACCACGCGTACAGCTCGTCGTCGGTCGCGGTGGCGGCCACCGGGACCTTGGCGCAGTCCGACTCCAGGCTGTACTGCCAGAACGCCCAGACCACGTCGAGCGCACCGGCCTCGTAGGCGCGGTCCGGGGTGCCGAGGGTGTTGAAGGTGGAACCCGCCGCCTTGTTGTCGGCGATGTAGCGGGGCTCCAGGCGGTCGCGGCGCACCAGCAGCTCACGCTGGGCGGCGTTCAGCTTGGCGCGGCACTCCGGGGTGCCGACGGTGCGGAAGAACTCGGTGTAGGCCGAGTAGTCGCTGATGTCGGTGTTGTTCGGCGCGACGTAGGCGATCGTGCCCGCCACGTCGTCCGGGTAGAACCGGCGGTAGAAGGTGGAGGACATGCCGCCCTTGCTGGCGCCGGTGGAGAGCCACTCCTGCTGGTAGATCCGCTTCAGCGCGGTCACCAGCTTGTGCGAATCGGCGGCCTGCTGGCGGATCCCGGCCTTGGACCAGTCGGCCGGCTCGGGGCGGGAGGGGGTGAAGTAGCGGTACTCGATGGAGACCTGGTTGCCGTCCACCAGCCGGGTCGGCTCGGTGCGGGACGGGTTGGTGCCCAGCGTGTACCCGTTGGTGTAGAAGACGGTCGGGCGGTCGTAGCCGCGGTGCAGCACGCTGAAGCGCTGCTGGAAGGTGCCCAGCCAGGGGCGGAAGTGGTCGATCGGCTGGGTGTAGGTGGCCAGGAAGTAGCGGTGGCCGGTGGTGGTCGGCTTCTCCTCGGTGATGGTCACCCCGGGGATCGCCGCCAGGCGGTCCTTGATGTCGGCGTTCGGGTCGTCGGCCGGGCTGCGGCCGTGGGCGGCCCCGGCCGTCTCGGAGGTCTCTGCGCCCTGGCCGCCGGCGGCGGAGGCCGGGGTGACCAGGCCGCCGATCGCGAACATCGGTATCAACAGGACGGAAACCAGCAGTCTTCTCAGCTTGGCGGTCATCAACTCTCCATCGGATCAACGGACATGACAGCTGCCTCGTCGGCACAACTCTGCGGTGCGGGTGGTGCGGCGGCCGCCTCACGGACGGCCGAATGGGCCACCCGCTGGTCGCGGGTGGCCCATCGGGAGAAGGTGCTGGTCAGTGGGGTTGCCTCGGTTCCGTCGACTGCTCGGGCGGTCGCCCGCTGATGGGGTGCGGTGCGGGCGGGTCGGGGCTTCCGGTCGGGTCGGGACTTGCGAAGCGGGGCTCCGGGTGGGCCTAAGGGCGGGCCAGGGTGCAGCCCGGGAGGGTGAGGTCGAGGCGGTTCCCGGCGGCGAAGCAGCTCGGGATGATGTAGGTCTCCTGGGCGTAGCCGATGCCCTGGTGGACCGTCACCGCACCGGACTGGTCGACCTCACACGGGTTGTCGAACGTGCAGGACTCGCCGTTCTCGTTGATCGTGTTGTTGACGGCGACGACCTGGCCGGTGTTCGCGTCGACGACCGGCGAGCCGGAGGTGCCGCCGATCACGTTGCAGCCCGAGGTGTAGCGGACCGAGTCCTTCATCGTCCAGTCGGCTTCCTTGAGCTGGTAGGCGAAGCCGTCGATCGAGCAGGAGTAGATCTGCTTCCAGTAGCCGGAGACCACCCGGATGTCGGTGCCCTGGACGGGGTGGTCGGCGGAGACGGTCAGCGGGGCGATCCCGGTCTGGGCCTGGATCGAGTCGTAGCTGGAGTCGAGCTGGTAGATCGTCACGTCGGTGTCGGTCATCGCGCTGTAGACCACCTTGGTGGCGGTCAGCGTGGCGACCTCACCGGCCGAGCCGTCGAGCAGGGTGAAGGTGCGACTGGACGGCTGATCGACGATCACCTGACCGGGGCCCGGCATGCCGGTTTCCAGGCAGTGGCCGTTGGTGAGCACGAGCCCCGGGTCACTGCCGGTCGAGCCGGGCATCCGGACCAGCGAGCCCGAGCAGTTGCTGAGCGCCACCGTGCCACTGAAGTCGACGGCGTCGAGGGGCCGGGCGGCCTTGGTGGTCACGGCTCCGGTGGCCTGGGCCGGGACGGCTCCGGTCAGTGCGGTGGCTCCGGCGACCAGGACCGCGGTGAGCATGCCTATGAGTGGCTTCTTCATGAGAGACCTCTCGGTGTGGGGGTCCCCCAAAATTGTCGTGGACATGACGACATGTCAAGGGGGCCGCCCTCACGGAGTGGCCATTCGGCACACTAGGGCAAGCGGTCGGGCGCCGTCAGGGGTTCCGGCCGACCCGAACGGTCAACCCCCCTGCCAGTGGCGCCGACCGAGGCTGATCAGGCGCAACTGGAGCCGGGCGGTGGTGGCGATCCGCCGCTCCCGGGCGGGGTCGGCCTCCTGGGCCTCCAGGAATGCGGAGGCCGTCGAGACCATGTGGTCCACGTACAACTCGGCGAGCATCCGCAGGTCCCGCTCGCTCCACCCCCGCGAGACCGGCTGGAGCGCCAGGGCGGACCCCACCTCGACGGCGAAGCGCCCGAGTTCGGCGTCGATCGCCTCGCGCACCTGCCGGACCCCGCCATGCCGCTCGCGCGCCAGGAAGCGCACATGCGACCGGTGCTCGCGAACGTGTCGCTGGATCACGTCCACCGCCCGGTCGATCAGCTCCTCGGCGCCGCCGGCCTCGGCGAACACCGAGCGGATCATGACGTGCAGACTGGCCAGCGACTCCTCGACCAGCGCGACGCCGAGGGCGGCGAGGTCCGGGAAGTGCCGGTAGAAGGCGGCCGGGGACAGTCCGGCCTCGCGGGTGACCTCGCGGACGCCCAGGCTCGCCAGGTTCTGATCGGCCAGCAGGTGCAGCCCCGCGTCCAGCAAGGCTCGCCGACTCTGCTGCTTCTGGGCCTGTCTGACCCCTACGGTGTGACTCACGCCATTCAGTAAACAGTCGTTTGCCGAACTTGGCCAGCCGGGCGTACAGTGAGACCCGAACTCGGTGAACACTTGTCAACCGAAACACAGCCGAAATGCGGCCGAAACCGGCGCAGCCGCACCCGCCGCTGAAGGAGTCAGCCGTGATCCTGTTCTCCGCCCTGGTCGCCATGGGCGTCCTGATCGGCACCGCCGCCCACCTGCCCCTCCCGGCCTTCCTCACCGCCGCCGCCGCGATCGCCGCCTGGCTGCTCGCCTTCGGCGCCCGCGAGGGCATCGCCCGCCTGCGGCACCGCTGACCCGGCCGCTCCGGCCACCCCAGCCGACCCGTCCACTCCCGCTGAGAGGACCCGCCACGCCATGAGCACCGTCACCGAAGGCGCCGTCACCAACCGCGCCGCTGCCACCCGCGCCGTCGACAACGCAGCCGACCGGGCCGCCACTGGCCGTCAGGGCACCACCGAGGCCGACAACCTGGCCATCGCCTCCTTCCTCCTCGGCCTCCCGGGCCTGCTGCTCTTCAACATCGTCCTGGGTCCGATCGCCATCACCCTCGCCACCCTGGCCCTGGTCCGCGGCACCGGCCGCCGCGGCCGCGCCGTCCTCGGCCTGGCGCTCGGCATCGCCTCGCTGGCGATCCTCGCCGTCACCGCCGCCACCTCCCACGGTGTGCTCATCGACATCGGCTCCTGAGGTCCGCCGCTGAGAGCTCCTTCCGGGCTCCGCAGTCGAGGCCCACCCCTGAGCCGACCTCAACTCCCCGCCTCAGCCCTCGAACAGCTGATCCCGTCAAGCCCGCCCATGACCCGGGCCCGCCACGTAGGGTGGCCACATCGGCCGGGTGAACACAGGGGGTAGGAGTGACCACCGAGATCCACAGCGACGCACAGCCGACGTCCACCGGGACGGGCGGACGGCTGCTCGCGGTGAGCGATCTGCACATCTCCTACCAGGAGAACCGCGACCTGGTGGAGAAGCTCCAGCCCACCCACCCCGACGACTGGCTGCTCGTCGCCGGGGACGTCGCCGAGCTCACCACCAGCATCGAGTGGGCGCTCGGCCTGCTCGCCGAACGCTTCGCCCGTGTGGTGTGGGCGCCCGGCAACCACGAGCTGTGGACCCACCCCGAGGACCCGGTCCAGCTCCGCGGCGTAGCCCGTTACGAGCACCTGGTGGAATTCTGCCGCGGCCTCGGCGTCATCACCCCCGAGGACCCGTACCCGCTCTGGCAGGGCGCCGGCGGCCCGGTCCGCATCGCCCCGCTCTTCCTCGGGTACGACTACTCCTTCCGTGCGCCGGGCACGACCACCAAGGAGGAGTCCCTGGCGGCCGCCTACGAGAGCGGCATCGTCTGCGCCGACGAGCGGATGCTCCACCCCGACCCGTTCCCGGACCTGGACTCCTGGTGCCGCGAGCGCGTCCGGCTGACCGAGCAGCGGCTCGCGGCCTGCGACCCGGACGTCCCGCTCGTCCTGGTCAACCACTACCCGACGGTCCGCCACCCCACCGAGGTCCTCTGGTACCCGGAGTTCGCCCAGTGGTGCGGCACCGAGCTGACCGCCGACTGGCACCGCCGCTTCAACACCGCCGCGATGATCTACGGACATCTGCACATCCCGCGCAAGACCAACTACGACGGAGTCCCCTTCGAGGAGGTCTCGCTCGGCTACCCGCGCGAGTGGCGCAAGCGCGGGCTGCCGGACCCGCTCCTGCGAGAGGTGTTCCCGCAGGCCGCGGTGGCCTGATCCCCGGGTCGCCGCACCCACGGCGGGCGCCACGGCTCGGGCGGCTCCGCCGGGGACGGCGGCGGCCGCGCGAGCGGCTCCGGTGCCGGCTCCGACGGCTGGGCACATACAGCGGCCAGTTGGAGAAGTCGACCTCCTTCTCGCTGTCCGAGAGGTCCTTGGCGGCGTTGGCGGTCGAGTCGCCGGTCGCCCGGGGCG
>NZ_JBEXKB010000039.1:0-8828 GCF_040609455.1 Kitasatospora sp. NPDC004669
ACGAATACGAGCAGGATTACTGGGCGCAACTGGAGCGAGCCCCGCAAGCCGCTTGATCACACGATCGCGGACTCCACCAAAGTCGGGGCAGCTCAAAGCTCTTGCGGCCCTTGCTGTTGCCCTGGCCGTCGTTCGGCCCGGGCCGGTAGATCAGCCGCGATCGCTCGCCGGCTCTGTAGCAGGTCAGGGCGGCGATCGAGATCCGCTGGCGGGAGCCGCCTTGTACCCGAATGACGGGCGTACGGCCGCGGTGCCCCCGGGTGCGGGCGCGCGGGGGCGTCATCGAGACTCCGGCCTCGTCCTCAAAGACCAGTCAGGTTCCGAGCGCCGCCGCTAGGCTTTTGCCTTCGCCGCACCTACCGCTTCCGCGCCTCGACCGCTCCGTCGTTGCAGCGGAGGGCACTGCGCTCCCGGCTCTAGTTTCGGTTATCGCGACCAACGTCACCGGTCTCCTGTGCAGTGAGGCCGAGTCCCCTCGGCCCCGGACGGCGTCCATTCCGACGCGCCCGCAACGGGAAGGGCCTGCCGATGACCGCTTCTCCTCCTCGTCCGTTCGCCCGAGGTTGGCTGCTCGCGTCCTGCCTGCCTGTGCTGCTCGTACTCGGGATGGCCGCATCCGTCCCGCCCGTCTCCTCCGGTCCCCCGCAGGCCGCGACGGCGAGCATGCCGGAGATGCCCGGCATGGCCCATGCGGCGGGCACCTCCCAGGGCCTCGCCCGCGGCCTCGCCGCCGAGCAGGACGGCTACCGGCTGAACACCGCGACCTGCGGCGTTCCCGCCGGGCGACCGACGGCCTTCCAGTTCACCGTCACCGGCCCGAACGGCGCCCCCGTCACCGACTTCGCCGTCCACCAGACCAAGAAGCTGCACTTCTACGCGATCCGCACCGACCTCACCGGCTTCCAGCACCTGCACCCGGACATGGCCGACGACGGCACCTGGACCGCCGACCTCGCCGCCCTCACCCCGGGCACCTGGCGGCTGTACGCCGACTTCATCCCGAACACCGGCCCGCACGCCGCCGAGCTCGTACTCAGCCGCACCGTCACCGTGCCCGGCGAGCCAGCCCCCGTGCCGCTGCCCGCCCCGGCCGACAGCACCACCGTCGACGGCTACACCGTCACCCTGCACGTCCAACCGATGGCCGGCGCACACCAGTTGACCGCGACCATCAGCCAGGAGGGCCGTCCGGTCACCGACCTCCAGCCTTACCTGGACGCCTACGCCCACCTCAGCGCCTTCCACGAAGGCGACCAGGCGCTGGCCCACCTCCACCCGGCGAACGCGGTGAACGGTGACCACGGCGGGCCGACGCTGACCTTCCAGGCCCTGCTTGCCGAGCCGGGCAACTGGCGGGTCTTCCTGCAGTTCCAGACGGCCGGGCAGCTGCACACCGCCCAGCTCACCTTGCACGTCGACTGAAGCCCCAGTGCCCGGCGCCCGCGTCACGGGGCCGGGCACTGGGGCAGTTGCGCAACGTCAGCTGGCGGCGGAGCGCTTGCGGCGCCACCACCACGCGCCGCCCGCGGCGAGCACGACCACGACGGCGGCACCGATGGCGATCGGGGCGGCCGAGGACGAACTGCCGCTACTCGACGCGGTCGACGCAGCGCTGGGCGAGGCCGTCACGCTCGGGGCGCCGGACGCGGTGGCGGATACCGACGGGGTGGCCGACGCGGAGGGGGTGGCGGACGCGGAGGGCGCGGTGCTGGTAGGCGCGGCGGAGGGGGTTCCGACCGGGGTCGCTCCGGGCGCGGCGGCGGCGAGCTTGAGGGTGGGCGCGGGGTGCTCGGGCTCGGCGCCGCCCTGGGGCAGTTCGATCCAGCGGTCGATGCGGCCGTCGCTGTAGGTCTCCAGGGTCTTGAAGACCAGTTCCTTGGCGTTGGGAAGCTGCTTGATGGTGATCTTGTAGACGGCGTCCTTGCCCTGGGGCAGCGCAGGCCCGCCGACCGTGTATCCGTCGGCGGTGGCAGCGAAGGTCCAGCCCTGGGGCGCATCGGCGAGCGCGACGTCCGCCGGGGCGATGCCCTCGGGCAGGACGACCTGGAACTTGGCCAGGCCGGCGGTGCTCGACTCGGCCTCGGCGGTGAAGGTGACGGTGGCGTTGGTGGCCAGCGCCTGGGCGGTCTCGGAGGCGACCTCCACGTGGGCGAAGGCCGGCACGGCCAGGACGAGGGAACCGGCCACGACCGCCGTGACAGTGGCAGCCCGGCCGAGCAGGCGGGAGGTGTTCATGGGGAAGGCGCTCCGAGGGGGAAGGCGACATCCGGCCGGGGCAGGCCGGGCCGATCAGGGTGAGGGCGGCGTCCATGATGCACGATGAAACGGGCAGGTCAGCACAGCATCGGAAATCTCGTAACGGCGGGAACCAGCCACTCCCGCTGACCGACTACCTACGTTTCCGCACCGCCCCAGGGGACCGGCTTGGGGTGCCGCGCACCGCAATCGAACGCATCGGTGCGCGCGCGATTCTTCCGACCCGGGCCTGTGGCACCGAAGTGCGGGGTGCGACCATAGGCCCGCCATGAATGTGGGACAAGGAGTGCGTACGGGACGAGCCGCGGTGTTCGCGGCGGTCTGCGTGCTGCTCGCGTCCCTCGGTCACGTGCTGATGTCCGGCACGCCCGTGCCCTGGTGGACGCTGGTCGCCGCGTTCGCCGCCACCGGCGGCGCCGCGTGGCGGCTCGCCGACCGCGAGCGCGGACCGTGGCTGGTGACCGGCCTGACGGTCGGTGTCCAGGCCGTCCTGCACACGCTGTTCTCACTCGGCCAGGCCGCCACCGCCCCGCCGTCGGCGGGAGGACTGACCTCCCAGTGGGCCCAGCTCCTGCTGTGCAGCCCGAACCACGTTTCCCCCGAGCAGGCCGCGCAACTGGCGGAGGCCGCCGGTCTCGGCACGGGGGGCGGGTCGGGTGACGGCCTGACGGTCACGATGGCCGACATGCCGGATATGTCCATGGCCGGCATGGATGTCGGTTCCCGCGCGCACCACGCCGCCGCGATGGCCATGCCGATGGATCACCATGCGGGCGGGGCCGTCGGCATGCTGGCGGCGCACCTGCTCGCCGCGGTGCTGATGGGCCTGTGGCTGTCGGCCGGCGAGCGGGCCGTGTTCCGGCTCGGCCGCACCGTCGCCGCGCGCCTGTTCGCGCCGCTGCTCCTGCTGCTCCGCCTGGCCTGCCCGCCCCACCGCCCGCGCCTGCGGCCCATACGCCACCATCCCGTCCAGCGGCTGCGGCAGCTGCTGCTCGTTCACGCCATCACGTCTCGGGGCCCTCCGGCTGTGACCGCCGCCTGACGGCTCTCCCCTCCGGGGACACCCGCGCCGACGCCGCCCCCACCCGGGTGCGGCGATGCCCGCGCGTGCCCCGGCACGGTCACCTGCGGCCACCGGCCGCTTCCCCGCCTTCCCGAGAAGGACATCTGGCGATGACACCTGCCCTGCCACGCCCCCGCTCCGCCCGATACCGCTCCGCGCACGACGACGAGACCGTCACCGCGTGGGCGCTCGCCGCCCGCGACGGCGACCCCGCCGCGATCGAGAGATTCGTGCGCGCCACCCGCAACGACGTCTGGCGCTACGTCGCCCACCTGAGCGGCGACCCGCAGGCCGCCGACGACCTGGCCCAGGACACCTACCTGCGGGCCCTGCGTAGCCTCCCCCGCTTCGAAGGCCGCTCCTCCGCCCGCACCTGGCTGCTGTCGATCGCCCGCCGCACCGTCGCCGATCGGTTCCGCTTCGCCGCCGCCCGCCCCCGCCTCGTCAACACCGACGACTGGCAGGGCGCCGCCGAACGCGCACAGGACTGCGGGACCCCTGGCTTCGACGAGGGCGTGGCCCTGGCCGAACTGCTCACCGCGCTGCCCGCCGAGCGCCGGGACGCGTTCGTCCTGACCAGCATCCTGGGCCTGGCGTACGAGGACGCCGCCGAGGTCGCCGGCTGCCCGATCGGCACCGTACGCTCCCGTGTCTACCGGGCCCGCACGACCCTCATCAAGATGCTCGCCGACGCCGAGCGCCAGCCCCTCGTCGGCTGCGCGGCCTGACCGGTTCCCCGTTCCATTCGATGGTGGCACCAGACAGCGTGCCGCTGTGTCCGCACGGCGGCCGTGCGCTGTCATGGTCGGCGCCATCGAACGGCCGTACCCGTCACAGGACGGCGGCCGTGAACCACCCACGTTCCTTGGAGGTACCCGTATGTCCATCACCACCGCCTTCGCCGTCGAGGGCATGAGCTGCGGCCACTGCGAGAAGACGGTCAGCGCCGAGCTGTCCGCCATCCCGGGCGTCACCGAGGTCGCGGCCGACGCCCAGGCCGGCCGGGTCACCGTCGCCTCCGAGTACGCGCTCGACGAGGCGCTGGTCCGCGGCGCGGTTGACGAGGCGGGCTTCGCCCTCGTCGGGCGGATCTGAGACGGCCGGGAGGCTCGGCCTGGCCGGGTTCCGGTGCTGCCGTGCGGCGGCACCGGGGCCCCGGCCCGGATCTCGCGGGGACTCGGCAGCGGTGCGTCCCGACTAAGGTCGCGTGGAGCACAGCACAGATCAGGGCACGGACACCGCGTGGCAGAAACCGCTTCCGCCACCGGCCGGCCTGGACCTCCGCCTACGCGACGTGGTCTGCCGGCACGGCCGCCTGGAAGCGGTGGCCAGGGTCGATCTCGACGTGGCCCCCGGCGAGCGGATCGCGCTGACCGGCACCAACGGTTCAGGCAAGACGACGCTGCTGCGCGCGGTCCTGGGCCTGCACCGCCAGGTCGCTGGGCAACTGCTGGTCGGCGGACGCGGCACCCGCACCGCCGCCGAGTGGGCCTGGCGCCGCCGGGCGTGCGCCTGGATCCCCCAGCGCCCGGCCGCCGGCCGGTTCCCGCTGCTGGCACGGGAGCTGCTGGCCAGCAGCGGCGCCGCCACCGAGGCGGCCGAGGCAGCCGAGCGGCTGGGGGTCGCGGCACTGGCGGACCGCCCGCTCGACGCGCTCTCCGGCGGCCAGCTCCAGCGGATGCACCTCGCCCGCGCGGTCGGATGCGTGGCCGCGGGCGCCGGCGTGCTGCTCGCCGACGAGCCAACCGCAGCGCTCGACTTCGCCGGCCAGGAGGAGGCGGCAGAGCTACTCACCGGCCTTCCGGCCACCCTGCTCGTGGTCACCCACGACCGGGCGCTGGCCGCCCGCTGCGACCGGGTGCTGGAAATGGCGGCGGGCCGACTGCGGGTGGTCACGTGAACCCCCTCGAACAGGTCGGCGCGCTGCTGCAGTTGGTGCCGGTGCAGCGGGCCGGCCTCGGACTGCTCCTGGCGAGCCTGGGACTGCCGCTCGTCGGTGTGGTGATCGTCGGGCTCGACATCATGCCGGTGCGGTTCGCCATGATGCACGTCGCACTGCTGGGCATCGCGGTCGGCATCATCGTCGGCCTCGACCCGGCCCTGTGCGCGATCGTCGCGTGCGCGCTCGCCGGAGCGGGCGTGGCACCGCTGGCCCGTACACCTGACGGCCTGTCCGGGGCGATGGGCCTGCTGATGAGCCTGGCGATCGCCGGCGCCCTGCTGGTGCTGTCGGTCTCCGGCGTCAATGCCAACGGCGCGTTCGCACTGCTGTGGGGATCGATCCTGGCCGTACGCCCGGCCGACCTCGCCGTCCTCGGCGTGCTCGCGGCGGCCGTACCCGCACTGTTCCTCTGGCGCCGTCGCGACCTCGCGCTGCTGCTGCACGACCGCGAGTTGGCGCTGTGCTCGGGCGTGCGGGTGCAACGGCTGACGCTGGTGTTACTGGTCATGGTCGCGGTGGCCGTCGGCGCGGCGATCCGGCTGACCGGCGCGCTGCTCGTCGACGCCCTCACCCTGCTGCCCGCCCTCGCTGCCCGACGACTCGGCCACTCGCTCGGCTCGATCGCCGCCTGGGCGGTCGGCATCGGCGCGGCCGTCCACCTGCTCGGGTTCCTGGCCGCCCTCGCCTGGGACCTTCCCCCGGGCCCCGTGCTCGTCCTCGCCGCCGGGGCCGTCGCCCTGGCGGCCCACCTCATCCCCGAACGGAGAACCACCGCATGGCGCAGAGCCGCGTCCCCGTCCGCCCGTTCGTCGCACTGACCGCCGGGCTGCTCGCCCTCACCGCGTGCAGCAGCACCACGAGCGGCACCGCCGCCCCCGACTCGTCCAAGGGCCCGGTCGTGGTGGCGACCACCACCTGGGAGGCCGCCCTCGCGAAGGCGGCCGGTGCCAAGGACGTCAAGGTCCTCGTCCCGGCCAGCGTCAAGCACGCGCCCGACTACGAACTGAAGCCCTCCGACCTGACCGCCGTCGCGGGCGCCGACTTCGTGCTCTACGCCTCGTTCGAGCCCTTCGCCGGCAAGGTCAAGGAGGCCGCCGGCTCGAAGGCCAAGCCCGTCGAGGTCAATCTGGACGACCACCGCGATGCCACCGTCGCCGAGGTCACCAAGCTCGGCAAGGCCTTTGGCACCGAGCAGGCCGCCGCCCAGTGGAACACCGCCTTCACCGCCGAGTACGACAAGCTCGCCCAACAGGTGAAGGCCAAATGGCCCGCCGGGCAGGCACCGGTGGTGGTCACCCAGACGTTCACCACCTGGGCCGCCGACCTCGCGGGCGTCCAGCCCACCGGCACCTACGGCCCGGAGGCCGTCACCCCGACGCAGCTGGCCGAACTGTCCGCGAAGAAGCCACAGTTCGTCCTGGAGAACGAGAACATGTCAGTCGGCACGGTATTGCCCGACTCGGGCGCCAAGCAGGTGAACATCGTCAACTACCCGGACCAGGACCTCGACCTGCTCACCGTCTACCGCAACGCGGCCGGCCAGCTGACGAAGGCGTTCTCCGGCTCCTGATCCACCTGAAGGTGGGGGCGGTCCTGATGCCCAAGCCCCCACCTCAGGACGCCTGCGCGCGGACTCCGTCGAGGATCTGCTCCAGAGCCGCGTCACGAAGCTCGTAGCGAACCACGCGGCCCTGCTTGACCGCGACGACCACCCCCGACGCACGGAGCAGCCGCAGCGTCTGCGAGACGGCGGCCGGGGCGACCTGGCAGGCCTGTGCGAGGTCGGAGACCGGGATCGGTCCGGCGGCCCGCATGGCGGTCAGCAGCGCCAGCCGGCGGGGCTCCGCCAGCAGCGCGAATCGCTCGGCGGCGGCGCGCAGCCGCTCCCGGTCCGCCACCGCGGCAGCGGCCGCCCGCACCGCTTCGGCATCGATTGCCCCTGGCACGTGCGCTCCCCCTCACCCGCCATGCCCGTGTCAGCACTTTGCGTTATTGCAACATATGCGCAGCTGCGCAGCCTTGTCGACAGGGTGGGCCAGCCCCTACGGTGTTCCCCGCCGTGGTGTTCGGGAAGTCCGGTGACAGCTCCTCAGGAGCCGATTCCGGCGCGGCCCTCGCCACTGTGAAGGGGTAGTGCCCCTGGCGTGCCCGCAGGAACTGCGGGCAGTCACCGGTGCCGTACGGCGCGCGGGAAGACGAGCCGTGGGGTGCGCTCAGCCCTGCCCGGACGCGGGCAGAACTGTCCATCCCCCAGCCAGGAGACCGGCCACGGCGTGCACGACTCCCCCGACCTCACCCGGGGGTGCCCCCATCGAGGAGCTGGAGAGGCCGCCCGTCATGACCCTCACCGACGAAACCCCGTCATCGACCCTGCCGCTGCCGCCGCGCTGGCAGCGGCAGGACACCGTCCGCACCGCCACGCTGCTGGCCGTCATCGTGGCCATGCACGTGGTCGCCTTCGGCATGCTGTTCCTGCTGGTCGCCCCGAACCACTACACGATCGGCAACCAGGCCTTCGGCGTCGGGCTCGGCATCACCGCCTACACCCTCGGCATGCGGCACGCCTTCGACGCCGACCACATCGCCGCCATCGACAACACCACCCGCAAGCTGATGGCCGACGGCCAGCGCCCGGTCTCGGTCGGGTTCTGGTTCGCCCTCGGCCATTCCAGCATCGTCATGGCGATGGCCGCCCTCGTCGCCGGCGGCGCACAGATCGCCGGCACCCTGGTCGACGACCAGTCCACCGCGCACCAGTGGCTGGGTGTCATCGGCACCAGTGTCTCCGGCACCTTCCTCTACCTGATCGCCGCGCTCAACCTGATCGCGCTCGCCGGGATCTACCACGTCTACAAGGCCATGCGGGCTGGCCAGTTCGACGAGAAGCAGCTGGAGAAGCACCTCGACGAGCGCGGCTTCATGAACCGCATCCTCGGGCGCCTCACCAAGTCCATCCGCCGCCCCGGCCAGATGTACCCGGTCGGCGTGCTGTTCGGCCTGGGCTTCGACACCGCCACCGAGGTCGCGCTGATGGTGATGGCCGGCTCCGGCGCCGCCTCCGGCCTGCCCTGGTACGCGATCATCTGCCTGCCGCTGCTGTTCGCCTGCGGCATGAGCCTGTTCGACACCCTCGACGGCACCTTCATGAACTTCGCCTACCACTGGGCGTTCTCCAACCCGGTGCGCAAGGTTTACTACAACCTCACCATCACCGGGCTGTCGATCGCCGTGGCCTTCGTCATCGGCACCATCGAGCTGGTCGGCGTCCTGCACGAGAAGCTCGACCTCACCGACCCGGTCACCGGCTGGATCTCCGACATCAGCCTCGACAACGTCGGCTACATCCTGGTCGGCATGTTCGTCGTGGTCTGGGCCTGTGCCCTCGCCTACTGGCGCTTCAGCAACGTCGAACAGCGCTGGGCTGCCCGCGTCGACCAGACCGGCTGACGCTCGCGCTGTTCTCAGCCTGTGGGGGGGGGGCGGGCGGGGGGGCCCCCCCCGCGGTGGCCCGCCCCCCCCCCCCCCCGCGCCGCCGCGGCAACCACCCCGGCGGGGCGCGCCGCCCCC
>NZ_JBEXKB010000039.1:8838-85607 GCF_040609455.1 Kitasatospora sp. NPDC004669
CGTCCCCTGCGGTTTATACCCCACCTTTTCCCGGGGGGGGGCCCCGGCCGCCCCCCGCCCGGGGCTCGGCGGTGTTTGTGGCCCGGGGGGGGGGCCCCCCCGCCCGCCCCCCCCCCACAGGCTTTCCCGCTCCCGCACCGGGCGTACGACGAACCGTCCGAAGATCCACCCGTTGCACCAGCGGTCAGGGCGAACGTCCGGTCGGGTGGCTCGGCACTGTGCCGCTCAGGAGGACATCGGGTACGGGACGAAGGTGCTGGTGCGCTCGTCGACCGCCAGCGGCCGGCCGATGGCGGGCGCGGCGCGCTGCGGGCAAGCCGGGCGGTCGCAGACCTTGCAGCCGAGGCCGATCGGGGTGGCGGCCGCCTCGTCGGCCAGGTCGAGGCCCGCGGAGTACACCAGCCGGCCTGCGTGGCGCAGTTCGCAGCCCAGGCCGATGGCGAAGGTCTTGCCGGGCCGCCCCCAGCCGCCGGGCGAGCGGGTGACGGCGCGGGCGGTCCACAGGTAGCGCCGGCCGTCGGGCATCGCGGCGACCTGGACGTGGACGCGGCCGGGGGCGGCGAAGGCCTCGTAGATGTTCCAGAGCGGGCAGGTGCCGCCGGTGCGGGAGAAGTGGAAGCCGGTGGCGGACTGCCGCTTGGAGACGTTGCCCGCGCGGTCGACCCGGACGAAGGAGAACGGCACGCCGCGCAGCCGGGGCCGCTGGAGGGTGCTGAGCCGGTGGCAGACCGTCTCGTAGCCGACACCGAAGTGGTCGGTGAGGTGCTCGATGTCGTACCGGGAGCGCTCGGCCTCCGTGTGGAAGGTCCGGTACGGAAGGACGAGCGCGGCGGCGAAGTAGTTGGCCAGCCCGATGCGGGTCAGCGACCAGGCGGTGGAGTCCACCGGGCTGTCCTGGGCGGCAAGTTCGGACAGCAGCGCGTCGTGCTCCAGGTACGCCAGCTGGGTTGCCATGCGGAAGGCCTGCTGGCCGGGGCGCAGCCGGTCCGACAGCCGCAGCACCTGGGCGTGCGGGTCGTACTGGTGCAGGTGGTCGCTGCCGGTGGTGATCCGGACGCCGTGTTGGGAGGAGAGCCGTTCGGCGAGCACGGCCCTGACCTCGCCTCGCCTGAGGTGGATGTCTTCGGCGAGTTCCTCGGCCGCGGTGTCGAGTTCGTGGAGGTAGTTCTGGCGGCGGTAGAAGAACTCGCGGACCTGTTCGTGCGGGGTGAGCACGTCGCCGGCTGGGCCGCGTTCGCCTGCGAGGACCGCGAGTTGCTCGGCGACGGCCCGTCGGTCGCGGGCCAGGTCGGTCAGCAGTTGGGCGACGGTGGGGAGCCGGGTGGCGACCTCGTCGAGGTCGCCGGGGGTGACGCGGCCGGCCGTGATCTCCTCGCCGAGGGCGTCACGCATGCCGGCGGTGAGGCGGGCGGTGTCCGGTGGGGCGAAGTATCCGGCGTCGACACCGAGTGCCTCGGTGAGGCGCAGCAGGACGGGGATGGTGAGCGGGCGGGCGTCGTGTTCCAGCTGGTTGAGGTAGCTGGGCGACAGGTCGATCAGCCGGGCCATGGCGGCCTGGCTGAGTCCGCGTTCCTCGCGCAGCCTGCGAAGTCTGGCACCGGCGAAGGTCTTTCCCATCGTCGCCCGTCTCCCTACTCCACGTGTCGACCGGATGGTGGGGCAGCCTAGCCGCAGGGATACGGATAACGCCTTCGCATGCTTCGCAGATTCGCTGATCATGCTTCGCAGAAATTGGCAGTGCTCCAGCGGTGACGGCGGCGGCGCTCGGTGCCAGAGTCGGTGGTGCGGCCGGGAGGCGCACAGGACGGCATCGAAAGGGCAGGTCAACTGCTCCGGTCCGCTGTCCGGGTGACCACGTCCCGCGGTGTTCCATCGCTGCCCGGCGCCGCCCGGCCGCCCTCTCACCATCGTGGTGAGAGGTGCCTCACATCCTTCGCAAAGCACCCTCGGGAGCGGATCACCATGACCCAGTCGGTTCGGCAGCAGCAGGAGCAGCAGGCGGCAGAGCTCACCGCGCGGTGGACGTCCGACCCCCGGTGGGCCGGTGTCGAGCGGACCTACACGGCGGCGGACGTGGTTCGTCTGTCGGGGACGGTGCGTGAGGAGCACACGCTGGCCCGGCGCGGCGCTGAGCGCTTGTGGCGGCAGTTGCACGACCAGGACTACGTCCACGCGCTGGGCGCGCTGACCGGTGGTCAGGCCGTGCAGATGGTGAAGGCCGGGCTGCAGGCGATCTACCTGTCGGGCTGGCAGGTGGCGGCCGACGCGAACCAGGCCGGCCAGACGTATCCCGACCAGAGTCTCTACCCCGCCAACTCCGTTCCCCAGGTGGTGCGCAGGATCAACAACGCGCTGCTGCGCGCCGACGAGATCGACGCGGCGGAGGGCAACGGCGGCCCGGACTGGCTGGTGCCGATCGTCGCCGATGCAGAGGCCGGGTTCGGCGGCCCGCTGAACGCCTTCGAGCTCACCAAGGGCATGATCGCGGCCGGTGCGGCGGGCATCCACTACGAGGACCAGCTGGCCTCGGAGAAGAAGTGCGGCCACCTGGGCGGCAAGGTGCTCGTCCCCACCGCCCAGCACATCCGCACCCTCAACTCCGCGCGTCTGGCGGCCGACATCGCGGACGTGCCCACCGTCATCGTGGCCCGTACCGACGCGCTGGCCGCCAACCTGCTGACTGCCGACGTGGACGAGCGCGACGCCCGGTTCTGCACCGGCGAGCGCACCGCCGAGGGCTTCTACCGGGTCGAGCCGGGCATGGCACCGGTGATCTCCCGCGGCCTCGCCTTCGCTCCGTACGCGGACCTGCTGTGGGTGGAGACCGGCACCCCGGACCTCGCCCAGGCCCGCGAGTTCGCCGAGGCGGTCAAGGCCGAGTACCCGGACAAGATGCTGGCCTACAACTGCTCGCCGTCGTTCAACTGGAAGGCGGCGTTGGACGACGACCAGATCGCCAAGTTCCAGCGGGAGTTGGGCGCGATGGGCTACCGATTCCAGTTCATCACCCTGGCCGGCTTCCACGCGCTCAACCACTCGATGTTCCAGCTCGCCCGCGGCTACGCCGAGCACGGCATGACGGCGTACGTCGACCTGCAGGAGGCCGAGTTCGCGGCCGTGCCGGACGGCTACACCGCCGTCAAGCACCAGCGCGAGGTCGGCACCGGGTACTTCGACCTGGTCTCCACCGCGCTCAACCCCGACGCCGAGACCCTCGCCCTGACCGGCTCCACCGAGGCCGAGCAGTTCCACTGATGCCCGGCCGCCCGGCGGGCTCGGTCACATCCCGTCGGAGCGTGCCATCCCCGGCGGCTCGCACAGCGGAGCGAGGGAGCTCCGTGCCGCCCACCCGCCCGGGGCCGCGTTGAGGGACGCGGTCCCGGGCCCCACCCACTTCACGTTTCCTGCTTCCTGGAGAATCGGATGAGCCAGTCCCGTCGCGTCGAGGTCCTCGGAGAACCCGAGGACCGCTTCGAGGAGGTCCTCACCCCCGAGGCCCTCGCCTTCCTCGCCCGTCTGCACGACGGGTTCGCCACCCGGCGCACCGAGCTGCTCGCCGAACGCGGGCGCCGCGCCACCGCGCTGGCCGCCGGCGGCACCCTGGACTTCCTCCCCCAGACCCGCGCCATCCGCGAGGACCCGACCTGGCGGGTGGCCGGCGCCGGCCCCGGCCTCGCCGACCGCCGCGTGGAGATCACCGGCCCGCCCGAGCGCCGGATGACCGTCAACGCCCTCAACTCCGGTGCGAAGGTGTGGCTCGCGGACTTCGAGGACGCCACCGCGCCCACCTGGCACAACCTCATCACCGGCCACCTCAACCTGCTCGACGCCATCGAGCGCCGGATCGACGACACCACCCCCGAGGGCAAGCGGTATTACATCGGGGACAACCCGGCCACCATCGTCGTGCGCCCCCGCGGCTGGCACCTCGACGAGCAGCACCTTTTGATCGACGGCCGCCCGGCCATCGGCGCGCTCGTCGACTTCGGCCTCTACCTCTTCCACTGCGGCCGACCGCAGATCGCGGCCGGTTCCGGCTCGTACTTCTACCTGCCGAAGCTGGAGAATCACCTCGAAGCCCGGCTCTGGAACGACGTCTTCACCTTCGCCCAGGCCGAGTTGGGCATCCCGCACGGGACGATCCGCGCTACTGTCCTGATCGAGACGATCACCGCCGCATTCGAGATGGACGAGATCCTCTACGAGCTGCGCGAGCATGCCGCCGGGTTGAACGCGGGCCGCTGGGACTATCTGTTCAGCCTGATCAAGAACTTCGCCCACCACGGCCCGCGTTACGTCCTGCCTGACCGTGCCACTCTCACGATGACCCAGCCCTTCATGCGCGCCTACACCGAACTACTCGTCCGCACCTGCCACCGCCGCGGCGCCCACGCCATCGGCGGCATGGCCGCCGCCATCCCCCAGCGCGACCCCGAGGCCAACGAAGTCGCCCTGACCAAGGTCCGCGCCGACAAGGAGCGCGAGGCCGGCGACGGCTTCGACGGCTCCTGGGTCGCCCACCCCGGCCTCGTCGACATCTGCCGCACTGCCTTCGACGCCGTCCTCGGCAAGCGTTCGAACCAGCTCGACCGCACCCGCGCGGACGTCGAGGTCACCGCCGCCGACCTGCTGGGCGTCCACCGGCTCTCCGCCGGCCTGCCGACCGACCAGGGCCTGCGCTCCAACGTCGCCGTCGCCTTGCGCTACCTCACTGCCTGGCTGGGCGGCTCGGGGGCGGTCGCCGTCTTCGGGCTGATGGAGGACGTCGCCACCGCCGAGATCGCCCGTTGCCAGATCTGGCAGTGGCAGCACCACTGCACCCGGCTCACCGGCGGCACGCTCGCCACCGCGGACGCGGTGCGGCGGCTGATCGACCGCGAGCGGGCGACCCTGATCGCCGAGGGCGCCGACCCCGAACTCGTCGACAACGCGGTGCGGATCCTGGAGGAGACCGCCCTCGGCGACACCCTCCCCGCCTTCCTCACCACCGAGGCCTACGCCCGCCACCTCGTCCGCGTCCGCACCGCAGCCTGAACCAACCCCGTACGGAGGCATAGCCATGAACGAGATCCGACGAGTCGCCGTCGTCGGCGCCGGACAGATGGGCTCCGGCATCGCCGAGGTCTTCGCCCGCGCCGGCCTGGACACCATCGTCTGCGAGAACGGCCCGGCCGCACTGCGAGCCGCCCGCGCCCGCATCGACCGCTCCCTCCACCGCGCCGCCGACCGCGGCCGGATCAGCGAGGAGCAGCGTACCGATGCCTGGGCGCACCTGCTGTTCGCCGACGACTTGGAGGCCCTCGCCGACCGTCAACTGGTCGTCGAGGCCGTCGTCGAGGACGAGCGGGTCAAGACCGACGTCCTCAGCACCCTGGACAAGGTGCTCGCCGACGAGAACGCCGTGCTGGCCACCAACACCTCGGCCATCCCGGTCACCCGCCTTGGCATCGCCACCGGCCGCGCTTCCCACGTCCTGGGTCTGCACTTCTTCAACCCGGCGCCCGTCATGCCGCTCGTCGAGCTGGTGTCGTCGCTGCACACCGACCAAGCGGTGCTGGAACGGGTGGAGACCTTTGCGCGGGTCGCACTCGGCAGGCACGTCATCCGCTCCCGGGACCGGGCCGGTTTCGTCGTCAACGCGCTGCTGGTGCCCTACCTGCTCTCCGCGATCCGCATGGCCGAAGCCGGCCACGCCACCCCGGAGGACATCGACGCCGGCATGATCCACGGCTGCGCCCACCCCATGGGCCCCCTCCAACTCGCCGACCTCATCGGCCTGGACACGGTGGAGGCCATCGCACAGTCGCTGTACGACGAGTACAAGGAGCCGCTCTACGCGCCCCCGCCGCTGCTCTCGCGCATGGTCGAGGCCGGCCTGCTCGGCCGCAAGTCCGGCCGGGGCTTCCACCGGCACCCCACCCGGTGAACCCGATCGACCCGAGGCGCCGGGTGCGGCTAGGGTGAGCGGTGCAGCTGGTTCGCCCCGTCCGCCAGGCGGGATGCGTCGCAAGAGGGAATCCGGTGGGAATCCGGAACTGCCCCGCAGCGGTGAGTGGGAACGAAAGCCGTCAACAGCACTGGGAGCCCGATGGGCCCTGGGAAGCGACGGCCGGTAGGAGCCGGTACGGCCCAACGGGCCCGGCGCGCCCGCGAGTCCGAAGACCTGCCACTGCCCGTGCGCCGCAGCGGCGCGCGGTCTCACCGGGACCTCGCGGGAAGGTCGGCGGCGGCACGGGCACGGCGGACTCACTCCCCGGGCCCGCTCCTTCGCGCACCCTCCCCCTCGGGGTCCGTGCGAACTCGCGAAGGAGAGTTCCGTGACCACCCATCCCATCGCCACCGTCCACGGCTACCCCCGCCAGGGCCCCGGGCGTGAACTCAAGCGCGCCACCGAGGCCTACTGGGCCGGCCACGCCACCGCCGCGGACCTGCTGGCCACCGCCGCCAAGCTGCGCCGCGACGTCTGGCAGCAGCTGGCCGCCACCGGCATCGGCGAGATCCCCAGCAACCACTTCTCGCTCTACGACCACGTGCTGGACGCCGCCTTCATGCTGGGTGCCGTTCCGCCCCGGCACCGCGCCGCCGCCCCGGCCGACGCCCGGCCCGGTACCCCGGAGCACATGCTGGCCGTGTACTTCGCCGCAGCTCGCGGCACCGCCGACGTCGCACCGCTGGAGATGACCAAGTGGTTCGACACCAACTACCACTACCTCGTCCCCGAACTCGGCCCCGACACCGTCTTCCGCGCCGACCCGGGCAAGCCGCTCACCGAGTTCGCCGAGGCCAAACTCCTCGGCCACACCACCCGGCCCGTACTGCTCGGGCCCATCAGCTTCCTCCTGCTCTCCAAGCCGCACGCCGACGCACCCGCGGGCTTCCAGCCGCTCACCCTGCTCGACCGCCTGCTGCCCGTCTACGCCGAGATCCTCGCCGACCTGCGCGCCGTCGGAGCCGAGTGGGTGCAGCTCGACGAACCCGCCCTCGTCCAGGACCGCACCCCGGCCGAACTGGACGCCACCGCCCGCGCCTACCGCGACCTGACCGCCCTCACCAGCCGGCCCCGGCTGCTGGTCGCCTCCTACTTCGACGCCCTCGGCGAAGCCCTGCCCGTCCTCGCCCGCACGGCCGTCGAGGGCCTCGCCCTCGACTTCACCGGCCCCGCCGCCGCCAACCTCCCCGCCCTCGCCTCGCTCGGCGGCCTGCCCGGCAAGCGCCTGGTCGCCGGCGTGGTCGACGGCCGCAACATCTGGACCGCCCACCTCGAACAGGCCCTCGCCACCTCCGCCACCCTCCTCGGCCTCGCCAACCACGTCGACATCGCCCCGTCCTGCTCCCTCCTGCACGTCCCGCTCGACGCCACCGCCGAACGCGACCTCGACCCGCAGGTCCGGCGCTGGCTCGCCTTCGCCCGCCAGAAGACCGACGAGGTGGTCACCCTCGCCCGCGGACTCGCCGAAGGCCGCGACACCATCGCACCCCAACTCGCCGCCAACCGCGCCGCCCGCGACAGCCGAGCCACCTCGACGCTCACCCACGACCCCGCCGTACGGGCCCGCTGTGCCGCCGTCCGTCCCGAAGACGCCCGCCGCACCACCCCGTACACCGAGCGCGCCACCGCCCAGCACGCCCGACTCGGCCTGCCGGCGCTGCCCACCACCACCATCGGCTCCTTCCCGCAGACCGCCGACCTGCGCACCGCCCGCGCCGAGCTGCGGGCAGGACGGATCGACGCCGCCGGCTACCGGGAGCGGATGGCGGCCGAGATCCGCGAGGTCATCGCCTTCCAGGAGAAGACCGGCCTCGATGTCCTGGTGCACGGCGAACCCGAACGCAACGACATGGTCCAGTACTTCGCCGAGCAGCTCACCGGCTTCCTCACCACCCGACACGGCTGGGTGCAGTCCTACGGCACCCGCTACGTCCGGCCCCCGGTGATCGCGGGCGACGTCTCCCGCCCGCACCCGATGACCATCGACTGGTACCGCTGCGCCCAGGACCTGACCGACCGTCCGGTCAAGGGCATGCTCACCGGCCCCGTCACCATGCTCGCCTGGTCCTTCGTCCGCGACGACCAGCCGCTCGCCGACACCGTCCGCCAGGTCGCCCTCGCCCTGCGCGACGAGGTCACCGACCTCGAAGCAGCCGGCGCCGCCGTCGTCCAGGTCGACGAACCCGCCCTGCGCGAGACCCTCCCGCTGCGGCGCACCGCCCACGCCTCCTACCTCGCCTGGGCCACCGAGGCGTTCAGCCTCACCACCAGCGGCGTCCGCGCCGACACCCAGATCCACACCCACATGTGCTACGCCGAGTTCGGCGACATCCTCAGCGCCATCGACGACCTCGACGCCGACGTCATCTCCCTGGAAGCCGCCCGCTCCGCGATGGCCGTCGCCGCCGAACTCGCCACCGCCGGCTACCCGCGCGAGGCCGGTCCCGGCGTGTACGACATCCACTCCCCGCGCGTGCCCACGACCGAGGAGATCACCGGCCTGCTCCGGACCGCCCTCGCCCACCTCCCCGCCGAACGCCTGTGGGTCAACCCCGACTGCGGCCTCAAGACCCGCCACTGGGCCGAGGTCCGCCCCGCCCTGGAGAACCTCGTCGCCGCCGCCCGCGCGGTCCGCGCCACCCTCGCCACCCCGGACGGCGGCCGGTGACCGCCCCCGCCGCCCCCGCGCGCACGCCAGCCGACTCGGCGGTGACGCTGGCGCACATCATGAGCGAGCACGACACCAACCTCTACGGCACCGTCCACGGCGGCGTGGTGATGAAACTGATCGACGACGCGGCAGCCGCCGCGGCGGGCCGGCACGCGGGCGTACCGGCCGTCACCGTCTCGGTGGAGGAGATGACCTTCCTCGCCCCGGTCCACGCGGGCGATCTGCTCACCGTCCGAGCCCAGGTGGACCGGGCGGGGCGCACCTCGATGGACGTCGGTGTCGTCGTCACCGCCGAACGCTGGAACACCACCGGCCCGGTCAGCCGGGTCGCCACCGCCCACCTCATCTTCGTCGCCATCGACGCCGACGGCCAACCACACCGCGTCCCCGCACTCGACCCCGTCACCGCACCCGACCGACGCCGCGAACGACACGCCCGCGACCAACGCCGACACACCCGGCCAGGACACACCGACACCGAATAGCCCAGTGCCGGCCGGTCCACCCTGGACCGGCCGGCACGAACAGCACCTCATGCCCGGCCGGCAGGTGACCGGCTGTCGCGATCTGCTGTCTGACGGTCAATGCCAGTGCATGGATGCGCATCGCAGAGCTGCTCAGAGGTCAATCCGGGCGTCGAGCCCGAACAGGCCGCGGCCCGTGAGTTCCTCGACCCCGACCTGAGCTCGCCTGTGAGCGGGGGTACATGTGCAGCGTCCACACGATCACCTTCGAGCGTGCGGGGCCAACGGGACGCTGACCCGCGGGCCGGGGGAGCAACCCCCGCGAGCGCGGGGGTTGCTCCCCCGGCCCATCGACTCCCCTATGAGTGCGCAGGGCGATGAGCGATGTCCTGCGGTTCGTCGGCTTATGCCGGGCTTCCCGCGCACGCCAGCTTCAGCACTCGTGCTTCGAGTTCTGCGGGCAGGTACCAGCCTTCGACGGTGGGCGTCATGTAGAGGCGGGCCTTGAGGCCGAGGAGGAGCTGGCGGCGGTGTTCCTGGTCCGCCGCGGTCCAGGCGTCGGCGAAGGTCTCGCCGGTCTCGACGTCGATCCACGCGGAGGCGCGTTGCGGGAGGGCTGCAAGGCGGCGGCGTTCGTCGACGAGGACTTCGAGGGCTTCGGAGTACTCGTCATCGCCGCCGGGGTAGTCGAACAGGCCACGGCGTTTCTCCTCGCGCAGGTCGCGCATGGCCTGGGTGACATGGTTGAGCTGCTCGGTGTGGTCCTCGCCGGGGATGAACCTGCGCACAGTCATCGCCAGCCCCGCCAGGCGATCCACCAAAGCGGTGATCGCGGCGGTGACACGCTCCCCCTTGACGGACTGGCCCTTGCAGGCGGGCTTGCCGGCCGTCTTCGCGCACCGGTAGTACTCATAGGTGCGGCCGTTCTTGGCGAGGTTCACCTGCCGGTAGAACCGGTCACCACACCGGTCGCAGTGCACCACCCCCAGCCACGGCGACGCCCCGTTGGAACGCTCCTTGGTCACCGACCGCTTGTCCATCGCCGCCTGGACCGCAGCCCACTCCTCCTCCGTGAACAACGGCTTCGCCATTCGAATCGGCAGACCCTTCGCGTCACGGGCGATCTTGCGCGCCTTGACGGAACGGCCGGTCAGCTTCAGGCCCATCGTTGCTGGCGAGCGCAGGATCTTGCCGACGCTGGTCGGGTTCCAGTGGTTCGACGGAGCGGTCTTGCGCTTGCTCGTGTACGTGTCGCCCTGGTTCTTGTACGCGTGGGTCGCCGGAGTGTCGAAGCCGGCGGCTTCGAGGGCCGCGGCGACCATCCACTGGCTCTGGCCTTGAAGCAGGAGCTGGCCCATGTACCGGACGGCCTCCGAGGTCACTGGGTCCGGCTCCAGGGTCCGCCCGCCGCCGGGACGATCCACGATTCGGTACCCGTACGGCGGCTGCCCACCCGCCCACCGATCCGTCTTGCGTAGATGCTTGTGAGCCGCGGTGACCCGGGCCTTGATCCGCTTGAGCTCCATCTCGGCGAAGATCGAGGCCAGCATCAGGAACACCTTCGCCAGCTCGTTCCCGAAGGACGACTCGCGGCCCTCCCGGTAGTCGAGGGAGATCCCGTCATCGGTGAAGACCAGGACCTTGTGGTTCTCCTCCGCCCAGTGGGCAACATCCGCGCAGTCCTTGGCCGACCGGAACGCCCGGTCCACCTTGGCCCACACCATCGCGTCCCACTCCCCCTGCCGCTCGGTCAGCCACGGGCCCAGATCCGGCCGCTTCCACGGCGTGACCTCTGCCGACACGTCCAGGTCCTCGAAGGAGCCGACGATCTCCCACTCCTTCGACAGAGCGTGCCGGGTCGCCGACTCCGCCTGCACGAGGTGCGACACCTTGCCCACGTCCCCATGCGTGTCCGACACACGCGAACCAACAACCGCCCGAACCGGCGCCAACGACGTCATACTGCCCACGGGAAGCCCCCTACCGCCCAGGCCAGCAGGCACCCTCGAACAAGCCACTCTCGAACGGGTGAACCTTTTTCGAAAAGGCGTCTATCCGCTGGAGGATCGACCTGCATTGCACAACGCCCGGCATCACCGCCAAGGCGGTCGAGGCGTACGTCGAACGCGCCGACACCCATGCCGAGCGCTGGTCCGACCACGCGCCCGTCACCGTGGTGTACGACCACGACTTCTGACGCGCCTCTACGGGAGATGCCCCCTGCTCAGGCTTGAGTGGTCGGCGGGGGCGCCCCCGTCCAAGCGAAGCGTTCCTCGGCTGGATCTTCTGGTGGTACCCGGCCGCGGTCGAACTCACCACCACACTTGCCGGGCGCCAACAGGCCCACGGCTGAACTGGTCACCTCGGCCGGGCCACGGGCTCGTCATGAGCAGGGTCGGCCCGGGGCCCTCGCCGGTGTCGAGCGTTCGGATGCCCAGACCGTCGGCCGATCCGGTCACCAGCGCATGGCCGGCCATGCTCGTCGTCGTCATCCTGGTCATCCCTTTCGAGGCGTGTCGCCCCTGGGGCTGGGGGGCATTCCCTAGAGGTGCCGGGGGTGTACGACTGCGGCCGCGCTGGACCGGCGGACCCGGGCGCCGGGCACCTGGAGGGGCGGAGGCGGGCTAGGGATCCGAGGCCGCTCAGGCGGGCTGGTCAGTCCATGAAGACGCTCCAGGCGACCGCGTTGAGGTTGTCGCTGAGGAAGATGTCGTGCCCTCCGACGCGCTGCTCCCAGGACGTGGGCATGAGTTCCGCGGCGCGGGCGACGACAGCGTCGATCCAGACCTTGAGCCGGGCCTGCTTGTTGTCCGCCGCCACGCCCGCGGCGACGGCGGCCTGCTTCAGGTCCACCTCCCCGAGCGCTTGGGTGGCGCAGTCGCGCAGGTCTTTCAGGTACTCGCGGTTGGTCTGCACGTCCTCGGGGGTGCCGTACAGCGCCATGTGCCCGGAGACGACGGTGTCGAAGTCGTAGGTGAGCATCTGGTCCATGCCCCTGTAGTACGCGGGGACGTGAGGGGCGAAGAGCAGGCGGAAGAACGGCGCGTTCTTGACGGTGAAGCTGTCGATCGCGACCAGGATCCGCTGCTCGGGGAGCTGGATGAACAGGTTTCCCGGCTGGTGCCAGTCACCGGTGTACTCGAGGATGAACCGCTCCCCGTCGATCTTCAGTTCGGTGCTGGTTCCGCTGAAGGTCTCGTTCGGCACCGGCCGACGGGGGTCGTTCGCCTCCTGGATGAACTGCGCGGTGAGCTCGTGGGCGATGACCTTCACGCCCTCGCGTACCAGCAGGTGGGCGGAGCCGATGTGGTCGGCGTGCGCGTGGCTGTAGATCAGGTGGGTGACCGGCTTCGAGGTGACCTCCTCGATGCCCTGCAGCATCCGGCGGTCCAGGTCCGGCGGTGCGTCCACGACGACGACGCCGCGCCGGGTCTCCAGGAACAGCGTGTTCACCATCCCGCTGGTGATGCCGTGGGCGCCGCCGCCGAGGTCCGTGACGTGGTAGCCCACCGACTCGTGGATGTCGGGGCCTTTGGCGAAGTCCGGAACGGGAGCGAAGTTCGTCATGGCTGGTCTCCTTCGTGTCGCAGTCAGGAGCGACGAGCGTGGGGAGGGATCGGGGCGCGGACCTGCTCGGCGCTCCACACCTTGGCGAAGGCCGTCCAGGCGGCCGCACCGCCGTTGCCCTGGGCGAGGCCGGGACTGTGCGGGCCGTGCGGGAAGACGTGCACGGTGTGCGGGACCTCGTGCGTGGCCGGGGCCGCGGCGAGCCGGTAGGTTTGCTCGGGCGGGACGTAGATGTCCTCGGCCGTGTGCCACAGGAAGAACGGCGGCGACCTGGAGGTCACCAGGGAGTCGAGCGACGTGGCCCGGCGCAGAGCGGGCGAGGCGTCCTCACCGAGCAGGATCACGCGCGAGGGCCGGTAGGTCTCCGTCTCCATCGACGTGATCGCGTAGCCCAGGACGGCGAACTGCACCTGCTCGGACGGGTCGTCGGTGGGGGCGAGGGCGACGTGCCCGGCCAGATGGCCACCGCCGGAGAAGCCGACCACCCCGATGCGGTCGGCCCCCTGTCCCCGCAGACGCCGGATCTCCGCCCGCAGGGCCAGCAGCGGTTCGGGATGCCGCACGTTGAGCGGATACCGGAAGACGCTCGCCGACAAGCCCGGTCCTGAGAGCCAGGCGACGACCGGCTCCGCCTCGTGCGAGGCGTGCTCCGCATGACCCCCGCCCGGCAGCACGATCACGTGCGTCACCGGGGACGGGACGCTCCCGGTCTGCTCGCGATCCGCCAGTCGGGTGTCGAGTCGATCGCTCACAGCGCACCACCTCCGCACCTGCCCACGGACGCCGCAACCGGCCCCGATCCGTCGGCCTGTACCAAGGTCACCACCGCGCCGGCCTCGCCGACATCACATGAACAGGTTAGGCGACCACTTCGCGGGTGCCTTCTCGCAGCTCACGCGGTGGGGCTCCCCGGCAGACGTGACCACCCACTGCACCGAGCAGGACTGCTCGGCTGCGGCCCCGTCCACACGAGCCCCCGTCGCCGGCGGACGCCCAGGGGCCCGCGCACTCGGCGGGACGAGCCGGCACTGCCGGTGGTTCCGGCCTGGGGCGTCGCCGCTGGCGCCCGCGTCAGCTCTTCAACTGATCGAGCGCGGTCATCCAGTTCTCGGTGTGGTAGCAGTTCGCGAGCTTGCCGTCGCGGACAGTGAAGATGTCGATCGCCATCGTCTTGAAGGACTTGCCGGTGGGGGCCGCGCCCCAGAACTCCGCCACCGGCGTCCCCGTCGCCCGCCCGCGCACGATGACTTTGTCGTCGACGACATGCAGGTCGACGACCTCCCACTCGAGGTCGGGGATCGCCTCGCCCATCGACTCGAACACGTTGGCGAGCTGGTCGCGCGTCAGGAACTCCTCGTTCGTGTGGTACGACTCATAGTCGTCGACGCATGCCTGGGCGAGCAGGCCCGGTACGTCCTTCTCCGCCGGTCGGTTCAGGGAGTCGTAGAACGGAGCGGTGATCCGCCTCGCTTCGTCGACGGTGAGAACGGACTCGTTGATGGTGGTCAAGTGGCCAACTCCTTGAATGTCGTCCCTGGCCACCGAATTGGTGACCAGTCGGGTCAACTCCGTTGTACGCGTTCCCCCTGACAACCCGTCAAGTCCAGGACCTTCCTCCGGCCGGCTCGGCAGCCGACAGGCTGCCCTGTTGAGGTCGAGCTCGTTGCGTTCACGTCACGGCTTGAGTCTCCTACAGTGATCGAGTCCGCATCCCTCACGTGCATGGGTGAGACGGGTCCGACGGAACTCCGGCTCCTCGACGCCGGCCGACGGACCCGCCGACCGTCCCGATCTGTCCGGCCTGGATCCGGGGGCACGGCGCTGCCATCGCCAGCCGTCCGGCGCCTGAGCTGCAAGTGTCGGAGCGGCTCCCACACGTGCGTGGGAGCCGCTGCTCGTACCCATGGCCCGGCGCGGTGTCGGTGTGCCGGGGGCTTGGTCCGGTTCAGTGGATCGGCTCGATCCGGCGCTGGGCGAACAGTCCCAGGATCGCGACGGCGAGGATGGCGACGCCATAGCCGAGCACAGTGGCCAGCAGGCCGACAGGGGCGATCAGGAGGCCCGCGATGACCGCCGGGATCCCGAAGCTCAGGTATGCGACCACGTACACCGACGCGAACAGGCCCGCCCGCTGGTGCGGCTCGGCGAGCGGGGCGATCTGGCGGATCGCGCCGGAGAACGAGGCGCCGAAACCCACGCCGCCGATGATGCCGCCCAGCCAGAGCAGGGCCAGCGCGCCGGCTGCGACCCCGGCCTCGATCACCGCGGTCCCCAGCAGCACCGAGGCCGCGCCGATCAGGATGGTGCGCCGGGCACTGAGACGGCCCAGGAACAGGCCCGCCGCGGCCGCAGCCGCCGGTTCGACGAACGCCGTGGCGCCGTTCAGCAGGCCGCTGTGCAGGTGGAGGATGTTCTCGATGATCGTGGGCACCAGGCCCATGAACAGTCCGGCGAGCATCCACGCGGCCATGTGGACGGGGACGGCCGCCATGAACTCGCGGCGCGCCGCCGTCGGAACGGAGACCCGGGGGATCAGCGAGCGTGCCGCTCCGGGCTTGCCGGGGGCGGTCTCGTGGGAAAAGACCTCGATGGCCGTGCCGGCAGCCATGATCACTGCCAGGGTGGTGAACACGATCAGGCCCGCGCGGCTGCTGACCTGGACCGCGGCGCCGGTCAGCAGGGCCCCCAAGCCCAGCCCGCCCGCCGGGGCGACACTGGTGACGACGGTGCCGAGCCTCTTGTGGCGTTCCGGCGCGTGTTCCACGACCGAGGCCGAGAACGCACTGGTGGCGGCACCGGTGGCGATGCCCTGGATGGTGCGCGCGGCGATGACCCAGCCGATGTTCGGGGCGACGGCGAACATGACCATCGACGCGAGCTCGACCAGAAGCGATCCGATGAGGATCGGGCGGCGCCCGATGTGGTCGGAGAGCGATCCGGTCACCAGCAGGGCGGTGAGCAGGCCGATGGCGTAGGCGGCGAAGGCGACCGTCAGCACCCAGGCCAGGAAGTGCCAGTGCTGTTCGAAGACGACCAGGAGGGGGGCGGGCGCGCCGGCGGCCACGTAGAGCGCCGCGAACGCGGCCGCCGAGCCGGCGAACGCCGCGTGGGAGGGAAGCCTCCTGCGGGGCCGACGGACGGCGGGTGCCGTGAGGCCGGAGCCAAGGACCGGCTCCGCTTCGGTGATGGTCATGGTGGGCATCTCCTAAGGCCAAGATGTGTGCCTTAGGACTCAACATAAACTCGTTCGTTCTTATTGCCAAGCGATGTGCATTAATCTGGTTGCATGAGTGCAGAACCGTCTCCCCGGCGCCGCACCGGTGGGCGCAGCGCGGTGGTGTTGACCTCGATCCGCAAGGCGGTCGAGGAACTGATCGCCGAGCAGGGCAGCGACGCGGTCACCATCCCGATGGTTGCCGAGCGCGCGGGAGTGAACCATTCGAGCATCTACCGGAGGTGGGGAGATGCCAGGACCATGATCAACGACTTGGCGACCTACCGGCTCGACCCGGATCGCCCCCTCGCCGACACCGGGGACGTGCGGGCCGACCTCGCTACCTGGGCGCAGGAACTGCTCGACCACTACGGCTTGCCCGTCAATGCCGCCCTCCTGCGCGGTGGGGCCGCCGCGGCCGGTGAGGGCGAGTCCGACTGCCTGCGCGATCGCCGGGCCGAGGCGGCCGCCTTCGCCGCGCGGCCCGGCGCCGCGTTCAGCGGCGACGACGTCATCGACAAGGTGGTCGCCCCGATCATCTACCGGGTGATCTTCCTGCCCTGGACCCTGCCCGACGTGGACGCGCGCTCGCTCGTCGACCAGCTGGGCGACCGCTTGAACTGACCGTCCGTCGCATGCCTGCCAAGTGCCTTGACGGCTCGTCAGAAAAGTCAAGGAGTGGTGTGGCCGCAGCCCCGAACGTTGCGCGGCCGTAGCGAGTCGACGGAGCGGGCCCTGACCGTGGTCCGTGCCGCCAGCCGGCACGGCTCTGGAGGAGTGGTGCTCGTCAGCGGAGCGGCCGGCATCGACAAGACCGCGCTCGTGAGCGGCCTGCGAGGTAGCGCGTCTTGGTCGTCCCAGCTCCCGCAGGTCTTCTTGGCCAGGAGCCCGGACGTAAGTCTCCACTCGTCGGCACGCGGTCGTCCTCTACCTCCGTCGTCCACCCGAAAACCGTGCGACTGCGGGGGCGACGGGCCTGTTGAATGGCCTGCATGTCCAGCACACCGCAAAGCCCGGCCGAAGCCGTCGACCACCTCCTCGCCGAGCTCGATCCGCTCGCCTACCCGGTCCGGATGCGGCGGCTCGCCGTCTGGACGACGGGGCTGTGCCAGGGCGGCGGAGCGGAACGGCTCAGGCCGCTGCTGGCGGAACTGGACACGCGCGGGGCCTACGGCCGAGGGCTGGCCGGGGTCGCCGCGACAATCGCCGAGGACGTCGGGTTCATCGTCGCGCGGCTCACCGATCCCGACCCGGCCGTCAGCCGCCAAGCCCTGAAGGCCGCGCTCCGCCTGTCGGTCGCGAACGAGGCGCTGGCCGCGGCGCTGGCCGACGCGCCCGCCGTCCTGCGCCACCGGCTCACCACCTTGATCGTGGCCCGTGGGCGCACCGCGCTGGCGGAGCGGCTGCTGGTCTCCGTCCGGCAGTCGTGGGGGGACGCGGCGGCCGCCCGACTGCTGCCGGGGTGCGGGCCCGAGACCGTCGCGAAGGTCTTGCCCGAGCTCTTCCTGGCCGTGGCGCAGTGGCGCAACCTGGCCCGTCGCCACCCCGACCTGCTGCTGGACGAGGTGGCCCGGCAGCTCGCCGAGTTGCCCGAGCCGGCCCGCGCAGCGTGGTGGCAGCGCAACGCGGACGCCCTTGCGGCCGTTGCCGGGCCACGACCGAAGCGGGTGCTGGACCTGCTGGAACGTCACTGCCCCACGCGGTTGCCGCGGCCGGTGCAGGAGTGCCTGGGCCGGCTGCTGACCGCCGCGCCGGGCCGGACCATCCGGTTGATCACGCTGCCCGAACGAGCCGCCGCCGCATCGATCTCCCGCAGCGCGCTGACCCGGGCCGCCCGGCTCGACCCGCCCGAGCTGTCGGACCTCGGCCGGGCCTGGAGCACCGCCCCGATGTGGCTCGCCCGGCTGCTGCGCGCCCTGCCGCCGTCCCGGCGCGAAGCGTTCTACGACCACGCCACCGCCGACCGGGACCTGAGCCGCAGCGAGCTGTCCGAGGCCGTGCTCGATGCGCTGCCCCGCCGACGGGCGCAGGCCGAGGCCCGGCGGATGGCCGCGCAGGCCGCCGAGCGCGGCGCCGCGTGGTCGGTCGTGCTGGCCCACATCGCCCACCTGCCGGTGGCCGAGGCCCGGCCGCGGCTGCTCGCCGCCACCCGTCGGCCCGCAGCGGAGGACCGGGCGCTGGCCTACCCGCTGCTGGTCCACAACGCGGCCCGTTCGGGCGAGCCGGCCGCCGTCGGCGAGCTGCTCGACGAGCTGCTGCGGCTGCGCAACGAGCAGGATCCGGTCCGCTCCCCCGCACTGGTCGCGCTGGCCGCGGTCCCGCCCGCGCTCTTCACCGCGGCGGCGGCCAACGCCCTCGGCCGGATCGTCACCGACGCCGTCGAGGCCCGGGACACCTCCTGGCCGACCCGCCAGGCACTCTCCCGGCTGGCCCTCGGGGTGCTGCGGGAGCACGCGGCGAGCGGTGAACATCCGCTGCTGGATTGGTCCTTGGCTACCCTGCGGCAGCTCTCCGGGACGCTCGGCAGCGTACCGCTGGGCCGGCTGGACACCGTGCTGCGGCGCGGCCAGGAGGTCCAGGTCTTCGAAGCGCTGCGGCCGTGGCTGGCGGCCGGCGCGGACCAGGTCGACCACACCCTGACCTTCGCCCTGGCCGAGGCCCTGGGCCGACGCGCCCACCACCTGCCCGAGCTGCAGGAACTCCTCTGGGAGGCCGTCCAGTTCGGCGACAACGCGACCGTCATCCAGGCCCTCCGGTACTGGCTCGCCGACCCGGCGACCCGGGACGAGCGGGTGGCACCGGTGCTGGAGCTGGAGCCGTCGGCAGCCGTCCTGCCGCCGGTGCTCGATGTGCTGGCCCGCCGGCGCACCGACCTGCTGGACACCGTGCTCGCCGACACCCCGCCGTACGGGCGCTTCCTGGTGACGGGAGCGCACTGGTTGCCGCCGGTCGACGGGATCGAGTGCTGGGTCCCCAGGCAGCGCGCGGCCGCAGCGCGCCTGCTGGCCAGGGCGGCGGGGGACGCCGTGCTGCCCGTGCCCGCGCGGGCCGGACACCTGCGCACCCTGGCGGCGATCCCCGAGCTCGGCTTCGCCACCGTCCGCCGGTACGCCGAGTCCCCGGACACCGTGCTCGCCGAGGCCGCGCTCGGGGCCCTGATCTGGACGGACCGGCCCGCCGAGGCATTGCCGTTGCTGCTCGCCCAGGCGGGCAACGACCGGGCGCGGGTGGCCCTGTACGCGGCCGGGCGGGCCGCCGGGTTCGTCGCGCCGTCACGGCTGGCGCCCGTGCTGCGGGCGGCGCTGCTACCGGTGGCAGACGGCCCGAGGTCGGCGGCTGCCGGCGGGGCCGGCGGCGGTGAGGCCGGCGGCGGGGCGAAGGTCACCAGCCGGAAGGAGCTGGTACGGCTGGTCGCCCGCCTGTTGCCGGTGGACGCCGCCGTCGTGCTCCTCACCGAGGTACACGACCTGCCCGGGCAGCATCGCGACGTACGGACGGCTGCCGTGGCTGCGGCCGTCGGGCTGCTCCCCGCACCCGCGGCCTGGCGGCTGCTCGAAGGTGCCGCGACGAGCACCCCGGCGGCCCGGTCCGAGGTGCTGCGCACCCGGCCGCTGGACCTGCCTACTACCGACCGCCCCCGCTACGCCGCCTTGGTGGGCCGGGTGGCGAGCGGGGACGACCTCGCGACCGCCCATGCCGCGCTCGATCTGCTGGCCGGCTGGTCGCCCTGGTACCCCGAAGCGGAAGCGTTGTTGGTGGCGGGCACCGTCGACCTCGCCAACCGCGCCTCCTGGCGAGCCGCGGCAGCCGGCCTGGCAGCGCTGGCCACCGCCGGCACGGGCCGCCGGCTCACCGAGGCACTGGCGCAGCTCGTGGCGATCGAGACGGAGGCCGCGGACAGCACGGAGCACGGGGACGGGCCTGGGCTGGACGCTGCTGCCGACCGGGACCGGCCGGCCCGGCAGCGGATCGACCTCCTGGTTGCCCGGCTCAGCGCGGGCATGGCCGACCGCCCGTCGGCGGCGGCCCGGGCCGCTGCCGACGCATCAGCTGAACTCCTCTCCGAAGCAGCCGACTTCACACCACATGCCATCCGGCTGCGCACCGCCACCCTGGACCTCGACGCGTTGCACGACGACCTGCTCGTCGGGCTCGACCAGTTGGCCTCCCTGCACCGTGACCGCCCGGTGCTGGCCGCCCGCACGGCGGAGGCCCTGCGGAGCCGGCTCAACACCCCGCGCCGCCCCGGCGACCCGGCAGCGCTGCTGAGCGTGGTCCACCGGCTCGCGGCGCACGGCGGCTGCGCGCACGGCCTGTTCGCGGTCGGCCTCACCCACGCCCTGGGCCCGCGCACCGGGTGGCCACCTCAGTGGCGCGCCCTGCTGCGCACACTGCGGCAACACCCGCAGGCCGACGTCCGGGAGGCGGCACTGGCGGTGCGGACGGCGGTGGAGTAGGGGTGCGGTGGAGCGACCCACCCACACCAGGCGCGACCACGGCGCACGAGATCTTCAGCAAGGCCTACCACGCAACGTCGGAGCACTCATCATCGCTGCCGGGGCAGCCGAACGGGCACTCGATGACCATGACTTCTCGTTCCAGCCCGAACGGATGTCCCGACGCAGGCCCAGGATCTCCGCGACGGCGTCGAGCCAGCGGGCGAGCAGCTGGTCCCCGTCGACGGTGGTGGCGGTGGTTGCCGCCGAGGTCAGCCGATCCCGGGCGAGCCGGGTCGGTTCCGCCCCGGGCAGCGGCTCGGTGAGGTCGGCGGCGTACCGGGCGCCGCCACTGCGAACCACCTCGGCGAGGAAGGAGGTCGACCGGGGGACAACCCCCAGGGCATCGCTGGCCAGCGCCGCCGCGATGGCGCCCTCGCCGAACAGCGCGGACCGGTGGGGCCCGGCGAACTCCAGGCCGTAGCGGAGCATGGCGGGCACGTCGAGCTGCCGCAGCTCGTCGTCCGTCTTGGGACGGAAGCGGTCGTCGGTGCTCATCGGACCGTCACCGTGTAGGTGTTGCGCACGAGCCATTCCCTGTCGTCGGCGTGGATGAGTTCCGGATGGTGGCAGAGCCCCCGGAAGCAGGTGAAGAGCGTGATGGTGGTGGTGCCGCGGCCCTTGGCCTCGAAGGTGTAGTAGCGGGTACCGCCGGCGCCGACCTTGTTCTTGGCGTCGTCCGGCACGTCGAGCTTCTCGTCCACCTTGGTCACCACGGCGGCGTCCGGCGTAGGGTCCACGATGCTCCAGAACCCTGCGGCACTCCACTCTGGCCACCACTGTCAACGTCTACGGCCACCTGCTCCCCCAAGCGGCTCGCGAAGGTCACCGCCCTCGCCGATGCACTCGACCACGCAGACCTCCCCCGCGAGATCAACTGGCGGTCTGGCGCGATCACCTCGCACCCATCCCACCCGTAAACCTCCAGGTCAGAGCGCCGGACGCGACCACGCGTCCTCCGGAAACGAGTGAGAGCGGGTATCAGGATTCCCAAGTACCCGCTCCCACCAGCAACTTCACAGTCGGGACGACAGGATTTGAACCTGCGGCCCCTTGACCCCCAGCAGGGTTCCGTACCTGCCCCAGTCGCGGCGAGTGACAGCAATCTGGCGGTCCTTCAGCAGACACCATGGGCGGCGCACGGTAGCCGGCTGCGCGTTGTCGCTCACCATCCCCCTGGCCGCCGGGAACACGGCCGTCCTCAAGCCCAGCGAACTCGCTCCCGCGACCTCCGCCGCCATCGCCCGGCTGCTGCCCCGCTACCTCGACCCGGAGACGGTGGTGGTGGTCGAGGGCGGCGTCCCGGAGACCACCGCCCTGCTGGATCAGCGCTTCGACCACATCTTCTACACCGGCAACGGCACGGTCGGCCGGATCGTCATGGCGGCGGCCGCCCGGCACCTGACCCCGGTCACCCTGGAGCTGGACGGCAAGAGCCCGGTCGTGGTCGAGCCCGGTGTGGACCTCGCGGTCACCGCGCAGCGAATCGGCCCGATCCTGCCGATCGTCGCCGTGCCCGACCTCGACGCGGCGATCGCCTTCATCAACGAGCGCGACAAGCCCTCGCCCTGTACGCCTTCACCGAGTCCACGCGGACCAAGCAGCGGCTGACCGAGGAGACCTCCTCCGGTGCCCTCACCTTCGGGCTGCCGGTCTCCCACCTGGCCATACCCGAGCTGCCGTTCGGCGGTGTCGGGGAGAGCGGCATGGGCCGCTACCACGGCGAGTACTCCATCGACACCTTCAGCCACACCAAGGCCATCGTCGACAGGCCCCTCGCCTGAGCCCTCCGGGGCCGGGCCCCGGCCGGCCGGCGGGGGCACCCGCCGGCCGGCCACGCTCGCCGCTACTGCGGCGTGACGTAGGCGCCGGAGATGCCGCCGTCGACGAGGAAGGTGTTGGCGGTCATGAAGGAGGAGTCGTCCGAGGCGAGGAAGGCCACCGCGGCGGCGATCTCCTCGGGCTCGGCGAAGCGGCCGAGCGGGATGTGGACCAGGCGGCGGGCGGCCCGCTCCGGATCCTTGGCGAACAGTTCCTGCAACAGTGGGGTGTTCACCGGCCCCGGGCAGAGGGCGTTGACCCGGATGCCCCCGCGGGCGAACTGCACGCCCAGCTCGCGCGACATCGCCAGCACCCCGCCCTTGGAGGCGCTGTAGGAGATCTGCGAGGTGGCCGCGCCCATCACGGCGACGAACGAGGCGGTGTTGATGATCGAGCCCTTGCCCTGCCGCTGCATGTGCGGGATCGCGTACTTGCAGCACAGGTAGACGCTGGTGAGGTTGACCTCCTGGACGCGCTTCCAGGCGTCCAGGCCGGTGGTGAGGATGGAGTCGTCGTCCGGCGGGGAGATGCCCGCATTGTTGAAGGCGATGTCGAGCCGGCCGTACTCGTCGACGGCCCGCTGGAAGACGTCGCGCACCGCGTCCTCGTCGGTGACGTCGGCCTGGATGAACAGGCCGTCGACCTCGTTCGCCGCCTTGGCCCCGGTCTCGGCGTCGAGGTCGACGCAGACCACCTTCGCCCCCTCGGCGGCGAACCGGCGGGCGGTGGCCAGGCCGATGCCGCTGCCCGCGCCGGTGATGACGGCCACCCGGCCGTCGAGTCGCTGGGTCATGCTGATCATTCCTCTCATTCGTCCGTGGAGATGAAGACGTTCTTGGTCTGGGTGAAGGCGTCCAGGGCGTCCGGGCCGAGTTCGCGGCCGAGGCCGGACTGCTTGAACCCGCCGAACGGCGTGGTGTAGCGCACTGAGGAGTGCGAGTTGACGGAGAGGTTGCCGGCCTCGACGCCGCGCGAGACCCGCAGGGCCCGCCCGACGTCCCTGGTCCAGATGGAGCCGGACAGGCCGTACTCGGTGGCGTTGGCGATCCGCAGGGCGTCCTCCTCGTCGCGGAACGGGACGACGGCGACGACCGGGCCGAAAATCTCCTCGGTGAAGGCGCGGTCGTCGTGCCGCACGGGCGCGAGGACGGTCGGCGGGTACCAGAAGCCGGGCCCGTCGGGGGCGCTGCCGCGGAAGGCGACGGCCGACCCGTCGGGGACGTAGGAGGAGACCCGCGCCCGGTGGGCGGCGGAGATCAGCGGGCCCATCTCGGTCTTCTCGTCGGTCGGGTCACCGACCCGCACGCCGCGGACGGCGGGCTGCAGGAGCGCCAGGAAGTCATCGAACACGGACGCCTCGACCAGGATCCGCGAGCGGGCGCAGCAGTCCTGGCCGGCGTTGTCGAAGACCGCATACGGCGCGGTGGCGGCGGCCTTGGCGAGATCGGCGTCGGCGAAGACGATGTTGGCGCTCTTGCCGCCGAGTTCGAGGGTGACGGGTTTCACCTGGGCGGCGCAGCCCGCCATGATCTCCTTGCCGACCTTGGTCGAGCCGGTGAACACCACCTTGCGCACGTCGGGGTGGGTGACGAAGCGCTGTCCGACCACCGGGCCGCGGCCGGGCAGGATCTGCAGCACGCCGTCCGGGAGGCCGGCCCGGAGGGCGAGTTCGCCGAGGCGCAGCGCGGTGAGCGGGGTCAGTTCGGCCGGCTTGACGATGACGGTGTTCCCGGCGGCAAGGGCCGGGGCCAGGGCCCAGGCGGCGATCGGCATCGGGAAGTTCCACGGCACGATGACCCCGACCACGCCGATCGGTTCCTGGAAGGTGAGGTCGATGCCGCCGGCCACCGGGATCTGCCGGCCGAACAGCCGCTCGGGGGCGGTGGCGTAGTACTCGATGACGTCGCGCGCGTTGCCCGCCTCCCAGCGGGCGTTGCCGAGGGTGTGGCCGGCGTTGGCGACCTCCAGCGCGGCGAGGTGTTCGCGGTCGGAGTCGACGGCGGCGGCGAAGGCGCGCAGCATCCGGGCCCGGTCGGCGGGGGCGACCTTGCGCCAGGTGTCGAAGGCGGCGCGGGCGCGGGCGACGGCAGCGTCGGTCTCGGCGAGGCCGGCCAGTTCGATGGTTGTGATCACCTCCTCGGTGGCGGGGTTGACGACCTCGAAGAGGTCCGGTTCGGTCATCGGGTGGTCTCCCTCTGGCTGGCTGTGATGAACGCGTGGAACAGACGCGGGTCGTCGGGGTCGGTCTCGGGGTGCCACTGGACGCCCAACGCGAAGCGGTGGTCGGGCAGTTCGAGCGCCTCGACGGTGCCGTCGGCGCTCCGGGCGGTGACCCGCAGGCCGGTGCCGAGCCGGTCGACGGCCTGGTGGTGGTAGCAGGAGACCTCGGCGGTCGGCCCCAGGACGGCGGCGAGCCGGCTGCCGTCCGCCAGGCCGACCGGGTGGCGGACGAAGCGGGCGGGGACGATCTGGTGGCTCTCGTCGGGCAGGTGTTGGAGGAGGGTGCCGCCGAGTTCGACGTTCAGCAGCTGCATGCCGCGGCAGACGCCGAGCAGCGGCAGGTCGCGGGCGAGGGCGCCGTGCAGCAGGCTGCTCTCCCAGGCGTCGCGGGCATAGTGGGGCGGTCCGGTGCGCGGGTCGGCGGCCGCCGCGTACCGGGCAGGGTCGACGTCGGGCCCGCCGGCGAGGACGAGCCCGTCCAGGGCGTCGAGCAGGTGGCCGGCCCCGCCGGGTTGCGGCGGCAGCAGCACCGGAGTGCCGCCGGCGCGGACGACGGCGTCGACGTAGGTCTGCGGCACGAGCGAGGCGCGCTGGTGCCAGACGGACCAGGCGGCCTTGTCCTGGTAACTGGTGATGCCGATCAGCGGTCGTCGGCTGTCCTCGTGGGTCACAGCCTCGTGGGTCACAGCCGCTCGAATCCGCGGCGCCGCTCCCAGTCGGTCACCGCCCTTTGGTAGGCGGCCAGTTCGGTGCGTCCGGCGTGGGCGTAGTGGCGGACGACGTCCTTGCCGAAGGCCTCGGTGGCGACAGCGCTGCGCTCGAAGGCGTCGACCGCGTCGCGCAGGGTAGCGGGCACCCGGGGCGCGTCGGAGGCGTACGCGTTGCCGGTGAACTCCGGTTCCAGCTCCAGCTGTTGCTCGACGCCGTGCAGACCGGCCGCGATCAGGGCGGCGACCGCGAGGTACGGGTTGACGTCGCCGCCGGGGACGCGGTTCTCGAAGCGCAGCGACTGGCCGTGGCCGACCACGCGCAGGGCGCAGGTGCGGTTGTCGCGGCCCCAGGCGATGGCGGTGGGCGCGAAGCTGCCGGGCACGTAGCGCTTGTAGGAGTTGACGGTGGGTGCGAGCAGCAGGGCGAAGTCGGCCAGGCAGGCGAGCTGCCCGGCGAGGAAGTGCTCCATGGTGCGGGAGAAGCCGTGCGGCCGGTCGCCGGCGAACACGGGCGCGCCCTGCTGGTCGCGCAGGCTGAGGTGGATGTGGCAGGAATTGCCCTCGCGTTCGTCGTACTTCGCCATGAAGGTGAGGCTGCAGTCCTCCTGGGCGGCGATCTCCTTGGCGCCGGTCTTGTAGACGGCGTGGTTGTCGCAGGTGGTGAGGGCGTCGGCGTACTTGAAGGCGATCTCGTGCTGGCCGAGGTTGCACTCGCCCTTCGCGGACTCGACGGTGAGGCCGGCCCCGGCCATGCCGTTGCGCAGCCGGCGCAGGAGCGGCTCGATCCGGCCGGTGCCGAGGATCGAGTAGTCGACGTTGTACTGGTTGGCCGGGGTGAGCCGGGTGTAGTCCTTGTCCCAGGCCTGTTCGTAGCTGTCCCGGAAGACGATGAACTCCAGCTCGGTGGCGGCGTGGGCCTGCCAGCCGTAGCCGGCCAGGCGGTCCAGCTGGCGTTGCAGGATCTGGCGCGGGGAGACGGCGACCGGGCTGCCGTCGTGGTCGACGACGTCGCACTGGACCATGGCGGTGCCGGGGTGCCAGGGCACGGCCCGCAGGGTGGCGAGGTCGGGACGCAGCGTCAGGTCGCCGTAGCCGTTCTCCCAGGAGGAGATCTGGTACCCGTCGACGGTGTTCATGTCGACGTCGACGGCCAGCAGGTAGCCGCAGCCCTCCGCGGCGCCCGGCACGACGTCGTCGAGGAAGTACTCGGCGGCGACGCGTTTGCCCTGGAGGCGTCCCTGCATGTCGGTCATGGCGAGCACGACGGTGTCGACGGACCCGTCGGCCACGCGGGCGCGCAGTTCGTCGAGGGTGAGTCGGGGGCTGGTCATCGGGCCTCCACTTCGGTGTCCTGCGCGTGCGCGTCGGGTTCGGGCGGCGTGCCGTGGACGACCGGCCCGGTGAACCAGCGCCGGGCCGAGACGAGCCACCACAGGCCAGCGAAGCCGACGACGACGGCCACGGCGACGGGGGTGTAGTTGAAGCTCTCGGCGGTGATCGGATTTTCGGTGGGGAGCATGAACAGCACGGTGATCACCGCGGTCCAGCCGACCGCGACGATGCCGATCGGCCGGCTCCAGCGGCCCAGGTGCCAGGGGCCGCGCGGGAATTCCTCGCCCTGGCGCAGCCGCAGGTACACCGGGATGACGTAGGAGATGTACAGGCCGATGACGGAGATGGAGGTCACGGCGGTGTAGGCGGTGGTGTTCCAGAGCGCGGGCAGGCCGAGCAGCAGCGCGCCGCCGGTCGCCAGCCAGACCGCGTTGGTGGGGGTCTGGGTTCTCGGGTCGATGCGGTGCCACAGGCGGGAGCCGGGCAGCGCGCCGTCCCGGGAGAAGGCGTAGATCATGCGGGAGTTGGCGGTGACGGAGGCCATCCCGCAGAAGAACTGGGCGCCGATGACGATGAGCAGCAGGAACTGGGCGCCGCCGGCGCCGATCGCGTCGATGAAGATCTGCGCGGGCGGGACGTCGGTGTCGCTGTTGAGCGCGCCGTCGTAGTCGCGGATCGCGAAGGTGATGCCGAGCAACAGGATCCAGCCCGCCGCCAGGGAGACGGTGATGGCGTTGACGATGCCGCGCGGGCCGGAGCGGGCGGCATCGTGGGTCTCCTCGGTCATGTGCGCGGAGGCGTCGTAGCCGGTGAGGGTGTACTGGGCCATCAGCAGGCCGAGCATCGCGACGTAGAACTGGTTGTGGAAGCCGGTCCGGTTGACGAACTCGGTGAGGACGAAGGAGACGGAGGCGTGCCGGTCGGGGAGCAGCGCGAGCGCGCCGACGATGACGGCGACGCCGATCAGGTGCCACCACACCGACACGCTGTTGAGGACGGCGACCAGGCGCACCCCGAAGGTGTTGAGCAGGCCGTGCAGCAGCAGGATGACGGCGAAGATCTCCATGGTGTGCGCGGGGCTGGCCTCGACTCCGAAACGCAGGGTGAGGAACGCGTTGGTGAAGAAGGCGGCGCCGTAGTCGACGCTTGCGGTCACCGCGACCTGGCCGAGGAAGTTGAACCAGCCGGTGAACCAGCTCCAGGCCGGGCCGCTGCCGCGGCTGCGGTTCCTGTCGCGGCCGGCGGTGGGGCTCAGCTTGGCGGCCCAGTAGTAGAGCCCGCCGGCGGTCGGGTAGCTGGAGCAGATCTCGGCCATCGCCAGCCCGACGCAGAGCGTCAGCAGGCCGACCACCGGCCAGCCCCAGATGATCAGGGCCGGGCCGCCGGTCTTCATCCCCGTCCCGTACAGGGTCAGGCAGCCGGAGAGGATCGAGACGATGGAGAAGGAGACGGCGAAGTTGGAGAAGCCGGACATCGAGCGGGCCAGTTCCTGGGTGTAGCCCAGCTCGCGGAGCCGTTGTTCGTCGGCGGAGACGTCAGCGGAAACGGGGGCGGTGTTCGCCGGAAACACTTCGGGGACAGGGTGGTCGGGTGAGCGTGCGTCGGTCATGGGCACCCCTGGGGGTTGAGGGTGTGCCGGGGAGCACCCGGCCACGACGGCGTGGCGCGGTCACCCCGACGGGTCGACGGTCGAACGGCTCTTCAATGGTCTGAAACCAGACCATTGGGTGGGTGAGCAGCATCGTTCCGGCCGAGTCGGGGCCGCGTCAAGGGCCGAGGAGGAAACGGGCCGGAACGAGTCCGAGAATCCACTCGTAGGTACGATTCCGGCGTGGACCTCGACGAAGCACGCGAACAGGCGCGGCAGGACTGGCAGGCCGGGGCGATCTTCCGCCCGGTCCGGACCGGCAACGCCTTCGAGGAGACCATCGAGAGACTCCTCCAGGCGATCAAGCTCGGCGTCTTCGGCTTCGGCGACCGACTGCCCGCCGAACGCGACCTCGCCGCCCGGCTCGGGGTCAGCCGGGAGACCCTGCGCGAGGCGCTCCGCACGCTCCAGCAGGCCGACTGCGTCGAACCCCGCCGCGGCCGCTACGGCGGCACCTTCGTCACCTACCGGATGCCCGCGCCGGACGTCGCCGACCTGCGCCGGGCGGCCCGCGACCTCGGCGGCGCCCTCGAGGACGCCCTGACCTACCGCCAGGTCCTGGAGACCGGCGCCGCCGAGGCGGCCGCCCGGCGCACCCTCTCCCCCGCCCAGCGGGCCCAGCTGGAGAGCCGGCTGGCCGACCTGGAGGGAGCCCCGCTCGAGCACTACCGCCAGCTGGACTCTCGCTTCCACCTCGCCATCGGCGAACTCACCGGCTCCCCCACCCTGGCCGCGGCCATCACCGAGGCCAGGATGCGTCTCAACGACCTGCTCAACGCCATTCCCATGCTGGACCGGAACATCGAGCACGCCGCCGAGCAGCACCGGGCGATGGTCCGGGCGATCCTGTCCGGCGACGGTGACGCCGCCCGCCGCGCCACCGAGGAACACCTCGCCGCCACGGCCGCACTGCTCCGGGGATTCCTGGCCTGACCACCGGCCCACGGCTTCAGGGGGCTGGGACCCCTCCGAAAATGATTATCCGTCAGCATTCAGCGCTATACGACGGCATGATCGTTCAGCTCTGTTATCCGATTCACAAATGCTTCACCAAATCCGGATTGCCAGCCCGATCGCAGGTATGTGCAAAATGTTGCCCGTTTGCCGCCCGTGATCGCCCTGGAGAGTATCCGCCGCGAGCTTCCACACCATCGACGCCGCCCTGTCCGACCAGGACATCTCCCTGGTCAGGGGCAGTGTGGCCGTGGTGGAGCCGTATGCCGCGGATCTTCTGGGGTACTTCTACGACCAGCTGTTCCGCCGCTATCCGGGAGTACGTGATCTTTTCCCGCCGCAAATGGACGTCCAACACGACAAAGGCCGTCCTGGACGGGTCGGAACGCGGGTCGAGCTGTTCGTCAGTGCCCGTACCTGCGATGACCTGCACGAGGCGGAGGACCTCCTACGACTGTCCGAGCGGCATCGCTGGCTCCGCGTCCGGGCCGCCCTCAACGACGCCGACCGCCCACTGCCCGAGGTACTGGCGCAGTGCGGGCCGTGGCCCCGACACGACGCCTACCTGTGCGGGCCCGGCCCGATGATCATCGACGCCACCGAGGTCCTGTACCGCGGCGGCGTCCCGGTCGAGCGCATCCACCACGACCCGTTCGTCCGGCCTGACCTGTCCCCGGCGTAGCAGCCGCAGCGGACGCCGCCCGGCGGCCTCCGATCGGTGATCCGGCACCGGACCCCCGGGCGATCAGGTCCACGTTCACGACCCGACGGCCATGGGTAGTCATGCGGCACTGATTGTAGGCAACTGAAGGGAATCGGAATGAGCGGTCAGCCGGTAGTGACCACGGACGTCGGCGATGTCCGTGCGCGGCATGACGAGGCCGACGTCATCTTCCACGGCGGGGGGATCGCGACGGCGGCCGCCGACTCCCGGGAGTCCGACCCCGGCTGCTGCGCCGACCCTGATGGCCGTCGACCGCGGTTACGCGCCGCCTGTCGCGACGGGCCGTCCTCCTCCGACGGCCGGAGCCCCGCCGACCACCCCTCCTCGATCCGGCCGAACTTCCAGACCGCCAGCGCCACCGCCCAAGCCACGAAGAACAGGCCGACGATGACGAAACCAATGACGTTGAGGTCGGGCCCGCCGACCCAGTCCCAGAACGCCCCGTGCAGGTCGAGCTTGTCCGCCACCAGCGCGAGGATCTCGACCGTTCCGATGATCAGGGCGACGGCCACGGACAGGCCGGTGATGGTGAGGTTGTAGTACACCTTGCGGAGCGGCTTGGAGAACGCCCAGCCGTAGGCGAAGACCTTCGCCTTCCGCCTGTCCGGGCACGTCCTGCACTCGCTGTTCTGGCAGAACCTCTCCCCGGAGGGCGGCGACCGACCCGAGGGCGAGCTGGCCGACGCCATCGCCGAGCACTTCGGCAGCTTCGACGCCTTCAAGAAGCAGCTCACCAACGCCACCACCGGTGTCCAGGGCTCCGGCTGGGGCATCCTCTCCTGGGAGCCCCTCGGCAAGCGCCTGATCGTCGAGCAGGTCTACGACCACCACGGCAACGTCGGCCGGAACACCACCCCGCTGCTCGCCTTCGACGCCTGGGAGCACGCGTACTACCTGCAGTACCGCAACGTCCGACCGGACTACGTCACCCGCCTGTGGGACGTCGTCAACTGGCAGGACGCCCACGCCCGCTTCGAGGCCGCCACCGCCCAGGGCTGATCCGCCCCCTCCGGTCGGACCGCCTCCGGTCCGCCTGGGCCAGGCTTGCATCCCCGGCCACACGCAGAGCCCTCCGTAGCCCGACCACCGTCGGTGCCGCGGAGGGCTCCGCGCTCCTGGCTCGACTTTCGGTTATCGCGACCAACGTCACCGGTCTCCTATGCAGTGAGGCCGAATCCCCTCGGCCCCGGACGGCGTCCATTCCGACGCGCCCGCAACGGGAAGGGCCTACCGATGACAGCTTCTCCTCCTCGTCCGTTCTCCCGAGGTTGGCTGCTTGCGTCCTGCCTGCCCGTGCTGCTCGTGCTCGGGATGGCCGCATCCGTCCCGCGCGCCGCTTCCGGTTCCCCGCAGGCCGCGACGGCGAGCATGCCGGAAATGCCGGGCATGACCCATGCGACCGGTGCCTCCCAGGGCCTCGCCCGGGGCCTCGCCGCCGAGCAGGACGGCTACCGACTGAACACCGCGACCTGCGGCGTGCCCGCCGGGCGACCGACGGCCTTCCAGTTCACCGTCACTGGCCCGAGCGGCGCCCCCGTCACCGACTTCGCCGTCCACCAGACCAAGAAGCTGCACTTCTACGCGATCCGCACCGACCTCACCGGCTTCCAGCACCTGCATCCGGAGATGGCCGACAACGGCACCTGGACCGCCGACCTCGCCGCCCTCACCCCCGGCACCTGGCGGCTGTACGCCGACTTCATCCCGAACACCGGCCCGCACGCCGCCGAGCTCGTCCTCAGCCGCACCGTCACCGTGCCCGGCGAGCCAGCCCCCGTGCCGCTGCCCGCCCCGGCCGACACCACCACCGTCGACGGCTACACCGTCACCCTGCACGCCCAACCGATGTCCGGCGCACACCAGTTGACCGCAACCATCAGCCAGGACGGCCACCCGGTCACCGACCTCCAGCCCTACCTGGACGCCTACGCACACCTCAGCGCCTTCCACGAAGGCGACCAGGCGCTGGCCCACCTCCACCCGGCGAACGCGGTGAACGGTGACCACGGCGGACCGACGCTGACCTTCCAGGCCCTGCTTGCCGAACCGGGCAACTGGCGGGTCTTCCTGCAGTTCCAGACGGCCGGGCAGCTTCACACCGCACAGCTCACCGTGCACGTCGACTGAAGCCCCAGTGCCCGGCGCCCGCGTCACGGGGGCCGGGCGCTGGGGCAGTTGCGCAACGTCAGCTGGCCGCGGAGCGCTTGCGGCGCCACCACCACGCGCCGCCCACGGCGAGCACGACCACGACGGCGGCACCGATGGCGATGGGGGTGGCCGAGGACGAGCTGTCACTGCTGTTCGACGCGGTCGACGCAGCGCTGGGCGAGGCCGTCACGCTCGGGGCACCGGACGCGGCGGCGGATGCAGACGTAGTGGCCGACGCCGAGGGGGTGGCGGAGGGCGCGGCACCGGTGGCCGCGGCGGACGGCGTGCCGATCGGAGTCGCGCCCGGCGCGGCGGCGGCGAGCTTGAGGGTGGGCGCGGGGTGCTCGGGCTCGGCGCCGCCCTGGGGCAGCTCGATCCAGCGGTCGATGTGGCCGTCGCTGTAGGTCTCCAGGGTCTTGAAGACCAGTTCCTTGGCGTCGGGCAGCTGCTTGATGGTGATCTTGTAGACGGCGTCCTTGCCCTGGGGCAGCGCCGGCCCGCCGACCGTGTAGCCGTCGGCCGTGGCCGCGAAGGTCCAACCCTGCGGCGCGTCGGCGAGCGCGACGTCCGAGGGGGCGATGCCCTCAGGCAGGACGACCTGGAACTTGGCCAGGCCGGCGGTGCTCGACTCGGCCTCGGCGGTGAAGGTGACCGTGGCGTTGGTGGCCAGCGCCTGGGCGGTCTCGGAGGCGACCTCCACGTGGGCGAAGGCCGGCACGGCCAGGACGAGGGAACCGGCCACGACCGCCGTGACGGTGGCGGCCCGGCCGAACAGGCGAGAGGTGTTCATCGGGGAAGGCACTCCAAGGGGGAAAGGCGGCATCCAGCCGAGGCAGGCCGGGCCGGTCAGGGTGAGGGCGGCGTCCATGATGCACGATGAAACGGGCAGGTCAGCACGGCCAAGAAAATCTCGTAACGGCGGGAACCAGCCGCCTCCGCAGAACGACTACCTGTGTTTGGCCGCCGCCCCGGAGACCCGGTGTGAGGGCCCGTGCACCGCGATCGAACGCATCGGTGCGCGCGCGATTCTTCCGACCCGGGTCTGTGGCACCGAAGTGCGGGGGTGCGACCATGAGCCCGCCATGGATGTGGGACGGGGAGTGCGTACAGGACGGGCCGCGGTGTTCGCGGCCGTCTGCGTACTGCTCGCGTCCCTCGGCCACGTGCTGATGTCCGGCACGTCCGTGCCCGGGTGGGCGCTGCTCGCCGCGTTCGCCGCCACCGGCGGCGCCGCGTGGTGGCTCGCCGACCGGGAGCGCGGACCGTGGCTGGTGACCGGCCTGACGGTCGGTGTCCAGGCCGTCCTGCACACGCTGTTCTCACTCGGCCAGGCCGCCTCCACCCCGCCGTCGGCGGGAGGACTGACCTCCCAGTGGGCGCGGCTCCTGCTGTGCACCCCGAACCACGTCTCCCCCGAGCACGCCGCGCAACTGGCGGAGGCCGCCGGTCTCGGCACGGGGGGCGGGTCGGGTGACGGCCTGACGGTCACGATGGCCGACATGCCGGACATGCCCATGGCCGACATGGAGATGGGTTCCCACGCGCACCACGCCGCCACCGCGATGGCCATGCCGATGCACCACCATGCGGGCGGGGCCGTCGGCATGTTGGCAGCGCACCTGCTCGCCGCCGTGCTGATGGGCCTGTGGCTGTCGGCCGGCGAGCGGGCCGTGTTCCGGCTCGGGCGTGCCGCTGCCGCCCGCCTGTTCGCGCCACTGCTCCTGCTGCTGCGCCTGGCCTGCCCGCCCCACCGCCCGCGCCTGCGGCCCGTGCGGACCCGTTCCGCACAGCGGCTCCGGCAGCTGCTGCTCGTCCACGCCATCACGTCTCGGGGCCCTCCGGCCGTGACCGCTTCCGTCTGACGGCTCTCCTCCCCGGGGACACCTGCGCCCACGCCGCGCCCGCTCGGGTGCGGCGCTGCCTGCGCGTGCCCCGGCACGGTCACCCGCGGCCACCGGCCGCTTCCCCGCCTTCCCGAGAAGCCGGCAGTCTCCCCGTGCAGGCTCGGCATCGTCTGGAACACCTGCTGAGGGGTGCGGTCCCGCCACATCCCGCCCGGGGGCGCTTCGCGCATGGCCGACAGGCGCGGGTGACGCTGCGGCGTGCACCGCGCCAGCCAGCCGTGTTCCGCACGGTCGCCGTCGTACACCGCGATGTCGTGCCGGTCGGCCAGGGCCCGGGCCAGCGTGCTCTTGCCGGCACCCGTGCCGCCGGCGATCCAGCGCACGTGTGTCAGCAGATCAGCCAGTTCTCTACGCGTCTCGGTGTCCGAGAAAGGGGAGGCCATGCGAGCCATGCTCCCGGTCTCGGACACCGAGACGCGTAGAGGACGACCGGCCCCGGGGCTCCGGAGACGGGGCCGGCGGTGCCGGTCAGCACGCCGCCCCTCACCCGCGCGCGGCCCCGGCCGGGATCGCCTGCCAAGGACGACGATGGCCGTACCCCGCGGGTTACTCGCCCGTGCCATCCGCACCGTCAATGGCGGGACTCGCTGATGACCCACCGGTCGCCCGCCGTTCACCCCCGCTGCGGCGGCCGGGGAGGCCGCCGCAGCGGGGGTGGCTCGCTCTCGGGCGGGGTTCAGAGGAGGGTGCTCCAGTAGTACCAGAAGCGGTTGAGGATCAGCAGGGCGATGATCAGGTACCAGACGGCCGGGACGACCCAGTGGTAGCGCGCGGCCAGCTCGACGGCCGGGCGCCACCGGGCGGGCAACGGGATCACCCCGTACCTGGCGTTGTGCAGGGTGGTGTACCAGAACAGCGGGATGGTGGCGATCCACACGACGATGCAGTACGGGCAGACCGCGCCGATCGAGTACAGGGTCTGGTCCATCAGCCAGGTGACGAAGCCGACGCCGAACAGCGTGCCGGCCTGGAGGCCCAGCCAGAACCAGCGCGGCAGGCGGGCGCCGGTCAGCACGACGACCCCGATGGTGACGACGACCGCGAAAGCGCCCAGGCCGATCAGGGAGTTGGGGAAGCCGAACGCCGCTGCCTGAGCGGTCCGCATCACCGAGCCGCAGCTGACGATCGGGTTGATGTTGCAGCTGGGGACGTAAGCGGGGTTCTCCAGCAGCCGGATCTTCTCCAGGGTGAGGGTGATCGAGGCGGCCAGACCGATCGCCCCGGCGACGAGCAGCAGCAGGCCGAAGGCCCGACCGCTGTCGACGGGGGCGGTGTACCGTCCGGCCCTCGGTCCCGGGGCGGGCTTGGCTGCGGTGGTCATGTGCGGGCTCCCGTGGCTCACTTGGCGGCGATGGTCTGCTGGATCAGCTCGGTGTACTGGGCCGGGGTGATCGGGTTGCCCTGGCTGTCGAACACGGTGAGCTGCTTGCCGTTGAGCTTGAGCGTGGGGGTGCCGGACACGCCGCTGCTGTTGAAGGCGTCGTTGACCTTGCCCGCCCAGGGCTTGTACGTGCCGTCCTGGACGGCCTTGGTGAAGTCGGGGGTGACCAGGCCGGGGACCTTGGCGGCGAGGTCGAGCAGGTGGCTGGTGTTGGCGAAGTCGTCCGACTGCTCGCCCGGCTGGTTGGCGTAGAGGACGTCGTGGAACTGCTTGAACTTCTGCGGGCTCTCGTTGAGGGCCGCGCCGGCGGCGGCGAGGGCGTTCTTGGAGCCGCTGCCGCCGAGGTTGGCGTCCAGGAAGCTCGCCAGGTGGTAGTGGATGGTGTAGGTGCCGTTGTCGGCGAGCTGCTGGACGGTCGCACCGTCGGTGGTCTCCAGCTTGTCGCAGACCGGGCAGCGGAAGTCCTCGTACACGTCGAGGACGTTCTTGTTGTTGGGGTCGCCGTAGACGATCACGGTGCCGTTGGTGCCGGTGGTGTTGGCGGGCACGACCAGCGGGCCGCCGCTGCCGCCGCTGCCGGCCGTCGCGATGCTGATGCCGATGGCGGCGCCGACGACGGCGACGGCTATGCCGCCGATGAGGATCTTCTTGCGGCGGGCCGCGGCCCGCTGCTGACGCTCCCGCTCGGCGCGCATCTGCTCGCGGGCGGAGCCCTTGGCGCCCTGGCTGTTCCTGTTGCTCATGGTGGTCTCGTCTCCCGTCCACCGGACACCGGGTAAGGCCGCGAGGCCACGTCCGGGTCCGGGACGTCTCCGTGGAAGGCGGGCAGGCGCACGCTCGGTGCGGCACTGCCCCGGTGGGCTGGCGGAGAGGCGACGACGGGCTGCCGGGGCGGTCACCCCGCAGGCGGCACGCTCGGGAAATCGGTGAGCGTCGGCCGCCCGGTCAGCCGGTCAGCGCCAGGACGAGCCAGGGCGGGCCGCGGCGCCGGGTGCCGCCTCGCAGGACCTCCTGCGGTCCCGGCCGGTGCTGGTCGGGGAAAGCCGGTGCGGGGCCGGTCTCGGCGGGCTCTGCGGGTAGCAGCCACGCCAGCAGGATCCGCACGGGGCGGGCGGCCAGGGCGGTGAGCGCGGTGAGCGTACGGAAGACCGCCTTCTCGCCCAGCCGCAGCCACACCGCGGCGACCAGCGCGGCGGTCAGGTGGAGGAAGAAGACGCCGGCCAGCTGAGCGCCGGTGAGCTGTCCGGGCAGGGCAGGGACGGACCCCAGCCCGTGGACCGGGCTTCCGCCGCACAGCAGGTCGGGCAGCAGGTCGCCGCCCGGCCGGGCGCCGGCCCGGCAGGTGTCCTGGCCGACGTAGTACATCGCGTTGAGCGTCAGCTCCAGCGGGACGAGCACGGCGGCGATCTGGACGAACGCCCGCTCGGCCGAGGACAGCAGGAGGGCGGCGCCGAAGACGGCCACGGTGGCCATGACCACGACGGTGCCCGGCAACGGGGTACCGGTCAGCAGGACGTGGCCGCCGACGGACAGCGTCAGCAGCAACGCGGTGAACACTGCCGCGCGCGCTGTGCGAACCGCTATCCCGGGCTCCATGCGGCCGAGTATGGCACGGCCTTCTGAAATCCGACCCCGCCCGGAGGGAGGGTCGGTCGGGGCCGGTACGGAAGGAGTCCCGCACCGGCCCCGGATGGTCACGCCGAGGCGTTGGAGCCGTCGGCCCTGCGGCCACGGCGGCCGAGCACGACGCCCGCCGCGGCGCCGAGGACGCCGACGACGATGCCCGCGATGCCAAGAGCACGGGCGGTGGAGTCGCTGCTGCTCTTCGCGGCCGTGGTGGCGGTCTGGCTGGACGGCTCGGCCTTGGCGCTCTGGTCAGCCTTGGCGCTCGGCTCGGCCTTGGCGCCGGAGGCGGCGCTGTCGCCGTCGGCCGTGGCGGCGGTCAGCTTGAGGACCGGGGCCGGGTTCTTCGGCTCGGGCTGGCCGTCCCGGGCCTCGTCGATCCAGCGCACGATGTTGCCGTCGCTGTACGTCTGGAGTGCCTTGAAGACGACCTTGTCGGTGCCGTCGGGCAGCGCGCCGAGGTCGACGGTGAAGTCCTGGTAGTGACCGGGGGCGATCTGGCCGCCGGTCCAGACGATCTGCGAGACCACGTCCGTGATGTCGCCGTCGTCGGTGTGGATCGGGGTGGCGAGCTTGGTGGTCTGAATCGTGTCGGTCCAGCCCGGCACGGGCGCGACCAGGGCGGAGGGGATCGGGTGGTCGGTCGGGAAGTCGATCTCGACCTTCACCGTGCTGTTCTTGTCGTCCTCGTTGGGCACGCGGAACGCGAAGGTCTGGTCGGTCGCGTTCTTCGGCACGCTGGACGGCTGCACGGTGACGTGCGCGGACGCAGGGCCTGCGATCAGCAGTACGGCGGCGGCGCCCAGGGCGGTCGCGGCGGCAAGGCGGTTTCTGGGGGACAGTCTCATGGCTGTCTGTTCTCCGTGTGGGAACGTGCACGCGCACCCGTCGGCGGGAGGGCCTGCTTCCGAGCAGGGATGACCGTCCGCCCTGGGTTGGCTGAAGCGTGCTGGTGTGGTCAGGGGCGCAGAGCTGCCACCGGTCCGGGGGCGCTGGGGTGCGCTCGTCCGTCCGGTCAGGCAGTGGCAGCCGCCGGCGGGCCTCTCCTGCTCACGCAGTGCCGGAGCAGAACCGGGGACGGAAGCCGCCACCGTCCGCTCGTCCTCATGAACCATGCGACCTGCGGCCGCCGCCCTCGCCCGAGGTCGCCGGACAGCACGGCGTCGAACCGGGCGACCGTCTCGCGCAGCCGGGCCGCGTACGCGTGCGCGGTGGCCGAGGCCGCCTCGGCGGTCGTGCGGACCAGCGTCCACACGGCCGCCTCGCCACGTCGCAGCCACCACCCCGCCAGCAGGGTCGCGGCAAGGTGCCCGGCGAACATCGCGGGACTCAACCCGAGCAGGAAGGCGTGGCACCACACGGCGACGTGCGGCGCAGCCGTCGCCGAGGTGTGGGAACCGAGGCCGGCCGGCCCGGCCAGGTGGGCGGCCACGGCCCGGGAGTGAGCGCTGCCGGCCGTTCCCATGCCCGCCATCCCGGGCATTCCCGGCATGGCGGGCATCCTGTCCCTGCCACCCGGATCGCGCATGGCCCGGGCCCGTACCGGCATCTGCCCGAAGTGGAAGAGGAGGTGCAGACCGAGCTGGCCGAGGGCCAGTCCTCCGGTGATCGCGGACAGCGACCGCTCCCGCCGCGCGCCGAGCACGGCAACGCCGCAAGTCAGGACCCAGGCCAGAAGCACCATGCCGATCGGGACCCCGGCGCCGGAGGCCAGCGCGTGACCGGCTGCGGCCAGCACGACGCAGACCGTCGCGAACGGCACGGCGCGCAGTACGCGAAAGTCGATTGCGGCGGAACGTGCCGGAACGGGCACGTTCACGGTTCCGGGGACAGACATGGCGGGCACATCATGCCATCCGTGCCGAGACTCCGTGCACGGTGCTGCACATTCGTGACGGCTCAGCGGGCGCACAGCGGGTACGGTTCGCACCAAGCGATCGGGTGTTCCTGGCCGCACTGCTCCGGGGTCTGCCGACGCAGCTGGGCAGGTGAGGTCGCCGGGCAGCTCAGTGTCACTGTGACCTGCGGGTCCGGGCCGAGGCGTTCAATGCCCCGGCCCGGACCACGCGCTACATCGCGGACGTTCTCAGCCTCAGTGCTGTTCCTGCACCCGGATCGGGCCGGCCGACCGGCCGTCAGGCGATCAAGGCGGCCAGGTCGTCCAGCGCACCGCTCTTGGCCTGTGCGACGAGGTCGCGGAACTGGTCCTCGCTCATCTGCACCTGCTGTCCGAAATCGTCGGTGATCCGTACCCGCTTCTCCGCCGGGGCCGCCGGATCCAGAAACAGCTGCGGGCAGCCGCAGTTGCAGTTGCCGCAGAAGGTCGCAATCGGTTCCGGGCCGGTGTCGTGCATCTGTTCCACCTCGGTCGCCTCTGTCGTGGGCGTGCGTTCTCACCTCCTCGATGCCCGCGCGTCGCGTGTCCTCAAACCAGCTGCCGCGCACCGGCGGGACCGCGTCGGTGGCTGGTTTCCGGCGGTCCGCCGGTCCCGGCCGGGGTGGAGCCGAACCCATTCGCTCGGCGTGGGAACTGGGTCGGTGGTTCGGACGACTACCTGGTCCGGGCCCGTATCAGCGAGCTCCGATGTACCCGGATCACCAGGAGGGTTCCATGCGTTCTCGCGCGTTGTGCGGCGTGGCCGCCGCGGTTGCCCTCCTCGCCACGGGCTGCGGCAGCAGCACCGAGTCGGGCGGTGCGGCGACGACGGTCGGGGCGAGCACGTCCACGGTTGCCGGCTACCCCGTCAAGGTCACCCTGAGCTGCTGGAGAAGGTGTTCGGGGTGCGGGCGGCGGTGGTCGAGCATCCGCTCACCGGTGACCCGCTGATCGCTTTCGACCACCGCGCATCAGCGGGAGCTGCGAGCGGTCCGGTCGCCGATCCGGTGTGAGCCCGGGGGCCACCCGTAGGTGGACCCCGGGCCGCCGGAGGCCTACGAGGTCTCGACGTGACTGGGGCGGCCGTCACGCAGCACGGTGCGGCCGAGCCGTTCGGCCTCGCTGCGCCGCATCAACTCCCAGACTCCGTCGGGGCGGTGGACGACGACGGAGTGCCAGGGGGTGGTCCAGGCGTCCTTGGTGTCGAGCAGTCGGATGCCGAACTTGGCGGCGCCGCGCCGCTGGGGGTGGATGGACAGCCGGACCGAGCGGGGGTGTCGTTCGGCGATCAGGTCGCCCCAGGCCCGGCTTCGCTGGATGACGCCGTAGGCGCGCTGCCTGCACTCGCGCTGGAGGGCGGATCGGGTGCCCTCGAAGTCGACGGTGTCGTCGGTCAGGAAGCGGGTGATGCCCAGGTAGAGGGCCAGGGCGGCGTCGTCCGCCTTGACCTCCGCGCGCAGCTCCTCGACGGTGGGCGCGTACTGGGCGTGCACCCGGGCGCGCTTCTCGTCGTAGGGGAGGTCGCCGAGGACGTCGCGCAGGTCGAACACCGAGAGGTGGCGCAGGTGTTCGCGGTCGATCATCGCGGCCAGTTCGTCGGAGTAGGCGTCGATGTGGTGGTCCGGAACGCGGATCAGGTCGCCGAAGATGTGCCCGTCCGAGCAGATCACCATCCGCGCGCCGGGCGGGTACACCTGGTGGACCGCCGCGCAGAGCTCGTTGAGGAAGGTGAGGGAGAGGCGCTCGCCCTCGTCGGGGAGGTGTCCGAGGACTTTGGCGGGGCTGGGTGACTTGCAGGGGAAGCCGGGCAGGGTGAACACGATCTGGTCGCCGGCGGCGACGAACCCGGCGAGCTGCCGGAGCTGGATCGGGAACGCGGAGACGGGCGCCGGAGCATCGGGGTCGGCGGCGCGGCGGTAGGGCAGGAGCAGCTCCAGGATGGCGGCGCAGGTGTGTTCGACGGATGGCCGGGGTGATGGTCTGGTGCCGACGGGCGGCATGCGGTCCTCCACGAGGGCATGGCGGGATAGCGCCCCGGCGCTGATGTCGGGGCGCGTGGTCAGGGATTCAGAGGTGTGTCAGGTGCGCTTGTCGTAGCTGACGGGCAGCTGGTTGACGCCGCGGGCGAGGACGGCGGGGATCCACTCGAGCTCGTCGAGGTCGGTGGCAGGCCGCAGGCCGGGCAGGCGCGCGAGCAGGGTGCCGATGGCGATCTGGAGTTCGGCGCGGGCCAGGGCGGCGCCGGGGCAGAAGTGAATGCCGTGTCCGAAGGCCAGATGGGAGTTGGGCGTGCGGTCGAGGTCGAGCGTGTCGGCGTCGGGGAACTGCTCGCGGTCGCGGTTGGCCGCGCAGAGCGAGACGATCACCGAGTCCCCGGCCGGGATACGGGTGCCGTGCAGGTCGCTGTCCTCGGCGAAGAACCGCCAGGTGGTCAACTCGAACGCACTGTCGTAGCGCATCAGTTCCTCGACGGCCCGGGGCAGCAGCGCGGGTTCGTCGCGCAGGCGGGCGAGCTCGTCGGGGTGGCGCAGCAGGGTGATCAGCATGGTGCTGATCTGGTTGGTGACGGGCTCCTGGCCGGCGACGAGCAGCTGGAAGATCATGGAGTCGAGTTCTTCCTGGCTGAGCTCCTTTCGGTCCTTGGCCACGACGAGCCGGCTGAGCAGGTCGTCCTGCCAGTGCTCGTGCTTGTGGGCGACCACGTCGGCGATGTACGTCTGCAGGGCGCGGAGCCGGCCCTCGTAGGCGGGTCGGCCAGGGTCCTGGGGACCGACCGGTTGGACGACCTTGCCCCAGTCGCGGTCGAAGCGGCGGGCCAACCCTTCAGGCAGGCCGATGACTTCGGCAAGTACCCGGAACGGGAAGTGTGCGGCGAAGCCCTGGACCAGGTCGGCGCCGCCCTCGCCCGGAAGATCGTCCACCAGGGCGTCGGCGATCTCCTGGAAGCGGGGGCGCAGGGCCTCGATGCGGCGGGGTGCGAAGGCGTCGAGGACGAGGCGGCGCATGCCGGTGTGCTTGGGCGGGTCCTGGTGGAGCAGGTGGACCTGGAGCTGGGAGTGCTGGGGCTCGGGCATGATCGAGGCGAGCTTGCGCCAGTTGTCGTTGCCGAGTGAGTGGTTCTTGCCCAGGCGCGGGTCGCCCAGCGTCTGCTGCGCGGCTTCGTAGCCGGTGACCAGCCAGGCGGCTATGCCGCTGGGGAAGCGAACCCGGTGCACGGGGCCGGCCTCGCGCATCTCGCGGTAGAGGTCGTAGGGGTCGCTCTTGTAGGCGCTTCCGTAAAGCGGTATCGGCTCGTCGGCGGTGGCGCCGGTGACGGGGCAGCGGGGTGCGGCGGGCGGGTTCTGCTCGGACTGGGTCATGCCGGTCTTCCTTCGGGGACGGGTGGGGTATCAGAGAGTGATGGCCGGGCGGTAGTGGTCCAGCCACAGGGCGAGGTCGACCACTCGCTCCAGGCGCAGCCGGTGGCCCCACTGGAGCTGGTCGGCCGGGGTGTCCAGGCCGGGCTTGATCCGGCTCTCGTCGACCAGGTCCTTCACCGTGGGCAGGACCTCGCGGGCCAGCTGCTGGAGGCCGCTGTTGTACTCGGGGTGGTGGGTGGCGGGGTAGTGGTTCTTGGGCCGCCACAGGACGGACTCCGGCGCGATGCCGGTGCCGGTGGCGCGCAGCAGGCTCTTCTCGCGTCCGTCGTGACTCTTGATGGACCAGGGGGTGTTGAAGGCGTACTCGACGAGGCGGTGGTCGCAGTAGGGCACCCTGACCTCCAGGCCCTGGGCCATGCTGAGCCGGTCCTTGCGGTGCAGGAGTTGGCGTAGCCAGCGGGTCAGGGAGAGGTGCTGCATCTCGCGTTGGCGGTGCTCGACGGGGTTCTCGCCGTCCAGGTGGGGGACGGCGGCGAGCGCGTCGCGGTAGGTGTCGGCGCGGAACTCACCGATGCGCAGGGTGGCGGCGAGGTCCGGGTGAAGCGGCACCGCGGCGTCGTCGCCGGTGACCAGCAGCCAGGGGAAGGCCTGCGCCGCGAGTGCTTTCGGGTTGTGGAACCACGGGTAGCCGCCGAAGACCTCGTCGGCGGCCTCGCCGGAGAGCGCGACGGTGGAATGCTCGCTGATCCGTCCGAAGAGCAGGTAGAGCGAGGTGTCCATGTCGCCGACGCCGATCGGCGAGTCCCGGGCGACGACCACGGCCCTGCGGTGCTCGGGATCGAGCAGTGCACGCGGGTCGAGGACGACGGTGGAGTGTTCGGTGCCGATGAACTCCCCGGCCTCGGCGGCGTACGGGGTGTCGTGGCCGGTGCGCAGGATGTCGCCGGTGAACTGCTCGGCCTGATCGCTGTAGTCGACGGCGTAGGAGCGCAGGCGGGCCTGCGGCCCTTCGCTGAGTCGCAGTTCGTCGGCGACGAGCGCGGTGATGACGGTGGAGTCGAGCCCGCCGGAGAGCAGGCTGCACAGCGGTACGTCCGCCTCCAGTTGGGCTCGTGCGGCCCGGTTCACCAGGGAGCGTACCTGTTCGACGGTGGCGGCCCGGTCGTGCTCGTGCGGGCGGGCCAACAGCTGCCAGTACAGTCGCTCGCGCACGCCGTCGCGGCCGATGGTGAGCAGCCCGCCCGGCTGGACCTCGCGGACGCCGGCCCACACGGTGGGCCCGGTGTTGAACAGGAGGCTGTACGCCTCGCGCAGCCCGGCCGCGTCGACCCGGGGGCTCAGCTCGGGGTGGGCGAAGAGCGCCTTCGGCTCGGAGCCGAAGGCGAGGCCGCCGTCGATCTCGGCCCAGAACAGCGGCTTGACACCCAACCGATCGCGCACCAGCAGGAGTTGCTCGCTGCGCTCGTCCCAGATCGCGTAGGCGTACATGCCCTCCAGCCGGTCGACGAGGCCTTCGCCCCACTCCTGGTAGGCGCGCAGGACCACCTCGGTGTCGCTGCGGGTGCGGAACTCGTGGCCGAGGCGGAGCAGTTCGGCGCGCAGCTGGTGGTGGTTGTAGACCTCGCCGCTGAAGCTGAGCACGACACCGGACGGGTCGGCCATCGGCTGCGCTCCGCCCGTGAGGTCAATGACGGACAGCCTGCGGTGGCCGAGCGCGGCGTGCGCGCCGAGCCAGACTCCGTCGGCGTCGGGGCCCCGGCGGGCCATGGTGGCGGTCATCGCCTCGACGACCGGGGCCTGGGTGCGGGCGTCCTGGTGGAACGACACCCAGCCGGTGATTCCGCACATCGGATGCTCTCCTTGAGGTGGCGTGCAGTCAGTCGGTCTGTGCGAGGCCGGCGGTCCGTCGGCCGTGGACGGCGAGCAGGAGTGCGGCCACGCATGCGGCGGCTGCGGCGAGTCCCAGTCCGGCCCGTACGCCGCCGATGCCGGCCCCGCCCAAGCCCCAGGCGGCGGTGGCGAGCGCGGGCCCGAGGGTGAAGCCGAGGCTGCGGGCGAGCTGGACGGCCGACCCCGCGGTGGCGATCCGGTCCGGTGGTGCGGCGGTCATCACCAGCGACTGGACGGGCCCGCCGTACAGGCCCATGCCGACACCGGCCAGAGCCAACCGCCACGCGATGTCGGCCAGGGACCAGCCGGCGTCCAGCGGGACGAGCAGCAGTAGGCCGAGGGCGGTCACGGTGGCGCCGGCGGTGGCGAGCGGCCGGGCCCCGAACCGGTCCGCGAGCCGTCCGCCGAGCGGCCCGGCCAGGCCCATCCCGAGTGGGAAGCAGAGCGTGGTCAGCCCGGTGGCGGTGGCGCTCACCGCATCGTCCAGCTGCAGGTGCAGGGCGAGCACGTAACGCATCGCGGCGAATCCCGCCGCCAGAGCGAGGACGGCTCCGTTGACCCCGTACGTCCGGGAGTCCCGCAGCGTCGAGCTGACGGGCCTCCCGCCGGGCCTTCTCAGCCACAGGGCGGTCAGCGGGACGGCCGGGACGGCCAGCAGCAGCCAGGCGGGCGAGCCCGGGGAGAGGGTCAGTGCCAGCAGGAGCGCTGCGACGGCGCCGCCGACCAGGCCGGCGTCACCGAGCGAGGGCCGGTCGGGCAGGCGCAGCCGCCCGCCGGGCGGTGCGTTCCGACGGGCGATCAGCAGGGCGGCCACGCAGACCGGAAGCTTGACGAGGAAGATGGCCCGCCAGCCGAGGTGGTCGAGCAGCAGTCCGCCCACCGCCGGTCCGGCGACCGCTCCGAGCGGTCCGAGGGTGGCCGGCACGCTCATCGCGCGCCCGCGCAGCTCGGGCCGTACCGAACGGGCGGCGAGCACCGGCATCAGGACGAACAGGACGGCCCCGAACGCCCCTTGGGCCAGCCGGGCGGTGATCAGCCAGACGGCCCACGGGGAGACCGCGGCTGCCGCGCTGCACAGGGCGAAGCCGCCCACGGCGAACATCAGGGCAGGGCGAGTCCCCACCTGGTCGAGCCAGCGCCCGGCGGGCAGCAGCAGGGCCACCACCGGGAGTTGGTAGCCGAGCACCGCCCACTGCGCGGCCTCGGCGGAGACACCGAAGCTGCGCGAGAGATCGGGGAGGGCGAGATTGACGATGTTCATATCGAGCATCGCCACGAAGGACAACATCCCGGCCACCGCGACCAGGCTCCAACGGTCCATGTTCTGCGGCGAGTTGACCTCCACGGCGCGGGTCATTCCGCTGCTCCCGGTGTCCGTCGCACGGCCGGTCTTCTGCGGCGGTACCGGAAGCCGTGGCCCTGCTGCGGCATGGTCCATCCCTCCGTCGTGACGGACGCCGCCGGTCGACGGCGTCCGTCACATCAGTCGGCCCATGGCTCAGCCGAGTTCCAGCACAGACTGGTGATTTTCGGAAATTGTTTCGAGCGAGATCCTCGGAGCACCCTGCGCCGCAGCGAAGACCGCGACGCGGGGCATCCGGAGCTGCAGGCCGTCACGATGCCCACCGTCGTCGCACCCGCCCTTCCCCGCTGTCCGGCCGTCCGGTGTTCGCCGACTCCGCGCGGTCGTCTACTCCGCCCGGGTGGCGCACACGCGCCACCCGGTGACAAGTCCGGAACCGCGTCCGCGCTCCTGGTAGCTTCGCCACCCGATGCGACATCCGGGCTGGGCTCCTCGTCCGAGCGGAGCCTGCCACTGGCGAACGGGAATCAGGCGTGGTCGATCCGGCCGAGAGTACAGACAGCCGACGTATGCCCTCGCTGGGCCGCCGGGGGTTCCTCAAGTCGGCCACACTGGCCGCGGCAGGCCCGGTGGTCCTGGGAACTCCAGTACACGCGGCGACCCGTCAAGCACTCCCGAACGGCGGCACCGGATCCGTCGCCCGCCTGTTGGAGGTCCCGCACGGCCGTCGCGACGACAGCTGGATCAGGCACGCGCTGCAGATCGCGGTGGAGCTGGAACTGGCCACGATCCCGCCGTACCTGTGTGCCTGGTGGTCCGTCAAGGAGCGTACGAGCGAGCCCGCCACGCTCATCCGAAGCATCATCGACGACGAGATGTACCACATGGGACTGGCCTGCAACCTGCTCGTGGCGGTGGGCGGGACCCCTCGGATCGCCGACGCGCTCCCCTCCTACCCTGGTCCGCTGCCCGGTGGCGTGCGCGGCGAGCTGACCGTGTACCTCTCCGGGCTCACCAAACAGTACGTACGCGAGGTCCTGATGGGCATCGAGACTCCCGAGACTCCGCTCACGCGAGAGGCCGGGCCGGCGACCATCGGCGCGTTCTACGCCGCGCTACTGGACGCGTTCCACGACGTCCGCCCCGACCTCTCGACAGAACGCCAGCTCGGACGGCAGATCCGCCCGAACACCCTGACGCCGGTGACGAACCTCGACGACGTCGAGCAGTCGATCGAAACCATCAGGGAGCAGGGCGAGGGGACCTCTGCCTCACCCGACGCACCGTTCGCCCAGGATGCGCCCGCCCACTACTACGCGTTCGGCGAGATCTACCACGAACGACGACTGCGACAGGCGGACGGGAGCTGGGAGTTCAGCGGCGAGCCCATCCCGTTCCCCGACGCCCGTCCGATGGGTACGGTCCCCGCAGGCGGCTGGCCCTCCCCGTCCACCGAGGTTCAACGGCTGCTCCAGCAGTTCGACGAGACGTTCACGAACATGCTCCACGGCCTCCAGGACGCCTGGGCCACGGGTGACGACGGCCCCCTGGATGCCGCCGTGGACGCGATGCGCGCGCTGGAGGAACCCGCCGTCCAGCTCATGGAGATCCCCCTGCCCGACGGCACCGGCACCTACGGCCCGCAGTTCCGCCCGTGGCCCGGAACGACGGCGGGACCCGGTGCGGGGTCATAGCGCCCGGGTCGCCCAGGCGGGCGGGTGGTGGTCAGCGCCTTCGTGGGCGGCGCGGTGCGATCCGGCGCGCGGAACGGTGCAAGAGCTTGTACCGTCCCGCGCGTCGACGGGTGCCATCGGGGTGGCGTGGGCCGGCGGCCGCGTCCGTGTTCTGGTGGCCGCCGGCCTGGCTTGGGCCGTGATGGTCAGTTCGTGAGGAATCCGCGGATGGCCGCGGCGATCTCACTCGCGTGCGTCTCGAGCGCGAAGTGGCCGGTGTCCAGCAGGCGGACGTCGGCATCGGGGATGTCGCGCTTGAACGCTTCGGCCCCGGCGGGCAGGAAGAACGGGTCGTTGCGGCCCCAGACGGCCAGGAGTGGCGGCCGGTGGGTGCGGAAGTACTCCTGGAACGCGGGATAGAGCCGCACGTTGCTCGCGTAGTCGAGGAAGAGGTCCAGCTGGATCTCGTGTGCGCCCGGGCGGGCGAGGTAGTGGTTGTCGAGGGTGTAACCGTCGGGTGAGAGCGCGGTCGGGTCGGTGACGCCGTGGGTGTACTGCCACACCGTCGTCTCGGGCTGGAGCAGGGTGCGGAGCGCGTCGCGGTTGGCCGGGGTGGGCTCCTTCCAGTACGCGCGGATGGGGTTCCAGCCGTCACTCAGCCCTTCCTGGTAGGCGTTCCCGTTCTGCGTGACGATGGCGGCGATCCGTTCCGGTCGCCGCAGGGCCAGCCGGAACCCGGTCGGGGCGCCGTAGTCGAACACGTAGAGCGCGTACCGGTCGAAGCCCACTGCGTCGGTGAAGCCTTCGATGACGTCCGTGAGGGCTTCGAAGGTGTAGGCGAAGCTGTCCCGCTCCGGCATGTCGGACTGCCCGAAACCGGGCAGGTCGGGTGCGACGACGTGGAAGCGGTCGGCCAGGTGCGGGATCAGGTCCCGGAACATGTGGCCGGCGCTGGGGAAACCGTGCAGGAGCAGCAGCTTCGGGGCGTCCGACGGCCCTGCTTCGCGGTAGAAGACCTTCAGGCCGTTCACGTCGGTGCTGCGGTAGGTGATCGGGGTCATGGTGTGCCCTTTCCGGGGTGTCGGTTCTAGACGGGCCGCTGCGCGGTGGTCGCCACCTCGTGCCCGCCCTCGGGTTGCCGGTCAGCTGCTGTGGGCCGGGTGCGCGGTCGTCACCACGTCGCGCACGGCGTCGAGGACGATGTCCACGACGTCCTGGGCGGCGGTGACCTGCGGCGTGTGGTCGACCGGGCGGGTGCGGGCGTGGGCGCCCATCCGCTCGGCCGTGAAGCGCTGCGTTTCCGGGGCGATCATGCGGTCGTCCTCGGCGATCAGGAACCAGCTCGGTCGGTCCTTCCACGAAGGCCGCTCGATCGGGGCGCCGATACAGGGCAGGGCGATGGGCCGCTGCGCGGCGGCCAGGATCGCCTGTTCCTCGGCGGAGGCGTGCTGCGCGAAGGCGTCGGCGAAGGCCTCGGCGGGCAGCCATACCAGCCCGTGGGGGTCGGGCTCCAGCGTCGGCGTTCTCGGGTGCGGCTGAGTGCGGTGGAAGACGTCGCCTGCGGACTCTCCCCCGTCGGGCGCGAGTGCCGCGACGTAGACGGACGAGGCGATCTTCGGGTCGTGTGTCGCCGCGATGACCGCGCCGCCGTACGCGTGGCCGACCAGGACGACCGGGCCGTCGAGCCGCTCCAGAACGCGCTTGAGCGCCGCGACGTCGTCGGTCAGGGAGGTCAGCGGCAGGGGCGCCGCGACGACGTTGATGCCGTCGGACTTCAACGGGCCGATCACCTTGCCCCAGCTCGATCCGTCAGCCCAGGCGCCGTGCACGAGTACGACGTCGATGCGGTTGTTGGACATGTTGCGTTCCTTTGTTCTTGCCATCCCGATGTCCCCCGCCGGCCCGGATGAGCCGTGTCATCAGGCCTGATCGATGGCGGACGGAGGCGCCTGCCGGATGAAGCCGTCGGCTCTTCACACACCAGGTGAAGGCCGGCCAGGTTGGCCTAATGCCTAATGGAAGGCTATATCCATTAGTTCACTAATGGCAAGCAGCCGCTGCAATCCATTAGAGCCATGGCTGTCACTGCGACTGGCGGACAGGAAGGCAGAGCAAACTAATGGGTAACATGGAGTGCATGACGACACGGCCTCGGCTTGAGGACATGCAGCGCGCCGGCTTCCCCATGGGCGGCGAACCCTTGGCCGCCCTGGACCTGGCGGACACCCTGATGCTCGCCGCCCAACCGCCGGTCGATCTGATCGACTCACCGGCGACCAGCGCCACCTGGTGGACGTTGCAGGCGCCACGGCTGCCCGAGGCACCCACCCCCACCCCTGAGGCCACCCGGGCGCTTCGGGCCGCGGTCCGTGACGTACTCGACTCCCACCTGGCCGGCCGACCCCCTCAGGACACCTCCATCGAGGACATCAACGCGGCCGCGGCGGCCGTGCCCACGAGCCCGCGCATCGTCAGGACCGAGGCCGGCATCACCACCCAGACCCGCTGGCACACCGAGCAGGGCGGCAACGCCGCCCTCGCCGCCGTCGCAGCCGAGACCATCGAACTGCTCGCCTCGCCCGCGCGACTGGCCACCCTGCGTCGATGCGCGAATCCGTCCTGCTCGATGCTGTTCCTCGCCGCGACCAAGCGGAGGACCTGGTGCGCGGCCAACGTGTGCGGCAACCGGGTCAGGGTCGCCCGCCACTACGAGCGCACACGCGGGGAGACCAGGAACAGCCCGTAGGTGACCGACGACGAGCGCCACAACCAAGGGTCAGCGAGCCGGCCGGGGGGGCGGGCTCGCGGGAACGGGCTTGCCGAGCATCGCGCAGACCGCGGTGTCGACCAGAGCCTGGTGAGCGGCGGCGGCCTGCGGCTCGGCCAGGCCGAAGACGGTGGTCGTGAAGACGGACACCGTGCGACGACCGGCGGCGGCGGTGTAGTCCTCGCTGGAGTAGCCGGGCACCTGGCCGACGTGGGCCGCCGTCGGGCCTGCCGCGGCGCTCGTCAGGTGCCGTCGCTCAGCCGGGAGACCTGGTAGTGCATGATCGCCCAGTCGTCGGTCGTCCGGGTCAGCAGGACGCCGAGGTACACGCTGGTCGTCGGCCGGTCGGTGAACGAGAAGTCCACGGACAGGTACCCGAGGACAAGACCCTCGGCCGGGCGTCTGGTCTCCAGGATCCGGTACTCGGCGGCCAGGCCCAGGGGTTGGGAGTCGTAGTACTCGGCGACGCCCTTGCGTCCGACGCTGTACGGGTGCAGCCCCTGGAAGACCGCATCCTCGGTGAACTCGGCTGCGACCAGCTCGGGTTCGTGTCCGTCGACCGCGGCCTTCCACCGGTCGAGGACGCCGCGCAGGATGGTTCGCTCGTCCGTCGTGCTGTCGTGCATCACGTGCTCCTCGGTGTTCGGGGGCGGAGGGTTCAGTGGCCGGCGCTCATGCCGCCGTCCACGTGGAGGATCTCGCCGGTGACGAACGGCGCGTTCTCCAGGTAGACGACCGCGTCGACGATGTCGTCGATTTCGCCCAGTCGGCCGACGGGGTGCAGGGCGGCGAGGAACTCGTGGGTCTCCTCGGCGTGCATGGGGGTGCGGATGGTTCCGGGGGAGACGGCGTTGGCGCGGATGCCGCGGGTGGCGTACTCGATGGCGAGGGACTTGGTGGCGGCTTGCAGCCCGCCCTTGGTCAGCGAGGCGAGGACGGAGGGGACGCGGGCGTCGGCGTTGTCGACCAGGCTGGTGGTGATGGTGACGATGTGTCCGCCGCCCTGGGCGAGCATCTGGCCGAGGGCCAGCTGGGTGAGGTGGAAGAAGCCGGTGAGGTTGACGCCGGTCGCGGTGGCGTAGTCCTCGGGGGTGTAGTCGGTGAACGGCTTGGCGATGAAGACGCCCGCGTTGTTGACCAGGGTGTCGACCCGGCCGAAGCGCTCGACGGCGGCGGTGATGACGCGTTCGGCGGTGGCGGGGTCGGCGATGTCACCGGGGACGGTCAGCACGCCGGCGTCATCGACGGGGACGATGGTGCGTGAGGTGGCGACGACGGCGTGGCCGAGCTTGCGGTAGGCGTCGACGAGGCCGGCGCCGATGCCCTGCGATGCACCGGTGATGACGGCGACCTTCGCCTGCTGGATCATGCTCATGACATTCCTCCTGAATGTGGCCGCGCGGGGCACGGCGGTGGAGTGGGGTCTTCCCGACCACGGCTCGGGCCGCCGGTCGACTCCTCGACGGTAGGCAGGCCACCACATGCGAGGCAACGCCGAACCGGCCCGGCGCCGGGACCGGCTTCCTCCCTGCTGGAAGGCCCGGCCTTCCAGGCCTGGTCAGCGCTTCAGCGCCGGTAGGGGTCCCCGGCTGGCAGCCACGCCTGCGCGCCGTGCAGGCCGAGGTCCCCGACACCGTCACAGAGCGCGTCGACCACCGCGAGCACCGCCGGGCGGACCTCGTCGGCACGCCGGACCAGCGACCACGTCCAGTGGACCTCCGGTGCCACCACCGGGCGCCGAACCAGGTCCGGCGGCAGCGCAGCGGTCTGGCCCTTGGGGGTGTTGACGACCGGTCGGCCGATCCGGCGGACATGGTCGAAGAACGCGGGGCCGGTGACGCCGCCGTCCGAGATGCGCTCGGCCCGTGCGCCCGTGGCGCGGGCCAGCTCCTCGGCATAGACGTTCCAGGACGCCCACGAGGTGACGTCCTCGTCGAGGAGCACGACGGTGTCCCGGGCGGGCACGGCGCCGGTGGCGGCCCCCGCCGACACGGCGTAGAGCCGGTCGGCACCGACCAGCCGCGCCACCAGGCCCAGCCGCTCCAGGTCCTCCTCCCGCACCCAGCACACCGCAAGGTCCAGACCGCCGTCGGCGACCCGGGCCGCCTGGGCGTGTGAGGGCGCCACCCACGCGTCGACGTGCACCCGAGCCACCGCGGACGTACGGGCGGCCAGGTCGGACGGCAGCCAGTTCACGTACCCCAGCCGGACCGGCTTCGACCCGGACAGCCGCCCGGCCCGGCGCTGGAGGTCGTCGGCCCGCTCCAGCAGGGCGCGCACGTGGGGCAGCAGCGCGGCGCCGTCCGAAGTGAGGGCCACCGAGCGCCGGTCGCGGTCGAACAGTCGCACCCCGAGATCGCGTTCGAGTACCTTGATCTGCTGGGACAGGGACGGGCCGGCGATCAGCAGCCGGGCCGCGGCCCGCCCGAAATTCAGCTCCTCGGCGACCGCGACGAAGTACCGCAGCTGGCGCAGCTCCACGCCCCGATGGTACGGCCGGTAGGAGGCCACGCCTACCAGCAACGAGGACACCTGTCGTGGCATCCCCCCCTGAGCCCGACGCACCATGAGGTCACGCCGGTGCTCCGGAACCACGGCACACCCCCACAACACCCCGGCCCCTCGCCGGGGCGCCCACCGAGGAGTCCCGATGCGCGAATTCCTGGTCGAGATCACCACCACCGTGCCCGAAGGCACCACCCCCGACGAAGTCCACCGCCGAGGGGCCGCCGAAGCCGTCCGCGCCCGCGAACTCGCCGCCGCCGGCCACCTGGCCCGCCTCTGGCGCCCGGTCGGCGAACTGCGCAGCATCGGCATCTGGCGCGCCACCGACGAGCACGAGCTGCACGACGAGGTCCTCGAAACGCTCCCGCTACGCCCGTGGATGACCCTCACCGTGACCGTCCTCGAACCCCACCCCAACGACCCGGGCCAGCCTTGACTCCCTTGCCGACCCACCCCGCCCGGTCGACGCGCCTGCTCCGGGCGGGAGTGTCATGGAATTCGGCTCCGTCCCGTAATCGGTGGTGGCGCTATGTGGCGATCACTGCAGGAGGATTCGGTGGCGGAGAAGGGCGAACCCGGCACGCCCGTGCATCTGCCTCACGATCCGTTTGGTGCGGGTGTCGACGCCTTCGGTCCGGCCGTTGTGATGCGGAAGGGCGAGGCCGGCGGCCGGGTATGCCCCCGACAGCAGTTCTTCCGCGGCGCTCACGACGGCCTCCTGGCCCCCGGATCGCCGGCCCGGCTCGTCCGCGGCTGCCGTCACAGGCTCAGCAGCAGGTCCAGGACCGCTGCAGGATGGGACAGGAACGGGTGGTGGCCGGCGTCGAGCTCGACGACACTTCCGGCCCGGCGGGCGAACTCGCGCTGCAGCCGCGGCGGGGTGCCCCGGTCCTGAGCGCAGACGAGGTACGTCGAGGGCAACTGCCGCCATGCGGCCGCCCCGACCGGCTGCCCGGTCACCTGCACGCTCTGCCGGGCGAGGTGGTCCGCCGCCTGCGCCTGGACCTCGGGGTCGCAGTCCTGTAGGAACGTGTCCACGAGCAGCTCTGGGCGGACCCCGAACGTGCCGGCGTCGGGATCGACGTCGAGGAACGGGGCGGGGCTGCCGTCCCCGAACTCCGACAGGCTCTGCCCGACCTCGGGCAGGTAGCTGGAGACCAGCAGCAGGTGACGCACCGACCCGATTCCCGCAGCGGCTTCCGCGGTGACGACACCACCGTAGCTGTGGGCGACCACGACGGTCGGTTCGTCGCCGGCCTGCAGCACCTGCCGTACCGCGGCGACATCCTCGGGCAGCCCCGGACCGCCGACGCCGCCGGGCAGGCCCGCCTCGCCGCAGCTCGGCAGCGCCGGGGCCACGCTCGGCACCCCCCGCTCCTGCAGCAGCTCGGCGGTACGGTGCCACCACCACTGCCCGTCCCGCACGCACGCCCCGTGCACGAACACGACTCTCATCGCCACCTCCACGTCGGCCTCGACCGCCGTCGACTGCCCCTTTGCACATAGTGCCGCGTCACCCACCTCATCACCGATGATCACAGGCTCGGCTCTTGGCTCGCCATCAAGGAGCAGGGCGTTCCCGCAGCGGGATCACCTTGCGGGCGTGGGGGGTGGTGCGCCGACCGGGGTGGGGCGTCTGCGTCGATCAGTCGACCAGAGCTTGGTCCGGGGGGCTGGTGAGCTCGCATATTCAGGTGTCGCGTATTCGCGGCCGAGCCCAGATGGGGCTCGCGTTGAGTGATCTTCGCGAGTTCGGCGGCACCCGGCAGCCTTCTGGTCGGCGATTGACGTGATGGGCGGCGGCAAGTCTCAGGTGTCTCCAGAGGAGCGACTATGGCGTTCAAGACCGGAGCCGATTTCAAAGTCGTCGAACGGGACGAGTGGTCCTATTCGCCGACTGTCGGCGTCGGACCGCTCCGGTTCGGTATGACCGTCGACGAAGTGGTCGAGGCGGCTGAGATACTCGGCCGGACGAAGGTCAGCGAGTGTGCACGGCGCTACGCGATCTTCTCGCCGACTTGGAAGGTCGAAGTCCACCGTCGCGGGGTGACTCCTTCACCGACGAGGGCGGCGACCTGCGAAGCCGGGCCCGCGCCGACCCCGAGGCCATCGGTGACGCGATGGGACTGTCGCCCGAGGACGACCGCGAGTCCATGCGGATCCTGCGGAGCCTCACCGCCCGCGTGTCCGCCTCCCGTTGACCGTACCGCTCGATCGGAGGCGAACACGCGGGCGAGGACGGAGCCCGACCGGCGGGCGGCTAGAGCGCGGGCTGGGTGAAGCCGAGGGCGGTCAGGGCCTCCTCGGCGGCCTGCTGGTCCTGCTCGTAGCTGCCGCCGGAGATTCCCAGGCCCCCGACGCACCGGCCGTCCACGAGGATCGGGTAGCCGCCGCCGACCGCCATCAGGCGCGGGTGGCCCGCCAGCGGCGCGACCTGGGGATCGGCCAGGTACCCGTTCCACGTGTGGGTGGGGGTGTGGAACGCGGCCGCGGTCCAGGCCTTGTCGACGGCCACCTCGGCGGTGAGGAAGGGCGCGTCGTCGGCGCGGTCGAACGCCTTCAGGTGGCCGCCCTGATCGGTGACGGCGACCGCCGCCGGGAAGCCGAGCCGGGCGGCGACCGTGTGCACCGCGTCGACGAGTGCGTTGGCGGCGGCCTGAGTGATCGAGGAGGCGGGGGACGAGGTCGAAAGTGTGTCAGTGCTCACGCTCGGGATTTCCTTTGCTGTTCTGCGGTCGCAGTGGTCGGGTCCGCCCTCACTGCAGTGGCGAGGCGGGGGTAGGGACCACGCGGGTGACGACGGACTTCTCGGGAATCAGCAGGCTGTGGACGACCGGGCCGATCTCGTTCTTCCAGCGGTCGTGGTGGTAGACCGCGGCACTGAGGGCCTCGCTCTGGGTCTCGTCCTCGAACCGGCGGATCCAGACGTAGCCGTCCTCATCCTGATCGTCGACGAAGGAGGCGGTCACGTCCATGCCCTGCGAGGCCTGGAACGGGATGACCACGTCCTCCATGTAGCGCACCCACTCCGCCCGACGTCCGGGCTTTGCCTGGTAGCGGCGGATCTCGTAATACACGGTGTCGCTCCAAAGTCCTTGCAGGGAAGTTCAGTTGGTGACGGTCAAGACGAGCTTGCCGCGGGTGCGCAGGTTCTCGCCGCGGGCGTGGGCCGCGCCGGCCTGCTCGAGCGGGAAGGTCTCCTCCACCTCGACGGCGACCTCGCCGGCGTCGATCAGGTCGGCGATCGTCGTCAGCGCGGCACCGTCCGGCTCGACCAGGAACGGGGTGACCCGCACGCCGGCCGCCTCGGCGGCCTGCGCCAGCTCCGGGGAGACTCCCTGCGGGATCGCGACCAGCAGGCCGCCGGCGCGCAGGACCTTCAGCGAGCGGGTGCTGGTCTGGTCGTGGGCGTCGCCCACCAGATCGATGACCACGTCGACGTCGGCGGCGGCGTCCTCGAAGCGGGTGGTGGTGTAGTCGATGGTCTCGTCGGCGCCGAGCTCCTTGAGCCAGGGGTGGCGGGCAGCGCTGGCGGTGGCGATCACGTGGGCGCCCAGGTGCCGGGCGAACTGGACCGCGAAGTGGCCGACCCCGCCGGCCGCGGCGGTGACCAGGACACGCTGGCCGGCCCGCACGTTGGCGGTGTCGACCACGGCCTGCCAGGCGGTCAGCGCCGCCAGCGGCACGGCGGCGGCGTGCACGTGGTCGACGGTGGCCGGCTTGCGGGCCCACTGGCGGGCCGGCCCGGTCACGTACTCGGCGTAGCCGTTCGCGACGCGCGGGAACCACGGCATGCCGTAGACCGCGTCGCCGGGCTTGAGGGTGGTCACACCGAAGCCGACCTCCTCCACCACGCCCGACACGTCCCAGCCCAGGGTGAACGGCGGCTCACCCAGCAGGCCCGCCATGCCGGTGCCGCCGCGGGTCTTCCAGTCGACCGGGTTGATACCGGCGGCGTGCACGCGGACCAGGACCTCGGTGGGCAGCGGCACCGGGCGCGGCACCTGCTGGACCCGCAGCACCTCCGGACCGCCGAAACCGTCCTGCACCACCGCGCGCATCGTGTCTGCGGACATACGTCATCTCCTGAAATAGCACCCTGCGGAAGGCCCTTGGCGGCCTTCCCGCTGACGTCGACGACGCTATCCCCAGGGGTATAGTTACCTTCAAGGTCTATTACTTCCCATTGGGAAGTAGCTTGGTGAGGAGAGTGAGCATGACAGCCAGCTGCCCCAGCGGCCAGCACGCGCACCACGACGTCTACGCAGCCCAATGCCCCTGCCGCACCCTGCTCGACCTGCTCGCCAACAAGTGGTCAGCCCTCGCCATCGGCGCCCTCGAGAACGGACCCCAACGATTCGGAGAGCTCCAGCGCAAGCTCCAGGGCGTCAGCCCCAAGGTGCTGACCCAGACACTGCGCCGCCTCGAAGCGTTCGGCATCCTCGACCGCACGGTCTACCCCGCCGTCCCCCCGCACGTCGAGTACTCCCTCACCCCCCTTGGCCAGAGCGCCGCGATCCCACTCAACGCGCTGCGCTCATGGGTCGAGGAGAACATCGACCACGCCTTCCCAGCCGCTCCGGTCGCGGGGTAGCGGGGGCAACACCACGACCAGGCAACACCACGACGAGGTGCTTCTGGACGACTCCACCCGCATGGCCGCCCGCGCAAGCGGAGTCGACGTGATCCTCGACATCACCGCCGACGTCCCCCACGTGTTCCAGTCCTTCGCCGGGGTCCGAGACGGGGCCGACCAGGCGCTGGACCGCGCCGCCCTCGTCCTCACCCAACAACTTCGCGCCCCCGACAGCGCGATGACGCGGGTCGGTGCGGCGTGAACCCGAGGGGCTGTGGAGAATCCGGCCCGCTGCTTCACGGCTGGTGATCCTTGGGCGCCTTCGACCAAGGATCACCAGCGCGGTTGCCGCGCCTGTCTCTGCTCGACCCTGTTCCTGGTGACAGTCATCGGTGTGCATCGGTGTGCGGAGCGGGTCCTTGTGGTGCCGCCTGACCACGCCTGACCGAAGTCAGGCGTCGAGTGTGGAAATCCACTCGCGCAGGACCGTGACGTACGTCTGCAGGTCGCTCTGGTGCATGACGTGACCTGCCGTCGGGAACGACTTGCAGTCGAACCGCTGCCCGGCCCGGGTGATGAGCTCGCGCGCGTGCCGGACCTGGAGGTCCGAGATGGCGCCCTGCAGTCGGCCGCTCTCCTCGTCGATCTTCCGGAAGTGATGGGAGAACAAGACCGGGACCTTCACCGACGCAAGCATGCGGGCGTGGTCGCAGGAGGCGCCGGCCGAGCCACCGGCGAAGGCGCGGGCCCACTCGGGGTCGCACTCCTTCCAGGTCTGGGGCGGTTCCTCCCCGCCCATGAAGTCGGCCATCTGCGCCAGGCCCTGGGCCAGTACCGGCGGCAGTTCGCGGGCCGTCGCCTCCTTCGGGCCCCGCCGGTCGCCGACCGACCACTGGTCGCCGAGGTACTTGTTGATGAGGGTGAACCACGGGCCGATGACCTGGTGCATGCCGTGGCCGTAGGCGGGCTGGATCTCCGAGGAGAACAGCGGCGCGTTCTCGTAGTACGCCCTGCGGAGCCTGCCGGACGGCGCGTACGCGGACAGCCAGGCCGCGATGACGCCGCCGGAGGACAGGCCGGCGACAACGACCGGGCGCCGGATGCGTCCGGAGATGAACCGGACCAGGTCGTTGCCCATGTTGTCGCGGGTGTGGCGCCCCGGTGTGCGGGTGGAACGGCCTTGGCCGCGCAGGTCCACGGCGAACACCTCGAAGTCGGCTAGTTGAGCGTCACCTCGCCGGTGTCGAACGTCGCCCCCGCGTCGCCGTGTTCGACGTAGGTGACGTCGGGGTTGTGCGGTCCGTAGCTCATCACAGCCCCTTGAAGTAGTCGCCGGTCTCGAACTCGGCGAGCAGGCCCTGGTGGGTCGGCTCCCACCCAAGGACCTGCCGAGTCACCGTGGTGGACGTCGGGTTGTCGAGGGCGATGACCATCGCGAGGAACCCGAAGTGCGCCTGTAGGCGGTCGGCCGGGATGCTCGCCGTGGGTACGCCCAGGTGATCTCCGATGCTCTGGGCGATCTCGCGCAGCTCGATGCCTTCGTCCCCGGCCGCGTGCCACCGGGTGCCGGCGGGTGCGTTCGCGAGTGCGAGACAGAAGAGGTGGCCGACGTCGAGGGTGTGTCCTGCGGGCCAGCGGTTCGTGCCGTCGCCCGGGTAGCCGGCGACGCCGGTCCGCTGGGCGATGGCGATCAGGGTCCTGGCGAAGCCGCCACGGTCCAGGGTGCTGTGGGTGATGGGCGGGATGCGCACGACCGAGGCCCGGATGCCCCGCTCCGCCAGGGCGAGCACGGCGTTCTCGTTGTCGGTGCGGCCGCCGGGGCCGCCGGCGTCCTCCTCGGTGCCGGGCCGTCCCAGCCCTGCGGAGACCAGGCCGAGCGTGCCCGACGCCGCGACCAGCGGCTTGCCGGCGCCGGCGAGCGCGTCACCGAGCGCGTGCACGAGGGCGAGGTCCGCGGCGACGGCGGCGGGGAAATTTCCGGAGCGCAGCTGTTCGTGGTTGAAGGCGAGGTGGATCACGCCGTCGCAGTCCGCGGCCGCCTTGGCGATCGCGCCGGGGTCGGCGAGGTCGCCGCGGTGCGCGGTCGCGCCGTACGCGGTCACGGTCGCCGCGCCGGCGTCGGAGCGCGCGAGACCGACGACGTCGTGCCCGGCGGCGAGGAGTTCGGGGACGATCGCCGAGCCGAGGTGACCGGACGCGCCGGTGACGAAGACACGCATGGTGGCTCCTATGTGAGTGCGGTGCGGGAAGGAGAGCGCAAGTGACGGGACTTAGTCCCGTCACTTCTTCCACCATAGCGTGTGATGGGACTCGGTGCCATCACTTAGGATGTGGCCATGGCCAGATGGGAACCGAACGCGCGGGAACGCCTGGAGCGCGCCGCGCTCACGCTGTTCGCCGAACGCGGCTACGACGCCACGACCGTCCCCGAGATCGCGGACCGCGCGGGGCTGACCAAGAGCACGTTCTTCCGGCACTTCGCCGACAAGCGAGAGGTGGTGTTCGGCAAGCAGGACATGCTGGCGGACCGATTCAGCGACGCGATCCGCGCTGCCGCACCCTCGGCGACGGTCGGCGCCTGCCTCGCCGCGGCACTGGAATCCGCTGCCCCCGGGTTCACTCCCGACCGCCACGACCTCGCCGTTCAACGGCGAGCGGTCATCGCCGCCCACAGCGAACTGCAGGAACGCGAGCTCCTCAAAGGCGCCCGCCTCAGCTCCGCCGTCGCCGACGCACTCCAAGCGCGCGGAGTCGACGACACCACCGCACAGCTGGCCGCCGCGCTGGGCGTCCTCGCCTTCAGCACCGCCTTCGTGCGCTGGGCGACGCCGGGGAACCAGCAGCCGTACACCGAGATCGCACACGCGGCACTGAACGACCTGCGGGCCGCCGCAGCCGCCCTCGCCGCGGACACCGTGATCCGGGCCTGACCCAGGCGCCGGCCGTACAGCAACGACGCCGGCCGGATCTCAGCGGTCGAAGGTCCCGGCGCCGGTCCCGGGACAACCCGCTTCGCGCCCCGCCGTTCCTGGTGACGCTGACGATGCGACCGGAGTCGGCCGCCCGCATCGACGGCAGGACATGCCGGCTGAGCGCCGCGACCCCCAGGAAGCCGCTCGTGCGGTCGGCGACACGACGCACCCACAGGAGCGAGCGCCGGCGAGCCGCACCGGAACGTCGGTCACTCGACCTGCTGGGCGAAGGTCCGCCGCACGCGGCCCAGTGGGCGGGGCTGCAGCTGTCAGGGAGGTCGACGGTCAGTTGCCTTCGGGCTTGACCTCGGTGGCCACGAAGTCGCCGATGGCGCCGAACACCGCGCCCGGCTGCTCGATGTGGGGGAAGTGCCCGGCCTCGGGGATCGGCCGGAAGGTGGCACGGGGGAACGAGTCAGCCAGCGCGCGTTCGTACTCCAGGGGGACGATGCCGTCCTGCTCGCCGGCGAGCACCAGAACCGGGACGGTGACGCGGTGCAGGCGGCCGCGCAGCTTGGGATCGTGGCAGAACGGGTCGCCGGCGTACACGGCCAGGGTGCGCTGGTTGGCGACCATGACCGCCTTCTGCTCGTCGCTGAGCGCGGCAGGGTTCGGGCGCAGGGCGGGGTTGTGGAAGGCCAGTTCGCCGGTGCGGACCGGGCCGAGGTCCGCGGGGTTGGCAATGGCCAGCGGGGGCTCGGGGGCGATTCCTGTGGCGCCGAGCAGGACCAACGCGCTGATCCTGCCGCCGGTGTCGCGCAGTCCCATTTCGGCGGCGATCCAGCCGCCGACCGAGCTGCCGGCCACCATCACGCCGTCGAGGCCGAGTTCGTCGAGCAGGTCGAGGTAGGCGGAGGCGAGGTCGGCGACGGTGTCGGTGGTCTCGGGGCGGGGCGTGCCGTCGAAGCCGGGGTGCGTCGGGACGACCACGTAGGCGTGCTGGGACATGCCGGCGGCGAAGCCGGCCATCGAGCGCGGTCCGGTGCCGCCGTGCAGCATCAGTACGCCGGTGCCGTCGCGGTTCTCGCCGAACTCCTGAATGGTGACACTGAGGCCGTGGCGCAGGTCGATGCTGCGGGTCGTGCTGGTGGGGGCGGAGACAGTCATGGGATGGGCTTCCTTGTCGCTGATCAGGGGGGCAGCGTCGGCTGCGGCGCCGGTGACGGTGGTCGTGGCGTAGCGGTCCATCACGTCGGCGATGTTCTGCGGGCTCATCGCCCGGCCGCCGGCGATCATGTCGCGCAGGTCCCGGAAGTACTGGACGTACAGGTCCGGGGTGAAGGTGTTGATCATGACCAGGGGCTGGTCGCCGGGGTTGGCGAAGGTGTGCGGGGCGCCCGGGGGAACCATGACCAGCGTTCCGGCGGGAGCCTCGTGCACGTCGTGGCCGACGGTGAACCGGGCGGTTCCGGAGACAACGTAGAAGCCCTCGTCGTGCTGGGCGTGCCGGTGTTGGGGCGGCCCTTCGGTGTGCGCGGGGATGGTGATCTCGGCGATCCCGAGCCGGTGTGCGGTGGTGGTGCCGTCCTCCAGGATGCGGATCCGGGCCCGCCCGAGGTCGATCACTTCGCCGCCGGCGGGAGGGACGACGGAGACGTCTGGTGTCATGGCCGATCCTTCATGAGAGCTGACTCTCATGACTGTAGAGCTGTCGCACGAGCTCATGCAAGTGCTCTCTCATCATTGGAGTCCACTTGCTATGGTGGGGTTGTGCAGGAGACCGAACCGAAGACACCCCAGAGCGCCCAAGGCCGCACCAACCAGAAGCTGCGCACCCGCGTGGCGATCGTGTCGGCCGCGGTCGAGCTGATGCGCAGCGGGCGCGAGGTGACCATGCCCGAGGTCGCCAAGGCGGCCCTGGTCTCCGAGGCCACCGCCTACCGCTACTTCCCCGACCTGGCCAGCCTGCTCCAGGAGTCGATGGCCGGCGAGTGGCCCACCCCGGAACAGGCGCTCCGGGCGGTTGCCGACTCCACCGACCCCGTGGAGCGCGTCGCCGCCGCGACGGAGCATCTGCTGCGGCAGGTGGTGGCCTACCAGGGCGCCACCCGCGCCATGATCGCGGCCACCATCACCCGCCCCGAGGCCGCCGCCACCCGCCCCGCCTTGCGGATCGGGCTCATCGACCACGCGCTCACCCCCGTGACGGACGCCCCCGGCACCGACCCCGCCGCGCTGGTCCAGCTGAAGCGGGACCTCGCCGTCGTCATGAGCGCCGAGACCCTCTTCACCCTCACCGACCTGCTCCACCTCGACACCGAGGACGCCATCGCCAGCGCCGTCCACACCGCCACCACGCTCACCCGCGCAGCCCTCGGCGCCGGGCGGACCTGACCCGTCGCCGAGGGCAGCCCGCCCCGGCCAGAAGCGCGCCCCGTCGTCGAGGTGCCCGGCGCGCCGTCCGGCGGGACCCGGGCCGCGCCGGATCCGCGGGTCAAGCAGGCAGAGGCCGCAGTTCGATGATGCGTTCACCCATGGCCGCGGAAACTCGCACGGTGTCGAACCCGTAGCCGAACACGGCGTTCTCGTAGTCGCCGATGGCGGACAGCAGCGGCTTGTCGCCGCCAACCGCAGCGAGCAGTTCGGCGCCAGGAGCTCGGCGTCGCGCAGGCGGTGTTGACCCCGGCACCGAGTACCGGGCTCATGACGTGGACAGTGCCACCGATGACCGTCATCGGCTCCCACGCGGCGGTCTCCCGATGGCGGGCGAACCGTGGGCCCGCCACCGGGGGCTCACGGTTCGCCATGCAGGCGGACGCCGAACGGGCCGACGCCTATGCCTGCGGGGAGGGCAACGGGTCCTGACCCGCCAAGCGGTGCCCGCGGTCGGCTGAGTCGCGCACGGCGTCGAAGCCGTACCCGATCATCTCTTCCTCGTAGGCGTGCAGGGCCTCGGCGAGCGGCCGGCCGCCGGCGGCTTGAACGAGGCGCTCGGTCAGGACGCGGGCGTCACGCAGTGCGGTGTTCGCGCCGACGCCGATCGCTGGGCTCATGACATGGATGGCATCGCCCAGCAGGGTGACCGCGGTGGTCTGCCACGCGGCGATGGGCACGCTGGTGCGCACCGAGACCGGGAAGATCGAGGCGGGGTCCTGGCGGGACACGGCCCCGACCAGCCCCGGGTGCCAGCCCTCCACCAGCGACAGTGTCAGCGCCCGCAGTTGTGCGCCGTTCATGGCGAACAACTCCGCGTCGGTGCAGGGGAACAGTTCTCGGCGGGCGCCGAAGACGCACGCGAGGTAGTCGCTGTCGTCGCCGAGCGCGATGTCGGGAGCGAGCCGGGCCGTCACCTCGCGCATCGGTTCGCGGTACTGCACGGGGGCCAGGCCGACGAAGCGCCGCTCGGGTCCGACGACGGTGGTCCACAGTCCGAGCAGCTCGGGCGGGAGCAGGGCTCGGGCCTCGTCGCCGGCGAAGGGGACCCTGCCGTAGAGCAGCCGCAGTCCGGCGTCGCCGACCCGCGCCTTGGGCAGGTACTGCCTGCGGACCGCCGAGTTGACCCCGTCGGCGCCGATCAGGACGTCGCCAGTGGCACTGGTGCCGTCCGCGAAGTGCGCGGTCACCGAGCCAGAGGCGTTGATGAAATAGTGGGTGAGCCGGGCGCCGTAGTGCACGGCCTCATCCAGGCCGGACAGCAGGATCTGGCGCAGCGTCATGCGGTTGACCGCCAGGTTTCCGCCGCCGGGCAGGCCCGGGATGAGCGGGAGTTCCTGGGCGTGCAGCAGGTTCAGCTGGTGGTCGAAGGTGTCCATGCGCGGCCCGGGGGTTCCGGCGGTGGCGGCGAACACTTCGTACGCCTGCGGCGTCAGCAGCGCCTTGAGGGCCGTGATGCCGTCTGAGTTGATGCGGATGCGGTAGCCCTGGTTGCGGAAGTCCGGGGTGGGGTCCTTCTCGTGGACGGCGACGCTGATGCCCGCCTGGTGAAGTCCCTGCGCGAGGGCCAGGCCACCCAGCCCGCCCCCGGCGATGACGACATGCAGATCCGACACAGCCGTGTCCCTTCTCGATCATGAAACGAAAAGGGACGCACCGGACGTGCCTCAACGGGCACCGTACGAGCGACTGTTCGCCATCCGGACTACCTACCGGACCGTGACTTTCGTACGTCCACCGAACACGCTAGCACAGGCCCGGCCGCGCGCCCCAGGACGCCTCAACACCGTTCGCGCCATAGCAAATTGGGCTTCGCAGCCGGCCATCCACCCGATGCCCTCGGCGATCCGGCCGCCGGGGGCGGGCAGGTCGCGAAGCGCGTACCCGGGGTCATCGTCCACGATGTCGCGTCGAGGCGGACGCCGGCGCTACCGGGCCGGGCGCCGGTAGCGGGGGGCGAGTTGGGCGTGGTTGCCCTGGAGCAGCAGGGCGGGTTCGGTGTCAGTCCAGCACCGAACGACCTCGGGGTCCTCGATGCCCGGGACGCACAGCACTTCGCCTTGCCTGCGGGCCGTCCACAGGGCCTGGGCGACGTCGGTGGCGGGCATGGCCCGCGGGTCGTCGCGGTTCCTCCCGCCGGACCATTCGGTGTCGACCAGGCCCGGGCACACGACGGTGGCCGTCACCCCGGTGCCGCTCAGCTCGCCCGCGAGGGTGCGGGTGAAGCCGACGACGGCGGACTTCGCAGCCACGTACAGGGTACGGGGGAAACCCATGTCCAGGCCGGCGCTGAAGGCCAGCAGCGAAGCGATGGTGACGATGCCGCCCGAGCCCGCGCGCAGCATCGCCGGGAGCACGGCCCGGGTGAGAGTGATGTGCGCGGTGGCGTTGAGCCGCCACAGCCGCTCGACCTCGGCGGGGGTGAGGTCGGCCAGTGGCCTCTCGTCGTCTCCGGGCCGGGTCCGTCCCACCCCGGCAGGCAGTGATCACCGCCCCGGACGGATCAGGCGAACCCGATGCCCGTGCCTCACCCGGTCGGAGGCCGACGAACGGCACCATCGTGGCCGGACGTGAGAGCCGGCCTCCCGAGCGCCTGCCCGGCTCCCGCCCCGGCCGGATCCTCACGGCCGCCGTTGGTGGCGTGTTCGCCGGCCTCATCCCTGCTTGAGGGCGGTGCGGTGGACGACGAGGGCGGCCACGTCGTCGTCCAACGTTCCTGCGGTGTAGGCCAGCAGATCGGTGCGCAGGTGCTCGATCAGGGCCTCAGGGGATGTGCCGCACTGCCCCTCGACGCGTTCGGTCAGCGGATAGAAGTCCCCCGCGCGGTCACGGCCCTCGCTCACCCCGTCGGTGTAGAGCAGCAGGCTGTCGCCCGGCCGGAAGGGCGAGACGTCCACGGTGTACTGGGCCTCCAAAAGCACGGCGAGGTTGAGTGGCGGGGACGGCATGCTGGACTCCAGCACGCGGACCCGTCCCTCGCTCAGCAGCAGTGGCGGCGGGTGGCCGCAGCTCAGGGTGCGCACCACGGACTCGTCCTCGGGCACCTCGAGGAACAGCGCGGTGGCGAAGCGCTCCTCGGCGTCCGGGGCCGGGACCTGAAGGGAGAAGCGATGCACGCTGGTCTCCAGGCGGGCGGCCAGCGTGGGCAGGTCCGGCGCCTCGGGCGCCGCTTCCCGGAACGCGCCCATCAGCACGGCCGCCACCTGGACGGCGGGCAGGCCCTTGCCGCGCACATCGCCGATCAGCAGCCGGATGCCGTGGGGCGTGTACTGGGCTTCGTAGAAGTCGCCGCCGATCCGCGCGCGGGCCGCCGCTGCCAGATAGAGCGCCTCCATCCGCAACGGTCCCAGGCGGCGCGGCAGCGGCCTGAGCAGCGCTTGTTGGGCGGCCTCGGCAACGGACAGGACGTCCGCGAGGGCGCGCTCGCGCTGCTGGCGCACCTTGCTGACGTACATGGCGGCCAGCGTGACCACGGCGATCACGATCAGGGTCAGCCATGACCCTCGCTGATCGAACAGGCCGTAGCCGAGCGCCAGGGCGACATCGGCGCCGAGGGCGGCCAGCCCGATCAGGCCGGTGCCGATCACGTTCCAGCTGGCCGCCGCCAGTGCGGGCGCTGCCACGAACAGCCGGTTCAGCAGCAGGGCGGTGGGGTTCACCAGATCGAGAAGGGTGATCAGCGGAATCAGTGCCAACGGCGCCAGATGCACCACGACGGCAGCGGCGCCGCTGGTGCGTGCTCGCTCCTTGAGACTGGTCAACCGCTGGCCGGCAAAGCGTCGGAGCTGGAACACAAGAGCCTCGCCCCCTCGAATCCGGGCGCATCTTCGTCTCCATCGTCCGCCATCCACTGGCCATCGGCCACCGGCCGGCGTCAATGGCCGCCCCCACCGCCAGGCCGCCCTCCACATGGTCGCCCACCCCGACGGCCGGCTGGAGGGCCTCGTCTTCGCCCGCCGCCCCCGGCGGCTCACCGCTTCGCCCGCAGTGGGTCCTCGATCAGCTCCGCAAACGCACCGCCGAACTCGAAGTCCCCCGCATCGGCCTGCACGACCTTCGCCGCACCGCCGCCAGCATCATGATCGCCGCCGGCATCCCACTCGCCGTCGTCTCCAAGACCCTTCGGCACTCCACCGTGGCCATCACCATCAACCTCTATGGCCACCTGCTCAAGGGCTCCGCCGACGAGGCCGCCAAGGCACTCGCCTCCGCCCTCGACCACGCGGACGCCCAGTTGACCTACCAGGCGGATCCCGCCGGTAGTGACGCCCAGTGGGCAGCATGAGTGAGCCGGTTCGGCTCGCTACCTCAGGCCTTCGTACCCGGCTGCTGATCGGCCGCTTCCGAGCCGCCGGAACGAGCGCCCTCGGGCTCCTCTCCGTCGGTAGGTCTATGGCCGCCTTCCGGTTGTCTGTCCAGGCCGTCGTCCGCGGGCCATACGGGCCATCACGTGCCGCCGTTCGACGGATGGAGCGGTCGGGTCCGATGCGGCCGGTCGTCCGGCTGGAACATCTTCCTTTCAGGGGTACTGGGGGATACGCCCCTGCCCGAAGAGGAATCCGGTGCCGTGCGGGTTCCAACCGCACATCCGTCGTTCGCCTGTTCGATTACAGGAAGGGATGCTCGACGTGTCTGATCCCGTCGTCCTCATCACGGGCGCACTCACCGGTATCGGCCGCGCCACCGCCTTGGCTTACGCCCGTCAGGGCGCGAACCTTGTCGTCTCCGGCCGCCACGAGGACGTGGGTGAGCAGTTCGCCGGGGAACTGTCCGATCTCGGCGCCCCGGTCGAGTTCGTGCGTGCCGACGTCCGTTTCGACGCCGATGTGAAGGACCTCGTCGACCGCGCCGTCGCGCGGTTCGGGCGGATCGACGTCGCCTTCAACAACGCCGGCACCGAGGGAACACCCAGCCCTGTCACCGAAGTGACCGACGAGCGTTACCAGGCCACCTTCGACACCAACGTCAAGGGAACGCTGCTGTGTCTGAAGCACGAGTTCCGGGTCATGAGGGAACAGGGCGACGGCAGCATCGTCAACGTCAGCTCCACCTTCGGCCTGATGGGCTACCCCGGGGCGACGTTGTACGTCGGAAGCAAGCACGCCGTCGTCGGCATCACCAAGGCGGCCGCACTCGAAGGCGCCGCTCACGGTATCCGGGTCAACGCGGTCGCGCCGGGCTACACCCGGACCGCCATGTACGAGCGGTTCACCGGCGACGACACGGCGCGCGGAGCGGTCGATTCGGTGCTGCCCATGCACCGGCCGGGCACCCCGGAGGAAATCGCCCAGGCCGTCCAATTCCTGGGGTCGGACAAGGCGAGCTATGTCACCGGGCACATCCTCCTGGTCGACGGCGGCCTGATGGCGGGCGGTCCCCTGTTCCCGACCTCGTGAACCGCGCGGCCAGCCACGGCGTGCATGCGGCCACTGGTCCATCCACCCCACCGAACCTGCCGACACCAGCCGCCGCCACCTCGAAGACACCCTCGTCCTGGAGACGACCTTCCGCACGGCCGACGGCACGGTGGTGCTGCACGACGCCCTCGCCCTGGGACGGCGCGAACGCGGTCACGCACCCGGCACCGCCTCCCCAGGAGTGCTCCTGCGACAGATCACCTGCACCGAAGGACAGGTGACCATCGAGACCGCCCACGCGCCGCGCCCGTAGTTCGGACTCGTCCACCCGCTCCTCTCACCCCTCCGGAGCGCACTCGCCGCCCACGGGGGCGCTCACATCCTGCTCCTGTCGAGCCCCGTGGACCTGCGGTTGAGCGGCTCCACGGCGCACGGCCGGATCCCGCTGCGGGCAGGGCAGCGCTTGGGATTCGCCCCCCACGTCGAGCCGGCCTGGGAGCGGTAGCCGATGCGCTGGCGTGCCGGGCGCATGGGACTACCGGTACACCTGGGTCCCCGAGGGCGAGGAAGCATCGGTGGCCGCTGCCGCCGGTCGGTAACACTGAGGGCCGAGGGCGTGACGGGTGACGCCATCCGATATGCCGCGTGTGCGCTGAGGGTCAGCCGGAGACGCTGGGGCCTCCGGTCTCCAGGTGACCGCTGAAGCGCTGCGACCAACCGCCGTCCGAGTCCACGGTGATGGCGAAGTCGTACCAGCCGTTGCAGTAGGCCACCTGATTGAACCAGTCGCGGACGGACGAACCCGGCCGGACGGTGTAGGTCCACGGGCCGTCGTGGCGGTAGTAGTTCGTGGTGACGGTGAAGGTCACCGCCGAGCCGCCGTGGTTGACCATCTCGAACCACACCGCGAGCTTGCCGGTGTCCGGTGCGGGCGCGTAGGAGGCGGTGACGGCGACGTTGCCACCCGCCTTGGTGGTGTCGCCGATGAAGCGCCGCAGGAAGCGGTTCGGGCCGACCACGCTCAGGTCGTAGGCGCCGTTTCCGTAGAACCAGCCGCAGTTGAAGAAGTCGCTCACCGGGCTGCCGGAGTCCACGGTGTACTGCCACGGGCCGCCGTCACGGTGAGCGTTGGCGTAGGCGGCGAAGTGTGCGGCGCTGCGTCCACCGTCGTTGGACATCTTCAGCCACACCTTCGTGGTGCTGACGTTGTCGTACTCGATGCGGTCCAGGTTGGCGTTGGGCTGGTACGGCAGGGCGCGGGCCGGGCGGGTGCCGGGCTCCTGGGTGGGTCGGGAGTTGGTGCTCGGCGAGGGGTTGGGCAGCGGGCCGCAGGTGGTGAGTCCGATGGTCTGCGAGGTGTCGGGCAGTGCGGGCATCCCGTATACCGGGTGGGCGAAGTCGAAGACGCTGGTGAGGTCGCCGCAGACCTTGCGGCGCCAGTCGCTGATGTTCACGCACTTCGCGGGCTTGTCGAGGGCGGCCGTCCACACCTCGAGGAAGCGCAGCACGGAGGTGTGGTCGAAGACCTGGGAGTTGACCCAACCGCCGCGACTCCACGGGGAGATGGCGATCAGCGGGACGCGGAAGCCCAGACCGATGTTGGTGCCCTTGCAGAACTCACCCGGGGTGCCGGAGGGCGCGGCCGGCGGCGGGACGTGGTCGAAGAAGCCGTCGTTCTCGTCGTAGTTGATCAGCAGGACGGTGGAGTTGAACACGTTGGGGTCCGCGTTCAGGGCGTCCATCACCATGTGCACGAAGTGTGCGCCGTCCTCAGGGGTGGCGTACGGGTGTTCGGAGGACTGCTGGTCGGCGACGATCCAGGAGACCTGTGGCAGCGTACCGTTCAGCACGTCGTGCTTGATGGCCGACGCGATGTCGTCCGGAGTGCGGCCGGTGACGGGGGGCACGGAGGCCATGCCGCGGTCGTGCAGTGGGGTGCCGGGGGCGGCGCCTGCGAACTGGGTGAAGTAGGCCAGGGCGTTGTCGCCGAAGTTGTCGTTGGCGTTCTGGTAGACCTTCCAGCTCACGCCGGCGTTCTCCAGCGCCTCGGCGTAGGTTTGCCAGCGCAGCCCGGACTCGCTGCCGCCGTCGTTGGCCGGGCCGCCGGCGGTGCCGTTCGGGTCGATCATGCCGGACCAGTGATAGGTGCGGTTGGGGCCGGTCGCGGACAGCACCGAGCAGTGGTAGGCGTCGCAGATCGTCCAGTTGTCGGCCAGCGCGTAGTGGAACGGGATGTCGGAGCGGTTCAGGTAGCCCAGCGTGCGGTTGGTGAGCTTGGCGAGGACCCAGTTGTCCATCTTGCCGCCGTTCCACGCCAGGTGCTGGTCGAACCAGGAGTGCGCCAGGTCGCCGTTGCACTGTGCCAGCTCTTCGGAGCTGCCGCCGCTGAAGGCCCAGGGCCACTGCCGGGAGAACAGGCCGTCGGCCTGCTCGAAGACACTGTGGCCGCCGTTGACGATGATGGCGCTGCGGTCGTCGAAGCCGCGGACGCCCTTGAGGGTGCCGAAGTAGTGGTCGAAGCTGCGGTTCTCCTGCATCAGGATCACCACGTGCCGCACGTCCTTGATCGTGCCGGTGGTGCTCGGCGTCTGCGCGCTGGCATCCGTTGCGGCGACGACCACGGCACTCGCCGCCGCGCTCGCCGACAACGACATGAACGTCCTACGACTCAACTCGGCCATCGCGCCGATGCGTCCTTTCGATCCGGCCGTCCCGCGTGGCCTGCCGAGCGCTGGGGCGGAGTGCCTCGGCGCCTGTCCGATCCGATGGTGTCCACGGACAGCGCAACCAAGTTGTCTGCGCACCTTGACGTTCCATCGGCCGCACAGCATCTTGGCGCAGCAAGGCAGAACGAGCTAGACCTCTCGGTCAGCCTTCCCGTGGTGTTCAGCCGGCAGACGCGGCGTGTCCTGACGGTGCATCCAACGTGAATGGGCCTGGTGGTCAGGAGGCGGGCAAGACGCGGCCGCACGCGCGATCGTCATGCCGCAGCCTCGGCTCGATCCGATCACGAGGCGGGTGTCCGGTGCGGGTGCCCCTCCCGGAGAGCGCCGCACTGGCTGTCAGCCAGCGCGGATGTCGATATCAGCACCCACGGTTCCACCGTTGCACTGCGGCTGGTACGGCAGCGCCGCGCGATCGGGCCGCCGTCACCGTCCGCCGGTGGCCGCACGCAACGGGGCAGGGGCCGGAGCGGTGATATCGCCGATCCGGCCGCGTTGGTGGTCATCACCGACGGCGCAAGCAGCAGCCCTGCCATTGCGACTGTGCAAATGCCTGGTCAACGGCACTGTCTCGGTCGCGCGAAAGAGGATCTCATCGGCACAAAAGGGCTTTTCATCCACCTCGAACATACCGGATCCCAAACTTCTGGTTAACAAAAAGAACTTGACGCGACATCAGGACGCGCAGGCCCAACGAGGACGGCCGCGGAGGACGCCTTCGCCGTCCGGAGGGCACCAGGTCGAGGGACGGCCGGAGGTTGCCGCGCGGTTCGCGGAACCGCTGCGCGGCGGGGCGGTGCCCGACCGGGGCGAAGTGCCCATACTCAAACGACGCGCGCCGCGGGACGTTGCTCGTCCCGCGGCGCCTACCTCTCTCCGGGGCGCCCGGGCCGGCATGCGTCCCGGGCCGGTTCGGGGTGCCCTATTTCCGCAGGTAGTCCTCGACGGCCACGACGATCAGGTTCTCGACCGCCTGCGGCTGGGAGAGAAGAGACACGTGCGAGGAGTCGATCTCCACCGTCTTACGGGCATTCGCCCGCTTCGCTTCGAATCGCTCCAGGCTCGGATTGATCGCCCGGTCCTGCTTGCCGACAAGGGCGTAAACGGGCTTGTTCCGCCATGCGGCGCCGGTGAGCTTGTCGGTGAACGCCGACATCGCGATCGGACGCTGTGTGGCTGCCAGAATATCGGTCTGGCTCGTGGGAAGGTCCTCGGCGAAGACCAGGTGCAGTCTGTCCGGCTGTACATACACGTCCGTGCCGGTAGTGCCGTCGCCGTTGCGGAAGGGCACCTGCTTCAAAGCCTTGGTGAGTTCGGGGGGAGCGAACTTCGCCGAGAGGCTGGAGAACGACTCCCCCACATCGGGCATGATCGCGTTGATGTACACGAGGGCCTTCACGTTGTCGTTTCCGACGGCAGCCTGCGAGATCACCTCTCCGCCATAGGAATGACCGACCAGAACGATCGGCCCCTCGACGGACTTCAGGAAACTCGCGAGGTAGGTCGAGTCCTGGGGAATGCCGCGGAGGGGGTTGGCCGGTGCGGCCACCCTGTAGCCGTTCTTCTGGAGCCGTTCCACGACACCGTTCCAGCTCGACGCGTCGGCGAAGGCTCCGTGCACGAGCACGATGGTGGGCTTCTCCCTGCCGGGATCACCGCTCGGACCACCGGCCTGCGCCGTTACGGCCGCCAGGGCGGAGATGGTTCCCGATAGCGCTAGAAATGCCGCACCCCAACGGACGATGTTCAAATTGCGGCGCGACTTACAGGATATTCGCATGCCACTCCTTCGGTGGGAGGCGTCAGGCGACACCCGGGATTCCAGCGTCGAGGACACCGGTCGGCTCGTCTCCGCGTGCGGGCCATCCGAGTGAACGCACCCCAGAGGCCTGGAGTCCTCCACCCTCCAGCCTCCAGAGCACCCTCGACCAGGACCAACTCGCACGATTTGCACCACTCATCCCCCACACGCGCCCGGAGTGAGTCCGCCGCGTCGTTCATCAACACCTGGGCACCTTCCAGGATGACGTCCCGTGGAGTGGTGCAGCAGGGCTCATGGAGTGACCCCTGGCCACGGGACAGCCATCACCCAACTCTCCGATCAGAAGCACGAGTTCATCGGGCCCTGCGCGGCCGTCCCGTCGCTGACGGTCTGGCCGGCCACGCTGCCATCGGCTCCACCGACTTGCGCCCGCCGTCCATCAACAGCCCACGCACATAGACCCGTCCCCAGCGCTGCTGATCCCGGTGCGCGAACGCCTCGAACATCTCCGCCGTGAACGTCTCCAGGTCCTTCCGGACCTCCGCCATCTCCCCGGGTGTCACCCACTGCCAACGACACAACCAGCCAACGGACACGCCACCGTTGAACCGAACTGACCAAGTCCTACTCGCCAGCGCGCTTCACGTCGCGTCCGGATCGTGATCGAAACGGTCTTCCAGCGGGTTCACGAAGCGTCGAGAAAACCATGATTTCGGAAGTCCATGCCCGCTTTGCATCTGGATCGACCAACCCGCCGCAGAGCTTGACTATCGGACCACCCGTCACACTGGCAGTCCGCCACTTTGCCGAACACCCTTCCGGGACCTGAGCAGAGGCCACCAACCACTGTGCGCTGCCAATACCCGATTGGACCACTTGGGTTGCCGGCCCCACTGGAACGGGTCGACCATAATCGTGCAACGCTCCCGAGCCAGAATACCTCGCTGTTACCTCGCGATGGAGCATCCTCGCACACGACAGCCGGCGCGTAGCGCACCTCAGCCTGCTCTCAGTGCACGGTCAAAACGTCGACGACTGCGGGACCAACGACATGAAAGGAAGCGCTCGGTATGGCGAATGCGGAACTTAGGAAGGTCCTTATCACGGGAGCGGGCACCGGTTTCGGGTTCGAAGCCGCCATGCGCCTGGCCGAGAAGGGCTTCGACGTGATCGCCGGGGTGGAGATCTACGCCCAGGTGCAGACACTGAAGTGGCAGGCAGTCGAGCGCGGAGTCAAGCTCCAGGTCGAAAAGCTCGACGTCACGAACGACGGTGACCGTCGCAAGGCCCTCAACTGGGGTGTGGAAATCCTCGTAAACAACGCCGGTGTCGGCGAAGGCGGCTCCACGGTTGACATTCCCGAGTCGAACATTCGGCACCAGTTCGAGGTCAACGTCACCGGGCCCCTGGTCCTCACTCAGGGGATCGCCAAGCAGATGATCAAGCGCGGGGCCGGCCGCATCGTCTGGGTTTCTTCGAGGGAGGGCCTGAACGTCAACCCGTTCACTGGCATCTACTCCGCCTCCAAGCACGCAGTCGAGGCCATCGCCGAGACGATGGCCTATGAGCTGCAGGAGCACAGAATCGAAGTCGCCACGGTCAACCCCGGGCCCTTCTTGACCGGGTTCAACGACCGCATGTTCCAGACCTGGGAGAGCTGGGAGGATGACCCGTCCCAGCGACTCTTTGACTACTCCAAGCTCTCCTTCCCCCGCGCGCAGTTCGACCCTGAAGCGGTCTATGCGACGTTGACGGCCGTCGCCGCCGGCGAGGTCGACAGTTACCGCAATTTGGAGCCCGAGTCGATGCTTGAAGAAACCAAGCATCTTCAGGAGGTTCCGTGGGAGCGCAAAATCACGGACGGCCTTGGGACCCGGCACCCGTCCATCCAGCATTCCTACGAAATGAAGCCGGAGACTCCTGTCGCCAAGTGACGCCCATTACCAGGTGACCGCGAGCAGAAAGGAGCTCAACAAGGAGAAAATTGCGCGGTACGTGACCGAGAGCCTGATGTTGGTCACGGCACTGAGCGCTAGCCAATAACCAGACGCTCAGAGAGGCCGCTCTGACAAGCGGTCACGTCGAACCGCTTTCGCCGGTATCAGATTCCTGCAACCTTCAGAGGCGCTCTCTCATGGCCAAGATCCTTTTTGTGATGACCGGGGCAAGCTACTGGACGCTCAAGGACGGTCACCGGCACCCGACCGGGTACTGGGCTGAGGAGTTCACAAGTCCGTACAGCGTGTTCAGCGGGGCCGGCCACGAGGTCACCGTCGCCACCCCGGGCGGTGTCGTACCCGTCTGCGACACCATGAGCCTGCGACCCCGCTTCACAGGGGGAGAAGATGCATCCGTGAAGCAGGAAGGCATCATCGAGGAGGCCGAGCAGCTTCGCCACACCATCCCGATCAAGGGCGTGGACCTCCATGACCACGACGCGGTCTACTACCCGGGAGGCCACGGCCCCATGGAGGACCTCTGGTGCGATGCTGATTCCGGGCTGCTACTGAGAAGGATCCTCGCGTCCGGCAAACCGCTCGGCCTCGTCTGTCATGCCCCGGTGGCACTGCTCGCCACCCGGGACGAGAAGGGTGACACGCCGTTTTCCAACTACCGCGTCACCGGCTTCACGAACGACGAGGAGGCGGGCGTCGGCTACGCCGACAAGGCCAAGTGGCTCATGGAGGACGAGGTCAGAAACCTTCCCACGGACTACTCGCGCGGCCTGATGTGGGAGTCGTACACGGTGGTTGACCGCAACCTGTACACCGGACAGAATCCGGCGTCCTCCGGCCCCCTGGCTACGATCATGCTCAAAAGCCTCTCGTAGGAACGGCACCAATCGCGTCGCTGCGCGCCAGCACGCACTACCGGCGCAGTCTTACGCGTCTCCTTTCGGTCCCGATTGTGCGGCTGGGGGCGTGCCGCCGGCCCGCCCCGTCGGCAGCATCTCCAAAGTGCCTGCCCTACGCGACCGGAGGTGTGCCCGAGGAGTGGGTGGCCGAGCAGATGGGGCTCCGGACAGCCGGCGTGGCCGGGGGTGTCATCAGCCGGGCTCGCCGCTGCCGGATCCCCACCTTCGTCGATCTCCGGCGCCCGATCGTGCGCCACTACGACGCCACCCGCTCCGCGCTGATCACCGGAAGGCATCCAGCAAGCCATGCAGCCACTCGCCGTGGGCTCGGTGAACGCAGGCTACCCATCGGAGTGCAGCAACGGAAGACCTAGATGAATATGATTATCACCGCTAGCCTGTCCCCGCTCCCCACATGACGGTGAGCAGACAGGTTTCGCCGCGGATCGGCGGCGAACGGGCTGAGGGGCGGTCACCTTGGTGGAGACGAGTCTCGGCAGCGCCCGGCACGTCCCAGCGGCACCGGCGGAAACCCCGCGCCGCTGGAGGCCCGCGCTGCTGATCGGGGTACTGGCGGCGGCCGGGGCGGCCGTTGCTCTGGTACGGGTGTGGGACGCGGGCGGTGTGCAGACCTGGCGGACGGTCATGGTCGCCATCGTGGTGCAGGGTGTGCCGTTCCTGGTGCTGGGCACCGTGGTGTCGGCGGCGATCGGGGCGTTCGTCCCGGAGCGGGTGTTCACCCGGGTGCTGCCGAGGAACCCGGCGCTGGCGGTGCCGGTGGCCGGGGTGGCGGGAGCCGTTCTGCCGGGCTGCGAGTGCGCGTCCGTCCCGGTGGCCGGCAGTCTGATGCGCCGCGGGGTGGCCCCGGAGGCGGCCCTGGCGTTCCTGCTGTCCGCGCCCGCCGTGAACCCGGTGGTGCTGGTCGCCACCGCGATCGCCTTCCCCGGCAAACCGGAGATGGTGCTCGCCCGCTTGCTCGCGTCACTGCTCACGGCAGTCGTGATGGGCTGGCTCTGGGTGGCGTTCGGCCGGCCCGAGTGGCTGCGGCTGCCCAAGGGCCCGGCCGGTCACGGCGAGGGTGCGCGCAACCCGCTGGAGGAGTTCCGGCGCGGCCTCCAGCACGACTTCCTGCACGCCGGCGGCTTCCTGGTGGTCGGCGCCGCGGCAGCCGCCACCTTCAACGTGCTCGTCCCGCCGTCGGTGCTACGGATCTTCGCCGACGAACCCTGGCTGGGCGTACCGGCGTTGGCCTGCCTCGCGGTGGTACTGGCGGTCTGCTCCGAGGCGGACGCCTTCGTCGCCGCCTCGCTCACCGGCTTCTCCCCCACGGCTCGGCTCGCCTTCATGGTGGTCGGCCCTATGGTCGACCTCAAGCTCATCGCGCTCCAGTCGGGCGCCTTCGGGCGCGCGTTCGCCGTCCGCTTCTCCTCCGCGACCTTCGCGGTCGCCGTCCTCGCCAGCATCGTGATCGGAGGCGCGCTGCAGTGAAGACCACCGTCCGGGGTCTCGCCCCGTCCCTGCTCGTCGCCCTGGTGGGCGCGGCGCTGCTGCGGATCACCGTCGGCACCGATGTGTTCCTGCAGTACGTGAAGGAGGGCCTGCGCCTCCCGTTGATCGCCTCCGGGCTCGTCCTGGTCGGGCTCGGGATCGCAGGCGTGGTGCGGCGGCTGACGGAGCGTCGCCGGGATCCGGTGATGCGCTTCGGCCGGGACGCCGAGGGCAACGCGGTCTGGCACCGCCCCACCGACCACGATGACCACGGGCACGATCACGACCACGGCCCGCGGGTGGCCTGGCTGTTGACCGTCCCCGCCGTCCTGCTGCTCTGCCTCGCCCCTCCCCCGCTGGGCTCGTTCAGCGCGAACCGGGACGGCACGGACGCCGTCGTCGAGCAGACCGGCTACACCCCGCTG
>NZ_JBEXKB010000040.1:0-85544 GCF_040609455.1 Kitasatospora sp. NPDC004669
GCGCAGCACGCCCAGCAGGCGGCGCATCTCGACCAGGGCCTGTCGTCCGGTGGAGGCGATCGTGCCGAGGGCCTCCTTCGCCTGCTGGGGGGAGTGGTACGAGCGGCACAGCGACACCGCCCCGACCCTGGTCAACATGTACGGGATCACCGAAACCACCGTGCATGCCTCCTTCGTCGCGCTCGACGAGGCCGGGGCGGCCGCGGCCGTCGGCAGCGACATCGGCACGGCCAGTCCGGACCTGGACTTCCGCGTGCTGGACGCCGGCCTGCGGCTCACCTCCAAGGACCTGTTCCGCCGGCCGACCGTCGCCGAGTTGGCGGACGGGCTGGAGCCCGGGCAGCCGGCTCCGGCGCCGTCCGGGACCGACCGGACGACGGAGCCCGCGCCGCTGACGCCGATCCAGCACCTCTACTTCGAGCACGTCCACGCCGACGGCGCGGCGGCCTTCAACCAGTTCGTCACCGTCGAACTCGCCGAGGCCCCGGACGAGTCGGCGCTGCGCACCACCCTGACGGCCCTGCTCGAACAGCACGACGCCCTGCGGATGCGCTTCGCCCGGCCCGACGGCCGCTGGTCGCAGCGGCGCACCGCCGAGGAGGACGCCGCCGGCACCGGCGCCGAGCTGCTGCGGGTGGTGGACCTCGCCGGGCTCCCGGACGCGGAAGCCGCGGTCGCCGCCGCGACCGGGCAGGCCCAGCACGGCCTGGACCCGGTCGAGCTCGGCGCGCGCGGCGGTTCGGTACGGGACTGGGCGCGCCGCTTCACCGCGCTGACCGCCGAGGGGCACTTCGACGGCGAACTCGACGGCTGGCAGCGGGTCTTCGCGCACGCCGGGCACCGGCTGCCGCAGGACGCCGACGGCCCCAACCCGGTCGCCGCGACCGGGGAGGTGCGGGTCCGGCTGGACGCCGGCGGCAGCGTGCTGTTCCACCCCTGGCGCATGCGGGTGCGCGCCGCGCTGGGGGCGCGCACCGCCGAACTGGAGTCACTCGCCCAACAGGCTCCGAACTTAACGGATTTGATCGAACTGTTGGGGCCGTCCCGGTGCGGCGAGGGCCAGATCACTTCGGCGGCGCTGCTGAGCAGGTTCACCCAGGTCGCGGTCCTGCCCTACTGGGCCGACATCAGGCCGCAGTTGGAGCGGGTGCGGGACGCCCGTGGCCGGATCGCGATCGCCCAGGGGGCGGAGCGGCCGCTGAGTGCCATCCACCCGAGGCTGCACTGGAACGCGCCGGTCCTCGAAGTCCGCGGCGGGCCGGACCGCGATGTCCACCTCAACGGCCGGGGGCTGGTGTTGAGCCCTTCGTTCTTCCTCAACGACCCGTCCTGCGTGTACATCGACGACGACCGTGAGGCCGGCGGGCCCGCCGTGGCCTTCCCGATCGGCTCGGCCGTCAAGCCCGGGCTCTGGGAGGCGTGGGAGCCGGGCGAGCAGGCGCTCGGGGCCCTGGTCGGGCACACCCGGGCCGCGGCGCTCCAGGCACTCACCGACAGCTGCACCACCGGCGAACTCGCCGAACGGCTGGGCATATCGCTGGCCGGAGCCAGCAAGCACGCGGCGGTCCTGCGCAGGGCGGGCCTGATCACCACCGCGCGCAACCGGAACACCGCACTGCACACCCTCACTTCGCTCGGCATGGCCTTGTTGCAGAGCCGCGAGCTCGCGCCGGTGCCGTTCCACAGCCACCAACGAACCGAGATCCCGGCCTGAGGAGGCGCAACCATGAGCACCCCCAACCCGTTCGACGACCCCGACGGCTCCTTCCACGTCCTGGTGAACGACGAGGGCCGGCACTCGCTGTGGCCGGTCTTCGCGGACGTGCCGGCCGGCTGGCGCACGGTCCTGGCCGACGCCGACCGTGAGGCCGCGATCGCCTACGTCAACACCAACTGGACGGACATGCGACCGGCGAGCCTGGCGGCCCAGCAGGGCTGACCGGGCCGGGGCTCCACCCGGCGGACCGGGATCATCCGGTCCGCCGGTGTATGCCAGAATTCCTGGCTGTGACCATTCGATTACTGCTCGCGGACGACCAGGAGATGGTCCGCCGCGGCATGCGGCGAATCCTTGAGAACCAGCCGGACATGGAGGTGGTCGGCGAAGCTGGGGACGGTGTCGCCGCCGTGCAAGCGGCGCGCCAACTCCGGCCTGACGTGGCGCTGGTGGACATCCGGATGCCGCGCATGGACGGTCTGGAGGTCGTCCGTCTGCTCGCCGGCCCCTCGGCGACGCCGCCGATCAAGGTCGTCGTCGTCACCACCTTCGATCTCGACGAATACGTGTATCCGGCGCTGCGCCACGGCGCCTCCGGATTCCTGCTCAAACGCTCGGGCCCGACGCTGCTGGTCGAGGCGGTCCGGGCCGCGATGGCGGGCGACAGCCTGATCAGTCCGTCCATCACGGTCCGGCTGCTCAAACACGTCACCGGCGTCCGGCCGGGCGGCTCGGCCATGGTCGAGTCGCTCACCGATCGGGAAGTGGAGATCGCCGGGAAGGTGGCCGAGGGGAAGACCAACTCCGACATCGCCGGTGAACTGTTCATCTCGGCGGGCACGGTGAAGACCCATGTGGCCAGCATTCAGCGGAAGCTGGGCGTCAGGAATCGGGTCGGAATCGCCGTGCGCGCTTTCGAGATGGGATATGCGACCGGTCGATTGGCAGAGTGAGGAATTCCTCCGGCCGACGGGTGCCGAAGAAATCACGGATCAGGGGTGGCCGGTCCGGTGCGCACACAGCACCGAAACGGCGAAAGGCATCCCGTGCTCAATCGACAAAGCGGAATCCGTCTGGATTCACTGACCGGTCTCCGGTTCCTCGCGATGATTCCGGTCTTCCTCTTCCACAGCTCACTGGAGGGAATCTTCAGCGACACTCAGGCGGACTGGGACTTCCTGAACGGTCTCGGCACCTCCGGACACGTCGCGGTCTCGGTGGCCCAGAACTTCGTCCACGACGACCGGCCGATGCCGCTCTTCGGGGTGTCGATCGACCAGTACTGGCTGGTGTACTTCTTCCCGCTGGCCCGCATGGTGGAGTGCCTGCTCGGCATGTCGCCGGCGCGGATCGTCCTGACCGACCGCTGGATCACCTGGATGCGGCCGTACGTGGCCGCTCCGCTCGTGGTGGTCGGCTACTGGGTCGGACAGCAACTGCCGTACCTGTACCGGATGAGCGCCGCCACCGTGATCCCGATCGCTCTGCTCACCGCCTCCCTCGCCGTCGCCGACATGGCCGGTCGGCGCACTGTGCCGAACCACCGCATCGTCGTCCGCCTCGGCGAACTCTCCTTCGCCTTCTACCTGTTGCACAACCTGGTGCTCAAGTACGGTCACCTGGTCCTGGGCGCCGTGGAGAAGGACGGGGACCTGGTCGGCCCCAACTGCGGCATGCCGGCCGGCATCGCACTCATCGTCGCCGCCTTCCTGCTGTCGCTGCTGCTGGCCTGGGTGATGAACGTCCTGGTGGAGCGGCCGGCCATCCGCCGCTGGTCCCGGCCCCGGCCCGTACCGGGGCCGGCGCCGACCCCGGTGGGCGGGACGGCGTGACCGCCCGCCCGGCCATTGTGCCGTCCGCACGCGTCCGAAAGATCTGTCGAACGGCAGCTGTCTGATCATCGGTCATCTGCACGGGGCCGCACCGGTCCTGCGTCGTGCGTAGGCTCGGCCCGGTGCAGACCGAACTGATGCCTGACTCGCATCGCCGTCGCGCGGTGTGCGCGACGGCGACGTTCCTGGTCGCGGCTCCGGCGGCGATCGCCCCACCGAGCGCGTGGATCGTGGCCCTCGTCGCCGTCCTGGCGATGGCGGTCGCGATCCTGCGCCGACCGCTGGTCCCGGTCTCCCCGGTCCTGGCGGCCGGCCTGGTCGCGGTGCTGTCGGTCGCCGCCGACATCGGCTACCCCGGCCGGCAGGGGCTCGTGCTGCCGTGGCTCCCGTTCGAGTTCGCGTCCATGCTGGTGCTGGTAGGGCGGGTGATCCGGCGGGCGGACGTCCGCCGCGCGGCGCTGGTCGGCTCGGCGCTGACCCTGGCGCTGATGGCGCTCCCACTGCGCTTCACCCTCCGGCTGCCACAGGCGGTGCTCGCGCCTTCCGTGGTCGCCGTCGCGATGGCGATGTTCCCGGCGGCCTGCGCCGTGGGCGTCGGGCTCTACCTGCGGGCGAACGACGACCGCCGGGCCCGCGCGGTCCAGCGGGCCCGCCGGGAGCAGCGGCTCGAAGTGGCGAGGGACCTCCACGACTTCGTCGCCCACGAGGTGACCGGCATCCTGCTGGAGGTGCAGGCGGCCCAGGTCAGCGCGTACGACGAGGAGCAGGTCAGGGAACTGTTGGACCGGCTGGAGGCGGCCGGCCTGCGAGCGCTGGACTCGATGGACCACACCCTGCAGGCCCTGCGCGACCCGGAGACGCCGGCTGCCGCCGAACCGCCGCCGACCAGGGTCCACGGCCTCGCCGACCTGCCCGAGCTGGTCGACCGCTTCCTGGCCTCCGGCCCGGTCGGCGGCGTACTCGACCTGGAGCCGGGCCTGGCCGGGACAGCGCCGCGGGAGATCGAGGACGCCGCCTACCGGGTCGTCCTGGAGGCGCTGACGAACATCCGCCGGCACGCCCCGAGCGCCGGCCGGTTGGACGTGGAGGTGGTCCGCACCCACGGACCCGCCCTGCGGGTCACCGTGACCGACAGCGGACGCCGGCGCGGCTCCGGCGGCCTGGCGGCCCGCCGTCCCGGTGGCGGCGGCACCGGCCTGGCCGCCCTGGCCGAGCGGGTCACCACCCTCGGCGGTGACCTGGCCGCCGGCCCGCACGCCGGGGGCTGGCGCGTCTGCGGCGTGCTGCCGCTGCGCCCCGACCCGCCCCGACCCGGCCGGGCCTGACCGGTCGGTCCAGCCGGGACGGCGACAGCGGCAATATCTGCCGAACGGCAGATGGCAGCGGGCCGCGGATCGGCGAAGCTCTCAACCGTGCCCAATCCCAGTCTCCCGGAGGAACCGGTGGTCTCGCGCAAGAAAGCCGCACCCGCCCTGCTCGCCCTCGCCGTCGCCGCCCTCATCCCGCTGACCGGCTGCGCCAAGGCCGGGGACGCCAAGCCCGAGGACAAGACCATCGAGTTCAGCGGCAAGTCCCTGAACGTCAAGTCGCACGGCATCCCCACCGACCTCGTCCCGGCCGACCGCAAGGACGTCAAGGTCACCCGCTGGTTCGACAAGGGCTCCAAGGTGGGTGACATCAAGGAGACCTGGCAGTTGGAGGACGGAACGCTCGAACTCCAGGCGCAGTGCACCGGCTTGGCCAACTGTGACGCCAAGTTCCGGGTGGAGGTCCCGCGCGGCGTCGCCGTGACGCGCGACGGCAAAGAGACGGATCTGAAGGGCTGAGACCGACCGGTCCGACGGGGAAGAAGACGACAATGCTCGAACTGATCGACATCACCAAGGTGTACAAGGGCGGCAAGCGCGCCGTCGACGGCATGACGATGCACCTGAACCCGGGCATGCTGGGCCTGCTGGGGCCCAACGGCGCCGGCAAGTCCTCGCTGATGCGGATCGTGTCCACGGTCACCAAGCCCACCAGCGGCCAGGTCCGCTACGAGGGGACCGACGTGGTCGCCAACCCGGACCGGCTGCGTCGCGAACTCGGCTACCTGCCACAGGACTTCGGGGTATACCCGAATCTGACCTCGCGGGAGTTCCTGTCCTACCTGGCGGCTGCCAAGGGCCTCTCCGCGCGCTCCGCCCGGGCCCGGATCGACGAGCTGATCCAGCTGGTGAACCTCACCGAGGCGGTCAAGCGCCCGCTCGGCAAGTACTCCGGCGGCATGCTCCGCCGGGTCGGCATCGCCCAGGCCCTGCTGGCCGACCCCAAGGTGATTGTGGTCGACGAGCCGACGGCCGGCCTCGACCCGGAGGAGCGAGTGCGCTTCCGCAACCTGCTCAGCGACCTCGCGGCCGACCGGGTGGTGATGCTCTCCACCCACATCGTCTCCGACGTCGAGTCGGTCGCCTCCGACATCGCCGTGGTCGCCCAGGGCCGCCTGCTGCGCCGTGGCGCCCCCGACGAGCTGCTCCGGGAGATCGACGGGCAGGTCTGGGAGGTCATGGTGGCCCCCGCCGAGGTACCGGCCGTGCAGGCCCGGCACGTGGTCAGCCGCATGGTGCGGACCGCGAACGGGGTGCGGCTGCGGCTGCTCGCCCCCGTCCCGCCGACCCAGGACGCGGTCCGGGTCTCGCCCGACCTCGAGGACGCCTACCTGGGCATCATCCACCGGCCCGCCGAGCGGACCCCGGCCGAGCAGCAGGCGATGCGGTGGTGAACGCGCGCGTGCTTGCCGGGCTGGCGGTCGGCGACTTCCGCGACCGGGTGCGTCGACCGGCGTACGCGGTGACCCTGCTGGCCGCGATCGGGCTCGGCTACCTGGCCGTCCCGAACGTGAACAGCACCTGGGTGATCATGGACGTCGGCGGCAACCGGGGCGTCTACAACAGCGCCTACGTCGGCGTGGTCACCGCCCTCGCCGGGGCGCTCTGGCTCACCTTCGGCGGCTTCTCCGTGGTGCGCAGCGGTATCGCGCGGGACGAGACCAGCCGGGTCGGCCAGATCCTCGCCGCCACCCCGCTGCGGACGTCGGGCTACCTGTTCGCCAAATTCCTGAGCAACCTGCTGGTGCTCGCCTCGATGACCGGCGTGCTGGCGGTCACCGCGCTGGTGATGCAGCTGGCCCGCGGTGAGAACCGCTCGGTCGACCCGGTCGCCCTGGTCGAGCCGTTCGTGCTGCTCTCGCTGCCGCTGATGGCGCTGACCGCCGCGGCCGCGATCCTGTTCGAGACGGTGCCGCTGCTACGGGCCGGCTTCGGGAACGTGGTCTGGTTCGTGCTGGCCCTGGTGATCTCGGTCGGCGGCCAGTCCGGCTCCGCGCCGTTCGGCGGCCTCGGTGTGCACCAGGTCGCGCAGTCGTTGAACGCGGCGATGGGGAACCAGCACCTGCAGTCCGCCGCGGGCGGGTTCAGCCTGGGACTGACCAAGGTGAGCAAGCCGTTGGGCACGTTCCTCTGGGACGGCTTCGACCCGTCCGGCGGCTTCGTCCTCGGCCGGGTGGTGCTGGTCCTGCTGGCCTGTGCCGTCGCCCTGCTGCCGACGCTCTGGTTCGGCCGGTTCGACCCGGCCCGCGCGGCCGGCTCGCTGGTCCCGGCCAAGGCGGCGGCGGACGGGGAGCCCGCCCCCGCGGCGGCCGATCCCTTCGGCACCGCCGGGCCGGAGCCGGCCCCGGCCGCCACCTGGTCCACTGCCCCGGGTGAGCTCCCGCAGACCGCGCCGACCCGGGCCGGAGCCTTCGGGCGCCTGCTGGTCGGCGAGGTGCGGATCCTGCTGCAGGGCGTCTCGCCCTGGTGGTGGGCGGTGGCCGGCGCGCTCACCGTGGCGGGCTTCGCGCTGCCGATGGAGACCGTGACCGGCATGCTGCTGCCCGGTGTCTGGCTGTGGCCGGTGCTGATCTGGTCGAGGCTGGGCAGCCAGCAGGTCGAGAACGGCCTGGAGGTGCTGCTGGGCGCCTACCCGTCGGCCCGGCGCAGGCTGCTGGCCGAGTGGGCGTCCGGGCTGGTGCTCACCGCGGTGATGGGCGTCGCCCCGCTGGTGCGGATGCTGGTGGCCGGTGACGGCCCGGGCGTGGTCTGCTGGTTCGGGGGCGTGCTGGTCATCCCCTCGCTCGCCATGTCGTTGGGTGTGCTGAGCCGCACCCACCGGGTCTTCCAGGCGATCTACCTGCCGATCTGGTACATCCTCGTCAACAACGTGGCGGCGCTGGACTTCATGGGCGCGGTCCGGGTGAACGGCAAGCCGGTCGGTCCCAGCCCGCTCCTGATCATGGCACTGTCCGCGGCGATGCTCGCGGTGGTGTTCCTGGTGGGGTCGGCCCGACGGAACGTCAAGGGATAGCCGGGTAGTCGATGTCCGAGCCGGAGGAGGGCGGCATGTGTGAGGCCCACGCCCGACGCATCGCTCGGCTGGAGTCCGAGATCGAGGAACTCCGCTCGGCCAACGACGTGCTGAGACGGGTCGCCGAGTTCCTCGCCCACCGGCCGTCCCGCTCCGGTCCGGTCGATCGGGCCGACCTCGGCCGCTCGCCCCGGTGGGTGGCTCCGGCCGACCGGACACCACATTCCACCGGCGGAGCCTGCTGACAGCAGGTTCCGGCCGGTCGCAGCGGTCCTCCCCCGCGCGGCGGCCACTGTGCGTACGGACGGCCTCCCCCCGGAAGCTGATGGGAGGGCAGGAGCGGTTCGGTGCCGCCGTTACGGCCAGACCAGGCAGTACAGCTGGTGCCCGGCGTCGTGCAGCCGGTTGGCGAAGTCCTGCCACTCGTGCAGCATGCTGTAGATCACGAAGGCGTCGCGCGGCCCGCGCCGGTCCGGGACGGTGGACCAGATGAAGGCGGCCGCGCCGAGCTCGGTCTCGTCGGCCTTGCGGAGCGGTTCGACCACGTTGTGCGGGAGCTGGACGACGGCGTAGTCGGGGTGCAGCACGACGAGTTCCAGCGGCGGGACCTGGTGCAGCGGGACGCCCTGGATGCCGGTGAGGACCATGGCGCTCATGGTCTCCGGCTTGATCTTGGTGGAGAGGTGGCCGGTGGGGGAGCCGCTGGTCTCCATCAGGTCGCCGAGCCGCCCCAGCGCGCCGAGTTCGCCGGCGTCCAGGCCGAGACCGCCCGGGCCGAGCGCGGTGGGGACTCTGGCGGCGGTGGCGCGGTCCGGTGCGCCGAAGTACTTGTACGTCACCCCCACGCGTCCCTCACCCCGCCTCTCGCCGCCGCGACGACCACGACCCGTACCCGCTCCCGTACCCCCGCGTGCGGCCTCGGCGGGCCTGCGGGAGCCCCCCGCGGCCTCGTCGTAGCCGTCCTGCGCCTCGGACACTCGGACCATCCTCACCGGAATTCGCCGGAATCGACAGACCCCCGCACGCCCGGCGTCCCTCCGGACGTGCTCCTTACCCGTCATGCGCCGCCGTACCCACTCGCGGGCCGTTACCCACTCGCGGCAGACAGCAGTCCTCTCCACACCCCTGCACACGACCGGAGTGCTCGCGCATTCTGTGTGCACAGTCTGACTGGTCCGTGCTCCGGGGCAGCCAGCGGCCCCGTCCGTACGGACAACCGTCACGGACAACCGTACAGACAACGGTGCCCGGATCATCGTTCCAGATGATCGGGCCGGACATGCAGAGCTCAAGGACACGATTTGAGACCATGTCTCCCGTGAGCTACCCCTACGAAGCCCCCCAGTCCCAGTCGCTGTTCGCTCGCGCCTCCGTGGTCACGCCCGGCGGCGTCAACTCCCCGGTGCGCGCCTTCCGCGCGGTCGGCGGCACGCCGCGCTTCATGGTGTCCGGCACCGGCCCCTACCTCACCGACGCCGACGGCCGTGAGTACGTCGACCTGGTGTGCTCGTGGGGTCCGATGATCCTCGGCCACGCGCACCCCGCCGTGATCGACGCCGTCCAGCAGGCGGTCGCCCGCGGCACCTCCTTCGGCACGCCCGGCCAGGGCGAGGTCGAGTTGGCCGAGGAGATCGTCTCCCGGATCGCCCCGGTCGAGCAGGTCCGCCTGGTCTCCTCCGGCACCGAGGCCACCATGTCCGCGATCCGGCTCGCCCGCGGTTTCACCGGCCGGGCGAAGGTCGTCAAGTTCGCCGGTTGCTACCACGGTCACGTGGACGCGCTGCTGGCCGCCGCCGGTTCCGGTGTGGCCACCTTCGGGCTGCCCGACACCCCGGGCGTCACCGGCGCCCAGGCCGGCGACACCATCGTGCTGCCGTACAACGACCTGGCCGCCGTCGAGCAGGCCTTCGCCGCCCACCCGGGCGAGATCGCCTGCGTGATCACCGAGGCCTCGCCCGGCAACATGGGCGTCGTCCCGCCGCTGCCCGGCTTCAACGCGGGCCTGGCCCGGCTCTGCCGGGACAACGGCGCGCTGTTCGTCTCCGACGAGGTGATGACCGGCTTCCGCGTCTCCAAGGCCGGCTGGTACGGCCTGGAGGCGGCGAACGAGGGCTGGGCGCCGGACCTGCTGACCTTCGGCAAGGTCATGGGCGGCGGCTTCCCGGCCGCGGCCTTCGGCGGCCGCGCCGACGTGATGGCGCACCTGGCCCCGGCCGGCCCGGTCTACCAGGCGGGCACCCTGTCCGGGAACCCGGTCGCCACCGCGGCGGGCCTGGCCCAGCTGCGCGGCTGCACCGACGAGGTGTACGCGAGGGTGGACGAGGTCGCCGCCGAGGTCTCCGGCCTGGTCTCCGAGGCGCTCACCAAGGAGGGCGTGGCGCACCGGCTGCAGACTGCCGGGAACATGTTCTCGGTGTTCTTCACCGAGGCTCCGGTCACGAACTACGACGAGGCCCGGACCCAGGAGGCGTACCGTTTCACCGCCTTCTTCCACGCGATGCTGGCCGAGGGCGTCTACCTGCCGCCGTCCGCCTTCGAGTCCTGGTTCGTCTCGGCGGCCCACGACGCGCGGGCGATCGAGCGGATCGCCGCCGCCCTGCCGGCCGCAGCGCGCGCCGCTGCCGCCGCCACGGCCTGAGTCCACCCCGAGTCCCAGGAGCAGTTGAGAAGTGAGCGCCAAAGAGATCACCGTCGTCCACCTGATGCGCCACGGTGAGGTGCACAACCCGGAGGGCGTGCTGTACGGGCGGCTGCCCGACTACCACCTGTCCGAGCTGGGCCGGGAGATGGCCGACCGGGTCGCCGAGGACCTGGCCGGCCGGGACATCACCCACGTGGTGGCCTCCCCGTTGGAGCGTGCCCAGGAGACCGCCGCGCCGATCGCCAAGGCGCACGGCCTGGACCTCGCGGTGGACGGCCGGCTGATCGAGGCGGAGAACGTCTTCGAGGGCAAGACCTTCGGCGTCGGCGACGGCTCGCTGCGCAACCCCGGCTACTGGAAGTACCTCACCAACCCGTTCAAGCCCTCCTGGGGCGAGCCGTACCTCGACCAGGTGGTGCGGATGATGGGCGCGCTCGGCGCCGCCCGGGACGCCGCCCGCGGGCACGAGGCGGTCTGCGTCAGCCACCAGCTGCCGATCTGGATCGTCCGCTCCTTCGTGGAGCGCCGTCGGCTCTGGCACGACCCGCGCCGTCGGCAGTGCTCGCTGGCCTCGCTGACCAGCTTCACCTTCGAGGGCGACCGGATCGTCTCGGTCGGCTACCGCGAGCCGGCCCGCGACCTGCTGCCGGCGCACCTGGTAGGCAAGGGCGGCAAGGGCAAGCCGGTGGGTAAGAGCTTCGGAGCCTGAGCTTCGGAGCCTGAGCTTCGGGGCCAGAGCCCGCGCGACCGCGCGCACGGGCCTGCGCCACCGCGCGTAAGTCCTGGGTAAGTATGGCTTCGGGCCACCCGGCGACCGCCGGGTGGCCCGCTTCCGTCGCAGGTCAGAGGGGGTGCGGCGCGCAAGGCAGGACCCCGGCGAACCGGCCTGGAACTCCATGCGAAACTTTTCACATGTCTGCCATGACGCGCCCCCGTCCCCGTGTCGCCGCAGCCGCTGCCACCGTCGCCGCCGCTGCGCTCGTCCTCACCGGCTGTTCCTCCTCGGGCTCGTCGAGCAGCGGTGAAGGCCAGGTGGGCTTCGTCACCGTCAAGGGGACCAACCTGTCGAAGGCGGACGCCGGCAAGCGCGGGGACGCGCCGGACATCACCGGGGAGACCCTGGAGGGCAACCAGGTCAAGCTCTCCGACTACCGCGGCAAGGTCGTGGTGCTGAACGTCTGGGGCTCCTGGTGCGGGCCGTGCCGGGCCGAGGCGAAGAGCCTGCAGACCGTCGCGGAGAAGTACAAGGACCAGGGCGTCCAGTTCCTCGGCATCAACACCCGGGACACCGACAAGACCAACGCCGTCCGCTTCGAGCAGGAGCAGGGCGTCACCTTCCCGAGCATCTTCGACGCGGCCGGGACCCAGCTGCTCAAGTTCCCCAAGGGCAGCCTCAACCCGCAGTCCATCCCGACCACCCTGATCGTCGACCGCGACGGCAAGCTGGCCGCCCGCGCCGTCGGCGGTACGACCGAGGACGCGCTGGAGTCGATCCTCCAGCCGGTGGTCGCGGAGCAGAAGCAGTGAGTGGGGCGCTGCAGCTCGCCGACACCACCTCGACCATGCAGAGCGGGGCGCTGCTGGTCGCGGCGCCGATCGCGCTCGCGGCCGGGCTGGTGTCGTTCTTCTCGCCCTGCGTGCTGCCGCTGGTGCCGGGCTACCTGTCGTACGTGACCGGCTTCTCCGCCGCCGACCTCGCGGACGCCCGCGGCTCGAAGCGCGGCCGGATGCTGCTCGGCGTGGTGCTGTTCATCCTCGGCTTCACCGCCGTCTTCGTCTCCACCGGCGCCCTGTTCGGCTTCTTCGGCCAGGAGCTGCAGGACTACAAGCGGCCGATCAGCATCGTGCTGGGCTCGCTCACCGTCGTGATGGGCCTGGCGTTCATGGGCCTGATCCCCGGCCTGAACATGCTGGAGGTGCGCTCGCACCGCCGTCCGGCCGTCGGCCTGCTGGGCGCCCCGATGCTGGGCGTGGTCTTCGGCGTCGGCTGGACCCCGTGCATGGGCCCGACCCTGACTGCCGTGCAGAACCTGGCCCTCAACCAGGCCGACGCCCAGCGTGGCGCGCTGCTGACCACCTTCTACTGCCTGGGCCTCGGCGTACCGTTCATCCTGGCCGCCGTCGCCTTCCGCCGGGCGCTGGGTGCCTTCGGGTGGGTCAAGCGGCACTACCCGCTCGTCATGCGGATCGGCGGCGGCATGCTCGTCGCGGTCGGTCTGCTGCTCGTCACCGGGATCTGGGACTCGATGATGAGCGAACTGCAGTCCTGGACCGCCGACTTCCGGATCGGAATCTGACCGTGAGCAAGACCACGACCGAGACCGAGCTGCCCCCGGCGCCGGACGACGCCGCCGCCGAGCGGCTCAGCACCGCGCCGGTCGAGTCCGAGGGCCCGACCGGCATAGGGGCGTTCGGCTGGGCGCGCTGGATGTGGCGCCAGCTGACCTCGATGCGGGTCGCCCTGATCCTGCTGTTCCTGCTGTCGCTGGCCGCCATTCCGGGCTCGCTGATCCCGCAGAACGGCCAGAACCAGTTCAAGGTGCAGACCTGGAAGGCGCAGCACACCACGGTCGCGCCGATCTACGAGAAGCTCCAGCTGTTCGACGTCTACAGCTCGGTCTGGTTCTCCGCGATCTACATCCTGCTGTTCGTCTCGCTGGCCGGCTGCATCATCCCGCGCACCTGGCAGTTCGTCGGCGTGCTGCGGGCCCAGCCGCCGGCCGCGCCGCGCAACCTCACCCGGATGCCGGTGCACGCGGCCTGGCGCACCGAGGCGGACCCCGAGATGGTCAACGCCGCCGCCCACCGGCTGCTGCGCAAGCGCGGCTTCCGGGCCAACCTGTCCGGCGGCGCGGTGGCCGCCGAGAAGGGCTACCTGCGCGAGGTCGGCAACCTGCTGTTCCACCTGTCGCTGTTCGCGCTGCTCGGCGGCTTCGCCTGGGCCAGCCTGGCCTCCGGCACCGGCGGCAAGCTGATGGTCGAGGGCCAGGGCTACTCCAACACCATCACCCAGCTCGACGACTTCACCGGCACGCGGTTCTACAACAACCAGGACCTCGACCCCTTCTACCTGAAGCTCGACGACTTCACCTCGAAGTTCCAGAACCAGGGCGACCAGATCGGCGCCGCCCGGGAGTTCACCGCGAACGTGGAGTACTACCAGGGCAGCGACGAGTCGAAGCTCAAGAAGGGCACGATCGAGGTCAACCACCCGTTGGAGATCGGCGGCAGCAAGGTCTACCTGATCGGCCACGGCTACGCCCCGGTCATCACCGTCCGCAACGGCAAGGGTGACGTGGTCTACCACGACGTCGTGCCGTTCCTGCCGCAGGACGCCAACCTGACCTCGACCGGCGTCGTGAAGGTCTCCGACTACGGCATCGGCCCGGACGGCAACAAGACCCAGCTGGGCTTCTCCGGCTTCTTCCTTCCGACGGCGCCGGTGAGCTTCGCGGGGACCGGCCCGGTCTCGCTGTTCCCCGGCGACGCCGAGCCCGAGCTGGTGCTGAACGCCTTCTCCGGCGACCTCGGCACCGACTCCGGCCTGCCGCAGAACATCTACCAGCTGAACACCCGCAAGCTCACCCAGATGAAGGTGGACGAGCAGCCCGCCAAGGCCCGGCTCAAGCCCGGCCAGGGCTGGACCCTGCCGGACGGCTACGGCAGCGTCACCTTCGAAGGCTACAAGCAGTGGGCGAGCTTCAACGTCTCGCACCGCCCGGGCAACGCGATCGCGCTGACCGGCGCCGTCCTGGCGATCCTCGGCCTGATCGGCTCGCTGTTCATCCAGCGCCGCCGGATCTGGGTGCGGGCGGTGGCCCTGCCGGGCGGCGGCACCCAGGTGGAGCTCGCCGGTCTGGGCCGCAGCGAGTCGGCGAAGATCGCCGAGGAGCTGGCCGAACTGGCGGTTGACCTCCAGGACGACGCCCCGGCGGCCGAGGACGAGAACGGATCCGCACCCGGGGAAGACGACCGGGCACCAGAAGATCACGCAGCAGAAGACCCCACAGCCCCTGCCGACCAGAACTCCAAGGAGTAGACGGTGCATCTCGCCTCGGGGGTCGACCCACAGCTGGCCGACCTCTCCAACAAGCTGATCTATTCGGCGATGGCGGTCTACACGATCGCCATGTTCGCCCACATGTTCGAGTGGACGTTCGGTAGCAAGGGCGCGGTCGCCGTCCGCTCCAAGGAGCAGTCGGGCAACCTGGCCGAGACCGTCGCCGCCGCGGAGCCCAAGGCCGCCAAGCAGGTCACCGTCACCGTGGCCGGGGCGAAGGGCGGCACCACCACGCTCACCCGCACCGTCCTGGCGGGCGAGGGCGCGACCGTCGTCACCGGCGGTCGCGGCGACGACGACGTGGACGGTCCGGGCGCGGCAGGCACCAGCGAGAAGGCCGACCTGGCCGGCCGCATCGCGGTCTCGCTGACCGTCCTGGCGCTGCTGCTGCACGGCGGCGGCATCGTCGCCCGCGGCCTGTCGGTGTCCCGCTGGCCGTGGGGCAACATGTACGAGTTCTCCTGCGCCTTCGCCTTCGCGATGACCGCCGCCTACCTGGTGCTGCTGGCCGCGAAGAAGAACGTCCGCTGGCTCGGCCTGCCGGTCACCGTCGCGGTGCTGCTGACGCTCGGCATCGCGACGCAGGTGCTGTACACCGACTCCGAGCAGCTCGTCCCGGCGCTGCACTCGTACTGGCTGGCGATCCACGTCTCCACCGCGATCATCTGCGGCGGCGCCTTCTACGCGGCGTTCATCGCCACGCTGCTGTACATCGGCAAGGACTCCTTCGACAGGCGCATGGCGGCCGGCCTGACCACCGGTCCGCTGGGCACCTCGGCGTCGATCTGGCGCCGGCTGCCCGCCGCCTCCACGTTCGACAAGCTGTCCTACCGGATCAACGCCCTGGTCTTCCCGCTCTGGACGTTCACCATCATCGCGGGCGCGATCTGGGCCGAGGCGGCCTGGGGCAAGTACTGGGAGTGGGACCCGAAGGAGACCTGGTCGTTCATCACCTGGGTCGCCTACGCCTGCTACCTGCACGCCCGCGCGACGGCCGGCTGGAAGGGCCGCAAGGCCGCGTACCTGGCGCTGGCGGCGTTCGCCTGCTGGCTCTTCAACTACTACGGCGTGAACATCTTCGTCACCGGCAAGCACTCGTACGCGGGGATCTGACCGGGGGCACCCACCCACCGGCCCGGCTTTCCGCAGGAGGTGGCCGGGCCGAGGTGCGACAGGGGTAGTTCGTGCCGGCCGTCCGTGCCGGTACGGGGAGGAACGAGGAGGAAATCGCGCAATGGAGTGCGACGAGGTCATGCTGACCGTCCGAATCAACGCCGCCGAGCAACTGCTGCTCCGCCGGCTCGCCCAGGGACACCGGAGCGACGTGTCCGAAGTGGTGGCCGACGCTCTGCTGGACATCATCCCCACGCTCAGCGCGCCGGGGGACGCCTACCGGCTGCTGAGCGCCCTCGCCACGCCCGCGCCGTGCGCCCTGACGGTCTGGCTGCCGACCGCGCTGGCCGACCTGCTGGTGCCCGGTGCGGCCCGGATCGCCCAGATCACCGACGTCCGGATCGAGTCCGCCAGCGCGGCACTGGGCGCTGCGCTGCGGCTCTGGCTGGCCCAGGACCCGGTCCGGCTGGCGGCCAACCTCAGTGTGATGCACGCCGGGCGGCGGCCGGCCGCGCTGGTGGCGGCGTAGGGCACGGCTCTCGGGTCCTGTCGGATCAGACCGGAAAGGATCCAGGGGCAGGCCCTGGGGGAGGGCTCAACTCGCCAGCGGCAGCCGGGTGCTGCCGAGGCCCGGGGTGGTGGGGCGGCCGTCGAAGGCGTCCCGCCGGACCGGCACCCGCGGGCCGTCGACCGGTTCGGTGAGCAGCCGGCACTCGGCCGCCGTCCGTCCGTCCTGGACCAACCGGACCAGGACGGGCGTGTGCCGGCCGTCCGGCGACTGCTCGCGCACCGCCCGGACGAAGCAGGGCCGGTCCAGCTCGATGTAGTGGTCGAAGGAGGTCACCAGCTCGACCGGCACCACCGGCTCGGGGTGGCGCAGCCGCTGGGCGGCCTGCCGGGCGGCCTCCAGCACCAGCATCTCGGGCACGTGGTCCGGCGCGTGGTCGAACAGCACCGGGTGCTCGGCGTCGGCCCGCAGCAGCCAGGTGTCCGGCCGCAGGGTCGGGCTGAGCACCACGTCCGCGGGCTCCGCCCGGCCGACGAGTTCGGGTGCGGCGGGTGCCGGCGGCCGCGGCGGGGTGGAGCCGGGTCGCCCGGGGCCGCGTAGCCGTTCGTACGAGGCGGGGGTGAGCACCCGCAGCTGGCCGGAGCCGTGGCCGATCCGCAGGCCGTCCCGGGTGATCTCGGCGTGGACCCGCAGCGAGGCCAGCCGACCGTGCCGCATCCGGACGTCCTCGCAGCCGACGGTCAGCATCAGCGAGGCGGGCCCGGCGGTGACGGCGAGGCCCGGCAGGCCCGCCTCGCCGAGCGCGTAGCCGAGGTCCTCCATGACGAAGTGGTGGTCGCGCGGCACCCCGAAGCCGGCGTGGCCGATCAGCAGTCCGGCCTGCCGGACGGTTTCGGCCATCAGCACCGGGTCGTGGTAGCGGTCCCCGGGCAGCCGGTAGAAGCCGTGCATCCGGGGCCACTGGGCGCCGAGCAGGAAGTCGTACGGGCCGGTGGCCTGCCAGCCGGTGAGGAAGACCTCGGACACCGAGGCGCGGTGCACCAGGTGCCGGGAGACGGTCCGGTCGTGGAAGTCGTAGCCGGAGTCGACGCCGTGGCCGAGGTGAGTGCCGGGGCCGGGGTGGGCGTACGGGCCGTCGGCGTCCGGCTCTACGATCAATGGCATGACTGGCCCCGTTCCAGGGTGTCGGTCGAGCGGCCGCTATGGACGCCCCACAGCAAAACATACATACCACCCGGTTTGTGTTCTGCGGCCGGGGTCACCCCCCGCCGCATCACCCGGCCCGGCCACGCTACCTGGCCTCTGGGCTGCGGGAATGCCCGAAACGGGGGAGGGCAGACCTTGGGCGGGGGTCGGCCCCGCTGGACGGCGGGGTCGACAAGGGCGCTAGATTAGATACCAACTATGCGGTTTTGGCGGATGCCGTCCGCATGCGAGGCGCCGCCCCCCACCGAGGGCGAGCCGACAGCAGCCGGACGGGGCGGGGGAGCGCGTCCGGCCGAGTCCGGAGGGGTCAGTGGTCAAGCAGGAACGCGCGGGGCGGACCAGGCAGGCCGTGTTGCTCGCTGCGGCGGACACCTTCGCCCAGGTCGGCTTCGAGGCCGCCAGCCTGGTCGACATCAGCCGCCGGGCCGGGGTGAGCAAGGGCGCCCTCTACTTCCATTTCGTCTCCAAGCAGGCCCTGGCCGACGGTGTCCGGGCCGCCGCCGGGCGGGAGGTCGGCTCGGCCGCGCTGCGCGCCCTGCGCGCGGAGGGTCCCGCCGTCCAGGGGCTGATCGACTTCTCGCACGAGCTGGCCCGGCTGCTGCGCGAGGACGTGGTGGTGCGGGCGGGTGTCCGGATCGGCCGCCCGGGGCCGCGTCAGGGCGGTGCCCCGGACGCCGCCGCCCCGCCCGGCGACGCCACCTGGCGCAGCCTCACCGCCGTCGTCCACCGGCTGCTGGACCGCGCCGCCGAGGCCGGCGAGCTGCGCCCCGGGGTGGACCGGCGGGCCTGCGCGGAGTTGCTCGGCTCGGTGGCGGCGGGCCAGGTGCTGCTGGCCGCCGAGGAGGTCGGCCGGCCCGCGCGGGAGGCCGTCCGCCGGCTCTGGGCGGCGGCGCTGCCGGCCCTGGTGGCGGCGGAGCGCTGCCCGGGCTACCGGACCTGAGGCTTTCGGGAGGCGGTCTTCAGGAGGCGGCGCGCTCGGCCACGCTCAGTCGGGCGAGCGCGTGCGGCTGCACCAGCCCCGGCAGCAGCAGCGTCCACAGGTGGGCGATCCGCTGGATCAGGTCCCGCCGGTCGGCCAGCACCTGGGAGCTCAACTGGATCCCGGTGACCGCCCCGGTGATCACCCCGGAGGCCGCCGCCAGGTCGATCCCCGGGTGGAGCTCCCCGGCGTCCCGGGCGCGCTGCAGCAGCTCGCGGACCAGGTCCATCCAGCCCTGGTAGGCGGCGATCTGCGGCTGGGTGAAGCTGCCGTGCTCGATCGTCAGCCGGATGCTGCCGCGCACCAGGGGGTCCTCCTGGAGCGCGTGCGCGAAGGCGTACGCGAGGTCGATCAGGGTCTGCATCGGGCTGTCCGAGGAGGGCTCCCAGGAGGCGATCCAGGCGCCCTGGCCCTCGATCACGGCGAGCGCCAGCTCCTCCTTGGAGTGGAAGTGGAAGTACAGCGCGCCCTTGGTGACGCCGGCCCGGTCCAGGATCTCGGACATCGTGGCGGCGGCGTAGCCCCGTTCGTCGAACACCTCGGCCGCTGCGAGGAGTACCGCCTGGCGGGTCGCCAGTGCGCGGGCCTGCCTGGCCATCGCAGCCTCCCTGGAAAGTTCTCTACCTCGGCAGCGGCCGATCCTATGGGGGGCCGACGGGGCGACGGGCGCATACCGTCCAGTAGGTATTCTATCGAGCCGCTTCGCATCCGACCGGACGGGCGGACACGGCGTGCGGACGCCGACGCGAACGCCCCGACGGCCACCCACCCACCCGGGTGGCCGGCCGTCGGGAGGCTCCGGACCGTCAGGCGGCCTGCTGCCAGCTGACCGGCGAGTAGTAGGCCGGGCGGCGCTCCAGGCGCTGCCAGTTGGCGATCGGCTCGACCGGGGCGATGGCGGCGGCCTGCTGGGCCGCGGCCGCGCGGGCCAGCAGAACGGCGGTGAGGGCGGCGAGTTCCTCGTCGGAGAGGCTGCCGTGGACGATGCGGACGAGGGGTTCGGCGGAAGCGGTCATGTTCTGGTTTCTCCCCCGGTGAAAAGTGGTGTGTGGTGTCGCTCGGTACGGCCTGCTGCTTGCTGCGTCGTGCGGGTGCTACGTCGTGCAGGTGCTACATCGGCGGGTTGCCGTGCTTGCGGCTGGGCAGGTCGGCGTGCTTGGTGCGGAGCATCGCGAGGGCGGCGGCGATCACCTGGCGGGTCTCGGCCGGGTCGATGACGTCGTCCACGAGGCCGCGCTCGGCCGCGTAGTACGGGTGCATCAGCTCGCTCTTGTATTCCTTGATCTTCTGGGCGCGCATGGCGTCCGGGTCCTCGGCGCCGTTGATCTCGCGGCGGAAGATGACGTTGGCGGCGCCCTCGGCACCCATCACCGCGATCTCGTTGGTCGGCCAGGCGTAGGACAGGTCCGCACCGATGGAGCGGGAGTCCATGACGATGTAGGCGCCGCCGTAGGCCTTGCGCAGGATCAGCGAGATGCGCGGCACGGTGGCGTTGCAGTACGCGTACAGCAGCTTGGCGCCGTGCCGGATGATGCCGCCGTGCTCCTGGTCGACACCGGGCAGGAAGCCCGGGACGTCCAGCAGGGTGACCAGCGGGATGTTGAAGGCGTCGCACATCTGGACGAAGCGTGCGGCCTTCTCACTGGCGTTGATGTCCAGCACGCCGGCCAGCGACTGCGGCTGGTTGGCGATGATGCCGGTGACGTGGCCGTCGATCCGGGCCAGCACGCACAGCACGTTGGTGGCCCAGCGCTCGTGGACCTCCAGGTACTCGCCGTGGTCGACGATCTCCTCGATCACCTTGCGCATGTCGTACGGGCGGTTGCCGTCGGCGGGCACCAGGTCCAGCAGGCTGTCGTTGCGCCGCTCGACCGGGTCCTCGGTCATGACCGGCGGCGGCATCTCGCGGTTGTTCTGCGGCAGCAGCGACAGGAGGTAGCGGACCTCCTCGATGCACGACTGCTCGTCGTCGTAGACGAAGTGCGAGACGCCCGAGACCCCGGCGTGCACGTCGGCGCCGCCCAGGCCGTTCTGGCTGATCTTCTCGCCGGTCACCGCCTGGACCACGTCCGGGCCGGTGATGAACATCTGGGAGGTCTCGCGGACCATGAAGACGAAGTCGGTCAGCGCGGGCGAGTACGCGGCGCCGCCGGCGCACGGGCCGAGCATCACCGAGATCTGCGGGATGACACCCGAGGCCTTGGTGTTGCGCTGGAAGATGCCGCCGTAGCCGGCGAGGGCGGTGACGCCCTCCTGGATGCGGGCGCCGGCGCCGTCGTTCAGCGACACCAGCGGGGCACCGGCCGCGATGGCCATGTCCATGATCTTGTGGATCTTCTGCGCGTGGGCCTCGCCCAGCGCGCCGCCGAAGATCCGGAAGTCGTGCGCGTAGGTGAAGACGGTGCGCCCGTGCACGGTGCCCCAGCCGACGATCACGCCGTCGGTGTGCGGCTTCTTGGCCTCCAGGCCGAAGCCCTGGGCGCGGTGTCGGCGCAGCGGCTCGACCTCGTGGAAGGAGCCCTCGTCCAGCAGCAGCTCGATGCGCTCGCGGGCGGTCAGCTTGCCCTTCGCGTGCTGGGCCTCGGTGGCCTTCTCGCTCGGGCCGCGTCGCACCTTCTCGCGGAGCTCGTGCAGCTCGGCGACTCGCCCGCGGGCGTCGACCGGGACCTCGGGGACCTCGCCGCCGACCGGCGCCTCATGCACAACCGTCATCTCGAACCACTCCAAGGGTGAGGGAACTGTCCGACAGCCGACGTCTGCTGTACCCCCAGCTGCGAATCACTTTCTTCACTTATGACTGTACGAGGGGCCGTGCACTGGTTTCGGCGTCGATTCCGTACAAGGTCGAGTTCGTTTAGCTGTCAGGCCTGCACAGAAGCGGTCGCCTCTAAGTCTTAGCGCTCGGTGTCTGTTCGAATACTGGGGGTTGTCGGCCAGCTGATGGTCCGATGATCTGAGCATGAAGAAAAGCGCAGGTCAGGGCTGTCTCTCAACAATGTAGGGCGCGCATCTTGTGCGCTGCTCAAGCTCGGCTCAAGTTCGGCACGGCGATGGGGCCGGCCCGTGCTGGAGGGCCCGCAGTCGTAGGGAAGCGCCAAAAACGTCGGAGCCCACCCGAGGAGTCCCGGGTGGGCCGTCCGAGGGAGTGGCCCACCCGCTCCGATCAGCTCTTTCGGCCGTCCTCCGGCTCGTCCCCGCCGCGCAGTTCCTCCTCGCGGCGACGCAGATCGGCCTCCCACTGCCTGAGCATGTCCTCGTGCTCCTTGTCGCTCTTCTTCAAGGAGCCGCTCTTCGGGGCGTCGCCCTGCGCGGAGTCGCCCTTCAGGGAGGCGAGGAACTCGGGGTCGTCGTCCGGCGCCAGCGGACGCCCGCGGCGCGGGGCGTCGGCCGGCTGCCCCGGGTACCCGCCCGCCGCGCCGGCCCGCAGGAGGCCGCGCTGCTTGCCGGCCACCAGCCAGGCGATCGGGCCCAGCGGCGGGAAGAGCAGCACGATGATCAGCCAGATCGGCTTCGGCAGGTGCTTCACCTCGTCCTCGGGGGTGACCAGGCAGTCGATGAACGCCCACACCCACAGCGCGAGCGGAAGGACGATGGTCAGAAGAATCCTCAGCACGGCTGCGATCTCCCCCCGGCGACGGCGGTAGTGACGGGCGCCTCCCGGGGCCCTTGACGCAAGCCAGGCTATCGGGTGGCGGATACTGACAGGCATGGCATACGACGATCTCCGCTCGTTTCTCCGGGCCCTCGACCGCGAGGGCGACCTCAAGCGCATCAAGGCGGAGGTGGACCCCCACCTGGAGATCGGCGAGATCGTCGATCGGGTGCAGAAGGCCAAGGGCCCGGCGCTGTTGTTCGAGAACGTCAAGGGTTCGTCGATGCCGCTGGCGATGAACGTCTTCGGCACCGAACGCCGCCTGGCCAAGGCGCTCGGCCTCAAGGGGCCGGATGACATCTCCGAGAAGATCGCCGGCCTGCTCAAGCCCGAACTGCCGCAGGGCTTCACCGGCCTCCGGGACGCCTTCGGCAAACTCGCCTCGATGGCGCACGTCCCGCCCCGGCACGTGAAGGACGCCCCGGTCCAGGAGGTCGTGCTCACCGGCGACGACGTCGACCTGGACGAGCTGCCCGCCCTCTTCACCTGGCCGCTGGACGGCGGCTCCTTCTTCAACCTGGGCCTCACCCACACCAAGGACCCCGACAGCGGCATCCGCAACCTCGGCCTCTACCGGCTCCAGCGGCACGACCGCCGCACCATCGGGATGCACTGGCAGATCCACAAGGACAGCCGCAACCACGCCGCCGTGGCGGCCAAGCGCGGCGAGCGCCTCCCGGTCGCGATCGCCTTCGGCTGCCCGCCGGCCGTCACCTACGCGGCCACCGCGCCGCTGCCCGGGGACATCGACGAGTACCTCTTCGCCGGCTTCGTCGCGGGCGAGCGGGTGCGGATGGTCGACTGCAAGACCGTCCCGCTCCAGGTCCCGGCCGACGCCGAGGTGGTGCTGGAGGGCTGGCTGGAGCCCGGCGAGATGCTCCCCGAGGGCCCGTTCGGCGACCACACCGGCTTCTACACCCCGCAGGAGCCGTTCCCGGCGCTCAAGATCGACTGCGTGACGATGCGCCGCCGTCCGATCCTGCAGTCCATCGTGGTCGGCCGCCCGCCGACGGAGGACGGCCCGCTGGGCAAGTTCACCGAGCGCTTCTTCCTGCCGCTGCTGAAGATCATCATCCCGGACATCGTCGACTACGACCTGCCCGAGGCCGGCGGCTTCCACAACTGCGTGATCGTCTCGATCGACAAGAAGTACCCCAAGCACGCCCAGAAGACGATGCACGCCATCTGGGGCGCCCACATGATGTCGCTGACCAAGCTGATCATCGTGGTGGACGCCGACTGCGACGTGCACGACTACCAGGAGGTCGCCTGGCGCGCCTTCGGCAACGTCGACTACAGCCGGGACCTCACCGTCGTCGAGGGCCCGGTCGACCACCTCGACCACGCCTCCTACCAGCAGTTCTGGGGCGGCAAGGCGGGCATCGACGCGACCCGCAAGCTGCCGGAGGAGGGGTACACCCGGGACGGCGGCTGGCCGGAGATGGTGTCCTCGGACCCGGCGACGGCCGCGCTGGTCTCGCACCGCTGGAAGGAGTACGGGCTGTGAGCAGCACCGCTGCCGTTGAGGCCCCGGGGCGTACGAAGGCCTTCCTGCGCCTGGTGATGATCGAGCACTCGGTCTTCGCCCTGCCTTTCGCCTACATCGCCGCGCTGACGGCCATGTTCCTCGCCGACAAGCGGGTGCACTGGGGCGAGCTGTTCATCGTCACGGTGTGCATGGTCGGCCTGCGGACCTTCGCCATGGCGGCCAACCGGATCATCGACCGCGAGATCGACGCCCGGAACCCGCGCACGGCTTCGCGTGAACTGGTCACCGGGGCCGTGTCGTTGAAGACGGCGTACGTCGGGTCGGCCGTGGCGCTCGTGGTGTTCCTCGGCGCGGCGGCCATGCTCAATCCGCTGTGCCTGGCGCTCGCGCCGGTCGCCGTGGTGCCGATGGTGGTCTACCCGTACGGCAAGCGGTTCACCGACTTCCCGCAGGCGATCCTGGGCATCGCCCAGGCGATGGGACCGGTGGGCGCCTGGCTCGCGGTGACGGGCGGCTGGTCCTGGGAGGCCGTGGTTCTGGGCGTCGCGGTCGGCATCTGGATCGGCGGCTTCGACCTCATCTACGCCTGCCAGGACGTCGAGTCCGACCGCGAGAACGGCGTCGGCTCGCCGCCGGCCCGGTTCGGCGTGCCGGCGGCGATCTGGGGCGCGCGGGTGTGCCACGTCCTGACAACGCTTCTGTTGGGCTGGTTCGCGGTGCTCACCGACGCCGGTGTGGCGTTCTGGATCGGCCTTGCGGTCGTCGCGGGCGCATTCGTGTACGAGCACACCATCGTGAAGCCGAACGACCTGTCGAAGCTCAACCGCGCGTTCTTCCAGACGAACAGCTTCGTCGGCGTTTCGCTGTTCTTCTTCGCGCTCGTGGACCTGGTCATTCGCGGCCTCGGAATCTGAGTCCCACAAGGTCGCCGCCTGCGCCGAATCCGTCGCCCCGGGTGCCTGTCGTCGAGCCCGGCAACGGTCCCGTCGAAGGGGAGTCGCACCCATGGCGAAGGCTCTCGACCCGACGGGTGCGCCGCGCAGGTTCCACGGCGAGGAGCTGAAGAGGCTCCGCGAGGCGGCCTGGCTTGCCCGGGAGGGGCTGGGCAAGCCGAGCCCGATGGCGCGGATCCGCTCCTTGCCGGCCTCCCGGCCGTCCTCGGGCGGGTGCCCGAGGGCGGCCGGGGCTCGCCACGGCGCTCTCAATCGATGTAGGCCTCGTACTGGGCGGCCGTGAGGAGGCCGTCCAGCTCGCCGGCCTTGGTCATCGCGAGCTCGATCATCCAACCGTCGCCGTACGGGTCGGTGTTGACCAGCTCGGCATCACTGATCAGCTCCTCGTTCACCCGGGTGACCGTCCCGGAGACCGGGGCGTAGAGCTCGCTGACCGACTTGACGGACTCCACCGAGCCGAAGGCCTGTTCGGCCTCGCGCTTGGCGCCGACCTTGGGGAGTTCGACGAAGACGATGTCGCCGAGCTGTTTCTGCGCGTAGTCGGTGATGCCCACGCGGGCCGTCTTCCCCTCGACCAGTACCCACTCGTGGTCCTTGGTGTACTTGAGGTTCGCCGGGACGTCGGCCATGGAGACCTCCTCGGTGCTGATGGTCCGTCGGTTACGTGGAGGATCCTGCTACAGGCCCCCGCCTCCCGCGGTGACCGCCACGCCACCCGTCAGTTGTGCAGGAAGCCCTCCAGCGCGGACGCCAGCGCCACCGGGGCCTCGTACATCGGGTAGTGCCCGCTGCCGCCGAGCTCCTCCAGTTCGGCGTTGGGGTAGTGGGTGAGCCAGGTGCCGCGCATCACGTCGGTGGTCAGGGCGAGGTCGTGCTCGCCGACGATCACCTTGACCGGCACCGGGTTCCCGCTGATGCGCCCCGACAGGTCCGCCGTGGCCCAGTCCCGGACGTAGCCGCCGAAGGCCTCGGTGGTCGACAGCCGCAGGGACTGGTCGACCATGCGGTCGAGCCAGACCCTCCCTGCCCGCTGGCCGGTGACCAGGTCGAGGATCGCGTAGCGCTTCTCCCGGTCCTCGGCGGCGCCGTAGAAGAGCGACTCGCCGGCCTCGTCCAGCGGGTACGACCCGGCCGGCACCGGGGCGAGGCCGACCAGCTTGCGTACCCGCAGCGGTGCCTCGGCGAGTACCTGCTGGGCGGCCTTGCCGCCCATCGAGTGGCCGACCAGCGAGAAGCGGTCCCAGCCGAGTTGGTCGGCGAGGGCGAGCGCGTCGGCGGCGATCTCGGCGAGCGTGTACGCGCCGGGGACGTCCTTGCGCTCGCCGTAGCCGCGGTAGTCCAGGAAGGCGTAGCTGAAGGCCTTGCCGTCGAGGTAGTCGAGGAAGGGGCCCCAGCCCGCGCTGGTGCCGAACCAGTCGTGCAGGACCAGGACGCGGTGGTCGCCGGCGCCGGTCAAGCGGTGAGGGATCGTCATGCCATCCGTCGTTCCCCTGAAACCGCCCGCCCGAACGGCCGGTTCGTTGCCGGTGGGCCGTCCGTCACGCGGCCGGTCGCCGCGCGAAGTCCGGTGCGTGCTCCGGCCGCGGACCGAGCGCGATCATCCGCGAGATGCCGGTCCGCACGGCCGGAACGTAGCGGGCGAGCAGTGCGAACTGGACGGGCGGGCCGACCCGGCGGCCGCTGAGCACCGGGGTGAACATGACGCCGTGCAGGATCCGTTGCATCCGCTGCATGATCACGGTGGGCCGCCGGCGCCGCCGCTGCACCCGGGCGAGGGCGGCAGGCGTCGGTCGGCCGTGCCGCAGCGGCTCGGCGAGCAGGGTGGCGGCCGCGACGGCGTCCTGGATGGCGAGGTTGATGCCCACCCCGCCGGCCGGGGACATCGCGTGGGCGGCGTCGCCGATCAGCAGCAGCCCGTCGGTGTACCAGCGGCGGAGCCGGTTGAGCTTGACGTCGAGCAGGTGGACGTCGTCCATGCCCGCCAGCCGGTCGACCCGGTCGGCGTACTGGGGCATCAGCCGGGCGATCCGCTCGCGGAAGCGCTCGATGCCCTCGGCGCGCCGCTGCGCGTCGGCCCCCTTGGGCAGGAAGTAGGCGATCTGGAAGTAGTCGTCGCGGGTCAGGCTGAGCGCCATCTCGCCGTGTCCGAAGCCGGGGGCGAGGTTGGGCGGCGCGGCCTGCTCGTTCGCGTGCCGGGGCAGCCGGAACCACCAGACGTCGAAGGGCACCGGGTACTCCTCGGGCTCCAGCCCGGCCTCCCGGCGCAGGGTGGAGTGCCGGCCGTCGGCGGCGACGGTGAGCGCGGCCCGGATCTCGCCCTCCTCGCCGTCCCGGGTGCGGTAGCGCACGCCGACCACCCGGCCGCCCTCCCGGATCAGCCCGGTCGCCTCGGTGTTCATCCGGAGGGTGAAGGTGGGCTCCTGCTGGGCCTGCGCCACCAGGAAGTCGAGCAGGTCCCACTGCGGGACCATCGCGATGTAGTTGTACGGCGCGGGCAGCTTGTCGAAGGCGCTCAGTGCGACCTGCCCGACGCCGGGCACCGGTACCACCATGTTGCCGAGCCGGCTCTGCGGCAGGGCGGCGAACTTCCGGCCCAGGCCGAGTTCGTCCATCAGTCGCACGGTGGACGCGTGGACGGTGTCGCCGCGGAAGTCGCGCAGGAAGTCGCCGTGCTTCTCCAGCACGGTCACCTCGACGCCCGCCCGGGCGAGTATCAGGCCCAGCACCATCCCGGCCGGTCCGCCTCCGGAGACGACGACGCTCATGGCTCTCTCCCCTCGATCCCTGATCCCCTTGCGACCCCTGCATGGAACTCGCATATATAGAGTCTCTGGAACCGTCTCATGTGTCAAGTAGTACGATGCTCCACGTGAAGGATCTGGTGTCGGCCGCGCTCACAGCGGCGAAGGAACGGGGGCAGGACGTCGCGGACGTCCCGTTGACGGCGATCGCGGCGGCGGCCGGCATCTCGCGCAGCACGCTGCTGCGCAGGCTCGGCGGTTCCCGGGCGCCACTGGACGAAGCGGTCCGGCAGGCCGGTGTCGACCCGGGCGGACGGCCGCCGGTACGGGAGCGCGCGATCGAGGCGGCCGCCCACCTGGTCTCCGAGCGCGGCCTGGGCGGAGTCACCCTGGACGCGGTGGCGGACCGCGCCGGATGCTCGCTGCCCAGCCTGCACACCGTCTTCGAGGGCCGGGACGGCCTGCTCGCCGCCGTCTTCGTGCAGTACGGCCCGCTGCCGGACCTGGAGGCGCTGGCGGCCGACCCGCCCGAGCGCCTGGAGGACACCGTCCGGGCGCTCCACCGCACCTTCCTCGCCGCGTTCGCCGGCGAGCCGCGGATCATCCCGGCGGTCTTCGCCGACCTGTTCGGCCGCCCGGACGGCCCCGCCGCCCGGATGATGGCGGCCAACCTGCCGCCGATCATCGACAGCCTCGGCCGCCTGCTGCTGCCGCACGTCGAGGCCGGACGACTGCGGCCGCTGCCGCTCCCGGTGCTGGTGCAACTGCTGCTCGGCCCGCTGCTCAACCACGTCCTGCTGCGGCCGGTGCTCGAACCCGTCCTCGGCGACGGGCTGCCCTCGCTGGACGAGACCTTCGAGCTCTTCGCCGACGCCTACCTGCGGGCGGTCACCCAACCCGGCCCGGCCGGGTAAAAACCCTGAGGAGAACCGTGATCGGCAAACTGCAGTGCCTGGTGCTCGACTGCCCGGACCCGGCCGTACTCGCCCGCTTCTACGCCGGCCTGCTCGGCGGCGAGGTCGACCGCCCGGACCCGCGCTGGTCACTCGGCGCGGGCTGGTCCACCCTGCACCTCGACGACGGCACGGTGCTCTGCTTCCAGGCCGTCACCGACTACCGCCCGCCCCGCCCGGCCGACCCCGAGCACCCGCAGCAGGCGCACCTGGACATCGACGTGCCGGATCTCGACGCCGCCGAACCCGAGGTGCTCGCCCTCGGCGCCGTACGGCTGCGCGACGTCGGCCGGTGGCGCGTCTACGCGGACCCGGCCGGCCACCCCTTCTGCCTGATCCGCGGTTAGGGCCTCTCCCAGGGCCCGTCCTGGGCCTCGGAGAACGCCGAGCCCCGGCCCCCGGACAGTGCCGGGGAGCCGGGGCTCGGTGAGTAGCGGGTGGGAATCAGGCGTTGCGGCGGCGGCGCGCGAAGAACACCGCGCCGATGCCGCTGGCGAGCAGCGCGGCGGCGCCCGTCAGGGACTGCAGCATGCCGCTCGAACCGGTGTGGGCGAGCTCGCCGCCGGCCAGCTGGGTGGTGTCGGTGGTGCCAGTGGTTCCGGTGGTGCCGGAGTCGCTGCCCGAGGCGGTGGTGAAGCCGGCCTTGACGGCGGTCGCGGTGCCGTTGTTCGTGCTGCCGGCCGGGGCGGCGGTGAGCTCGATCGTGGTGCCCTGCGGGCCCGAGGCGGTGGCGTTGTCGGTGCCCTCGTTGACGGCCGCGACCGGGTTGACGAAGGTCTGGCCGACCGCGGCCCCGGCGGTGTAGGCGAGGCGCACGTGCTTGGTGGTGCTGCCGTTGGCCGCCAGGGGCTCGGTGCCGAACCGGTAGCTCACCGGGCCGCCGGACTGCCGGGCCGGGGTGGAGGTGACGTCCTGCCAGCTGCCGTCGGCCTTCTGCACCTGCAGGGTGCTGTGGGCGTCCGCGGACAGGATGGGGGTGACCTTGTCGAAGGCGGAGGCGCTCGGGTTGCCGACGGTGACGTCGAACTCGGCCGGGGCGCCGCCGATCACCGCCGTGGTCGGCGCGTTCTTCAGCTCGACGGCCAGGGACTTCACCGCGACGTCCTTGGTGGTCTCGGCGACGGGGGTGTTCTCGGCCGGGTCCACGACGGCGGAGTAGAGCTTGATCGACCCGTTGTACCCGTTGAGGTCGTTGTTGCCCGGGGTGGCGAGGCGCAGCTGGAGGGTCTTGGTGGCGCCGGGGGCGACGGTCAGGCCGGTGACCTGGCCGGTGAAGTTCCAGGTCCGGTCGCCCAGGGCCTGGGCCAGCTCGATCGGCTTCCAGGTGCCGTCGGCGTCGCGGTACTCAAGGGTGACCGCGCCGTGCTGGCGGAAAGCGGCGTTGGCGGCGTTGAGCCTCAGGGTGAACGGCGCCTCGGTGGTGCCGGGGTTGGTGACGGTCTCGGTGAACTCGACGGGCGCGCCGCCGAGGCCGACCGACGCCGGCTCCTGCACCGACAGGGTCGGGGTGGTGGAGACCGGGGCGGCGGTGACCTTGATCTGGACGTACTGGGGGCCGACGACGGAGGGGGCGTGTCCGCTGCCGGTGTCGAGCACCGCCTGCGGGTGGATGTAGTCGGTGCCGAGCGGGGCGTCGGCGGTGTAGGCGAGCCGGACGTGCTTGGTGAAGGTCTCGCCCGGCGCCATGTTCCGGTCGTCCGCGAGGTGGTAGGTGACCCGGTCGGCGACCGTCGGGTTGGTGCCGGGGGTGCCGGTGAGGTTCTGCCAGCCGCCGTCGGCCTTTCGGACCTGGAGGGTGCTGTGCTTGTCGGCCTCGATGATCTTGTCGACGTTGGTGTAGCCGGAGGCGCTGCGGTTGCCGATGGTGACGTCGAACTCGACCGGGGCGCCGCCGGCGACGGCGGTGGTGGGGGCGTCCTTGACCTGGAGGGTGATGGCCTTGGCGGCGACCTGCTTGGCGCTCTCGACGAGGACGGCGCCGTCCTGGTCGAGCACTGCGGAGTTGAGCGTGACGGTCGAGTCCACGTTGGACCAGTAGGCCGCGAGCTCGGTGGTGAGGCGCAGCTGGACCGTCTTGGTGGCGCCGGCGGCGACGGTCAGGCCGGAGACCGTGTCGGTGACGGGCTTCCAAGTGCCGTCCGCGTCGCGGTAGTCGACCTTGATGGCGTTCGGCGCGGCCGGGCCCGCGCCGCTGGTGGTGATCTTCAGCTTGTACGTGGCCTCGGTGGTGCCGGGGTTGGTGACGGCCTCGGTGAACTCGACCGGCTCTCCGCCGCGGCCGACCGACGCCGGCGCGTCGACCTGCAGCGACGGCTTGTCGGCCGTGGCCTTGGCGGTCGGGGTGGCGGTCGGGGTGGCGGTCGGCTCGGCGGTCGGGGTGGCGGTCGGCGTGGCCGAGGCGGTGGCGGCGGCCGGGGCGTCGGCGGCGTAGGCGGCCGGGGAGGCGACCACGGCGCCGGTGGCGATCAGCACGCCCAGGGTGGCGGCGGTGAGGACGGTGGAGCGGGAACGACGTGCACGCACGACAGACATTCTGAATACCCCCCAGGGTGTTCCACCAGCAGCGTTGTGCCGCTGGTCGATCAGCACGGTAGTTGGTCGGATCCGAGGTCCGGGGTGGTGTCCCCGGCGTCGCCTTCGGTCCGCTCCGGCGGGCTTCCCCGCCGCTCACTCACATAGACGTGTGGGGCCCATGGGGGTTGCAGGTGGGTTCGAAGTTTTTTCCGGAAATCTTTGAGAAGGCCCTGACCTGCGGTTTTACTCCGAAGCCGCCCCGGCTCAGTCCAGTGCCAGCCGGTCGCCCAGTCGCAGCCGCCCCGGGGCGGCGACCTCGGCGAGCGCGTCGAGGCGGCCGTCGTGGGCGTGCACGATCGCCTTGAGGATCTCGGGGGCGTGCGGCAGCCCGGGTTGCGGGGCGCCGGTCATCGCGCAGCGCTCGCTGGGGGTGACGAAGGCGAGCCGGGCGCTGTCCGGGGGCTCGGCGCGTGCCTGCCGGCCCAGCCAGCCGTCCTCGACGAAGGGCGGGGTGCCGGGCGGGGTGCGCAGCACGATGTTGGGGCGGAAGCGGCGCTCGTCGACCACGGTGAGGGGGACGGCCTCGCGGGCCCAGTCCAGGGTGGCGGTGGTGAGCACGCTGACCGGCAGCCGGTCGAAGTGCGAGACGGCGTCCTCGCGGGCGAGTTCGACGTCCTCGCGTTGGAGGTAGGCGCGCAGGAAGGAAGTGGGGCGGTCGACCGGGCGGCCGAGCGGGTCGAACAGCTCGGGGCCGTCGATCCGGCGGCCGAGGCGGGCGGAGAGCCGGAGCAGGCCGTCCATCCGGCGGAAGCGGCGGGTGTTCTTGCCCGAGCCGAGCTTTCCGGCCCGGTCGCGGACGGCGTAGAGGCGGTCGCCGGCCAGGCCGCGCACGTCCACCTCGACGGAGTCGAGCCGCTCGCCGCCGGTGGATTTCACGGGGTAGCGCCAGAGTCGCTCGATCACTCCGATGATCTCAGCCATGGCCGGACAGCCTACTGGCGCCATCGGGGGATGGTCTAGACCAAGTCCCGCGTCAGGGCGGGCCCATGAGTTCAGCCCAGCCGGGCCACCGCCCGTACCGGAGCACCGTCCGCCGCCACCAGTCGCAGCGGGAACAGCGAGACCTCCACCGGTCGGCCCGCCTCCTGTGCCTCCAGCAGCGCCCGCAGGTCGGTCAGGTTCTCGGCGATCACCCCGCCGCCGTCCGCCCCCAGCAGCACCCGGTGGGCGGCCAGCGTCGGTTCCTCGGCGGGCTGGTCGTGCTCATCGGTGAGGTCGGCGAGCAGTGCGGCCACCGCCGGGTCGCCCGGGCCCGGGTCGGGGGTGGGGTCGACGCTCAGCGCGTCCACCCCGACCGTCCGCACCCCGGCGGCGACGATCGCCTCGGCCGCCTCGGCGGTCAGGCCGGGGTGGGCGAGGTAGGCGTCGGTGCCCCAGTGCCGGGCCCAGCCGGTGGCCAGCAGCAGCACGGAACCGTCCCCGCAGCGCTCCAGAGCGGGCGCCAGCAGCTCGGGGGTGACGGCCGCCCGGGGCTCCAGTCCGCGCAGGTCGGCCACCACGGCCGACCCGGTGAACCGCTCCAGCGGCAGCCCGTCCAGGGTCGGCCAGGTGACGTCCACGTGGTACGGCGCGTCCACGTGCGTTCCGGACTGTGAACCGAGGTGCAGGGCCAGCACGTTCACCCCGGCCGTCGCGGTGGTGAGCGCGGGCTCCAGCAGTACGGCCGGATCGCCGGGGTAGACCGGCATCGCGGTGGTCACCTGATGGGTGAGGTCGACGAGGGTCACTGCCATGCCCCCATCCTCCCAGGGGGCGCGCGCTCCGGGACCCGTTCCGCCCCGCCCGGGCGGCGACCTCCGGGACATGCCCCGGCCGGAGCCGCAGGTGAAGCCGGGATAGAAATGCCCCATGGGAACTGCGAAGCGTCAGCCGTGGGTGGTCGGGGTCTCGGGAGCGTCGGGGACGCCGTACGCGGCCTCGGTGATCCGGGCGCTGCTCGCCGCAGGTGAGGCGGTGGACCTGATCGTCAGCCGGGCCGCCCGGCTCACCATCCTGGACGAGACCGGCATCTCCTTCCGGGACGCCCACTGGCGTGCCGACCTCGCACAGTGGCTGGGCGTGGAGGGCCCGGACGACGGCCTGGACGACGTCCGCTACTGGTCCGCCGGGGACTTCGCGGCCGGCCCGTCCAGCGGCTCGTACCCGGCCAAGGGCATGCTGGTGGTGCCCGCGACCACCGGCGCGGTGGCCGGGATCGCGCTCGGTCTGAGCAAGGACCTGCTGCAGCGGGTCGCCAGCGTCACCCTGAAGGAGCGTCGGCCACTCGTCGTCTGCGTGCGCGAGACACCACTCAACGGGGTGACGTTGAAGCACTTGGTGGAGCTCGACGCGCAGGGCGCGGTGGTGCTGCCCGCTTCGCCGGGCTTCTACGCCGGCGGCTCAACCGTGCGCGAACTCGTGGATTTCGTGGCCGGCCGGGTGCTGGACGCCGTGGGCGTGCCGCATTCCCTGTACCTGCGCTGGGAAGGGGAGTTGGGGGCGGCGGCCCGCAAGGCCGACGGCGGGGAGGACGTTCCGGCTGAGGGGGAGTAAGGAGAGCGAGGGCGGGAGAGTATCTTCTCTGCGATATCCGGGTCGGTCAGCGCACGGCGCCTTTGAATCCGGATAATGATCTGTGGGTCTGGTGAGGTTCGGAAGGACGCGGACGGTATATGGACACGGTGGACAGACAGCTCATCCAGGCGCTCCGGGAGAACGGCCGTGCGTCCTACGCCGAGCTGGGCCGACTGGTCGGACTCTCCGGCCCGAGCGTCACGGACCGCATCAACCGCCTGGAGCAGGCCGGGGTCATCACCGGCTACCGGGCGACGGTCAACCCGGCCTCGCTCGGCTTCGGCGTCACGGCCCTGATCGGCCTTCAGCTCACCGACGCCGCCGATCACGAGGACGTCGCGTTCCGGCTGAAGGACCTCAACGAGGTCGAGGACTGCTGGTTCATCGCGGGTGACGACTCCTACATGCTCAAGGTCCGGGTGGCCGACGTGGCCGGCCTGGAGTCGGTGGTGAAGCGGATCTCGGGCACAAAAGGCGTGGCCCGGACCCGCACCACCGTCGTACTCTCCACGAAGTGGGAAAACCGGGTGAGTGAGCTTCCTCCTGTAGGAGAGTGACGTATGGCACTGGTCGGTCTGGAGGAGCTGCGCGCTGCTCGGCAGCGGATCGCGGGGGTGGCCGTGCGCACCCCGCTGGTTCCCGCCCCCTGGGCGGCCGAGGGGGAGCGGCGGCTCTGGCTCAAGCCCGAGAACCTCCAGCCGACCGGGGCCTTCAAGACCCGCGGCGCCTACAACCGGCTGGCCGCGCTCACCGGGGAGGAGCGCTCCCGCGGCGTGGTCGCCCAGTCCAGCGGCAACCACGCGCAGGCGGTGGCGTACGCGGCGCAGCTGCTCGGCATCAAGGCCGTGATCGTGATGCCGGACACCTCGCCCGCGGTGAAGGTGGAGGCCACCCGCTCGTACGGCGCCGAGGTGATCCTGGTCGCCCCGGCGGAGCGGGACGCCCTGCCCGCCAGGCTGGCCGAGGAGCACGGCTACGTCTGGGTGCCCCCGTACGACGACCCGTTCATCATCGCGGGCCAGGGCACGGTCGGCCTGGAGATCGCCGAGGACGCCCCGGCCGAGCTGGACACCGTCCTGGTGCCGGTCAGCGGTGGCGGCCTGATCGGCGGGACGGCGGCCGCGCTGAAGCTCACCCGCCCGGGCATCCGGGTGATCGGCGTGGAGCCGGAGCTGGCCGCCGACGCGCAGGCCGGCCTGCGGTCCGGGCGCCGGGTGGAGTGGCCGGTCGCCGACACCTACCGGACCATCGCGGACGGGCTGCGCACCCCGTCGGTCGGCGTGCTGCCGTACGAGCACATCGTCACCTACGTGGACGACATCGTGACCGTCACCGAGGACGAGATCCGCGCCACCGTCGCCCTGCTGGCCCGCCGCGGCCGGCTGGTCGCCGAGCCCTCCGGCGCGGTCGCCCCGGCCGCGTACTTCCACCGCGCCGCCGAGACCGGGGGGCAGACGGTCGCGGCCGTGGTCAGCGGCGGCAACATCGAACCGGCACTGCTCGCGGAGCTGCTCTCGGAGCGCCCCGAGCCGAAGGGCGCACCGGTGCCGAAAGTGACGAGCGACTAGCGACGAAGGAGCGCCGGAGCGTGGGGGCGCCTCCCGGCCGCCAGGCTGGGGGAGAACGTCGGCAGCGGGGCAGAGCGGCCCGGAGGCGAGAGGGCGAGTGACGTAACCTCGTTCCGGCAACGAATCGAATGTCGGAGGAGGCGGGGCACCGCATGGACGCAGGGCTCAAGCGCGAGCTGGAGGCGAAGGTCTACGCGGGTGAGCGGCTGACCCGCGAGGACGGGATCGCGCTCTACGAGAGCGACGACCTGGCCTGGCTGGGCGGGCTGGCCCACCACGTGCGGACGCGGAAGAACGGCGACGTCGTCCATTTCAACGTCAACCGCCACCTCAACATGACCAACGTGTGCAACGCGTCCTGCGCGTACTGCTCGTTCCAGCGCAAGCCGGGCGAGAAGGACGCCTACACGATGCGCATCGAGGAGGCCGTCCGCCTCGCCAAGGCGATGGAGGTCGAGTCCCTCACCGAGCTGCACATCGTCAACGGCCTGCACCCGACCCTGCCCTGGCGCTACTACCCGCGCTCGCTGCGGGAGCTGAAGGTGGCTCTGCCGAACGTCTCGCTGAAGGCCTTCACCGCCACCGAGATCCACTGGTTCGAGAAGATCAGCGGCCTGTCCGCCGACGAGATCCTGGACGAGCTGATCGACGCCGGCCTGGAGTCGCTGACCGGCGGCGGCGCGGAGATCTTCGACTGGGAGGTCCGCCAGCACATCGTCGACCACGACACCCACTGGGAGGACTGGTCGCGGATCCACCGCCTCGCCCACGGCAAGGGCCTCAAGACGCCCTGCACCATGCTGTACGGCCACATCGAGGAGCCCCGCCACCGGGTGGACCACGTGCTGCGGCTGCGTGAGCTGCAGGACGAGACCGGCGGCTTCCAGGTCTTCATCCCGCTGCGCTACCAGCACGACTTCCACGACTCCAAGGACGGCGTCGTGCGCAACAAGCTGATGGCCCGTACCGAGATGGCCACCGGTGCCGAGGCGCTGAAGACCTTCGCGGTCTCCCGGCTGCTGTTCGACAACGTTCCGCACGTCAAGGTCTTCTGGGTGATGCACGGCGTCGCCACCGCCCAGCTGGCGCTCAGCCACGGCGCGGACGACATGGACGGCTCGGTGGTCGAGTACAAGATCACCCACGACGCGGACAACTTCGGCACCCCGAACAAGCTCGGCCGCGAGGACCTGCTGGGCCTGATCCGGGACGCCGGCTTCCGCCCCGTCGAGCGCAACACCCGCTACGAGGTCATCCGCGAGTACGAGGGCCCGGACCTGATGCGCCGCGAGGCCCCGCAGGCGATGCGCCTCTGACCTGCGACTTCCCCGCCGCCCGGGCCGTGCTTCGGCCCGGGCGGCGGCGTCTTCACGGCTCCCGCACGCGACCCGGGTTTACCAACGGGTACGGCGTTTGGCAGGATCGACGGCATGTCCGGTTCTCATCGCGCCACCGAGTACCCGCCGTACGAGCCGACGCAGGAGCCGGCGCACGGGGTGCCGCAGCAGTCGCACGAGGCGCCGTACAACGCCTACGAGTCGTACCAGCAGCCGGTCCGGCAGGACCACTACGGCGGGTACCAGCAGGCCCCGCAGGCCGCTGACGGGTACTTCGAGGCGTACGACCAGCCGTTCCAGTCGTACCCGGCCGAGCCGGAGCCGATGGACCGGGCGCAGGCGTACCAGGCGCAGGCGTACCAAGAGCCGACGTACGAGCAGCCGCTCTACGAGGAGCCCGCGCCGGTCGCACCCCTCGCCTCCGTCACCCCCGCCGCGGCCCCCGCGCCGGGCGGCCGGGCCGCTGCCCGGGGCCGGCGGCGCAAGGCGAAGCAGAAACGTCACGGCAAGGCCGTGATGGCCGGCACCGCCCTGTTGGTCGCGGCCGCCGCCGGCTGGTACACCGTCGGCCAGGACGACGCCAAGCCCGGCATCACGGCGGCCGACGGCCCCGGCCCGGAGGGCGTCAGCAAGCCCGACCAGCCCGCCCCCGCCGCCGTCCGGGCCGCCGCCGACCGGCAGTCCGCGACCCCGGCCGCCGGCCGCAGCGAGACCCGCCCGGACGGCTCGCTGGCCGCGATACCCGGCCTCGGCGCCGCCTTCACCGCGAAGATCCCGGCCGAGACCACCCAGGTCGTGGTCGCCTCCGGCGCCGACAAGAACACCGACAAGAACACCGTCGTCCTGTGGACCCGCACCCCCGAGGGCCGCTGGCTGGCCGGCGAGACCTGGAACGGCCACAACGGCAAGAACGGCTGGACCGCCGACCACAACGAGGGCGACCTGCGCAGCCCGATCGGCGTCTTCTCGCTCACCGACGCGGGCGGCCACAACGCCGACCCGGGCAGCAAGCTCCCGTACGACAAGGACCCGAGCTTCGTGGTCTCCGGCACCGGCTTCTTCGGCGACCAGCTGGCCGGCTCCTTCGACTACGTGGTCGCGATCAACTACAACCGGGTCCCCGGCAACTCCCCGCTCGACCCGCGCCGCCCGATGGGCGCCAAGAAGGGCGGCGGCATCTGGCTCCACGTGGACCACGACGGCCCCACCCACGGCTGCGTGTCGATCCCCGAGGACAAGATGGCCCAGCTGATCCGTACCCTGGATCCGGCCGCCCATCCGGTCATCGTGATGGGCGACGCCACCACACTGGCGGCCTGACCTCGGCATACGCCGACCCAGGCGCCGCAACACCCCTTGTCGATCTCCTACAGATCACCGGTGCGGATCCTGTAGCCGGTCACGCCCGGCTGACCAGCCGGTAACCCGGTTCCATGGCACTATGAGCGGTTCGCGCATCGTGGCACTCGGCCACTACCAGCCCCCCAAGGTTCTCAGCAACGACGACCTGGCGGCGCTTGTCGACACCGATGACGAGTGGATCCGCACCCGGGTGGGCATCCGCACCCGGCACATCGCCGAGGGCGAGACCCTGGTCGACCTCGCCACCGAGGCCGCGCAGAAGGCACTCGCCAACAGCGGTCGCACGGCCGACGACATCGACCTGGTCGTGGTCGCCACCTGCACCGCGATCGAGCGCAGCCCCAACACCGCCGCCGCGGTGGCCGCCCGGCTCGGCGTGCGCTCGCCCGCCGCGTACGACATCAACACCGTCTGCTCGGGCTTCTCCTACGCGCTGGCCACCGCCGACCACGCGATCCGGGCCGGTGCGGCCCGCCGCGCGCTGGTGATCGGCGCCGAGCGGATGTCCGACACCCTCGACTGGACCGACCGCTCCACCTGCGTGATCTTCGGTGACGGCGCCGGCGCCGCGGTGGTCGAGGCCCAGGAGGAGGGCGCCGAGCCCGGCATCGGCCCGGTGGTCTGGGGCTCCGAGCCGGAGAAGGGCGACGCCGTGGTGATCACGGGCTGGGACCCGGTGATCAGCCAGCAGGGCCAGTCGGTGTTCCGCTGGGCCACCACCCAGCTCGCCCCGCTCGCCAGGAAGGCCTGCCAGCAGGCCGGGATCGACCCCTCGGAGCTGAAGGGGTTCGTCCCGCACCAGGCCAACCTGCGGATCATCGACGCGATCGCCAGGAAGCTGGGCCTCGGCGACGCCGCCGTGGTGGCCCGGGACGTGGTCGACTCCGGCAACACCTCGGCCGCCTCGATCCCGCTCGCCTTCTCCAAGCTGGTCGAGCGCGGCGAGCTCTCGCCGGGCGACCCGGTGCTGCTCTTCGGCTTCGGAGGCGGCCTCGCCTACGCCGGCCAGGTCGTGCGCTGCCCGTGACTCGCCCGCTCGCCTGCGGGCGCTCCTGACCCGACGCCGGCGCGCCCTGCGGCTCGGGGCGGGGCCGTGACTCGCCCGCTCGCCTCCGGGCGCTCCTGACCCGACGCCGACGGTCGTCGCTCCCTCGTTCCTCCGTCGCTCCTCCCTTTCGGCGTCGGCGCGCCCTGCGGCTCGGGGCGGGGCCGGAACGGACCGCAGAAACGAAGAATGCCGGTGGGCGGGCACCCTGTGTGAGGGGGGCCCGCCCACCGGCATGTCTGGCGCGCGTGCGGTACGTCGGCGGACCTCCCCCGAGGACACGGCCGCCGTCCATCGTTCCCCGGACAGGAGGCCGGGGCTGCGCGCGGAGCGGATGGTGGATCGAACGGATGGTTTTACTTGGGCGCCTTCTTACCGGTGACGCCCAGGTACACCAGGGGAGCGAGGTTGGGCTTGAGGTCCTTGACCTTGACGCCCCAGGAGGTGAAGGCCTTCTGGTGCTCGGCCGCCGAAGCGAGCAGCGAGACCAGGGCCCCGGCGACGGCGTTCGGGTCGAGCGACTTGTCGGCCTGACCCTTCGCCTGGAGTTCCTTGACGGCCTCCGCGAGCGGCTTGGCGACCGCGTTGAGGACGGTCATGCGGATCTTGAAGAACCGCTTGTCCCCTTCCGCGGCACCGAGCGTGACCACTCGGAGAATGGCGTCGTTCTTGCGCCAGAAGGCGAGGAATCCGTCGACCAGTTCTTCCGAAGTGGTCGGTCCGGACTTCCCTGCCCAGGACTTTCCGGCCACCAGCTCTTTGAGGGTGTCGGCGTCCTTGGCCATTTCCTCTGCGATTTCGAGGACTGCGCCCTCGACATCCGGGAAGTACTGGTAGAAGGTCGCGGGGGAGGTACCCGCCATACGGGCGACGTCGATGACCTTGACGTCCCGATAGGGCGACGTGCTGAGCATCTCACGGAGGCAGTCGAGCAGCTTCTGCCGCGTCTCCTGTCCGCGTCGCCCGGCGACGCGACCGTCGACGGTGCGAACTTGTCCTGTCATGCCGTCAGCTTACCGTGGCACGATCTTGGCGCGATTCGGTGATGCGATTATTGCTCCGCCTGGGGGTTGCTATAGCGGCATGAACCACTTCGGACGGATATTCACCGGGCCTCGAAGGCGCTGTTGAAGCCCCCCCGTGTGCTTTTGACCCCATAGCGTGACGGCGAGTCCGCTGAGGGGTGGTCGGGTGACAGGGCGTGACCGTCGATGAGGGGTGAAGAACGGACGGTCCGTGCCCCGGGGCGCAAGCCGCTGTTGGAGCGGGCGTCAGAATCCGGCCGTTCCGTCATCCCTGACCAGGGAACCGTCGTGGCTCGCCCGCCCGCCGGGCCTCTCCGGGCGGGGGAGGTTGGAGATGCGCCGGGCGGCATTGGAGAATCGGGACCGGCACCACGCGGCGGGTGCGGAAACGGGGAGGTGGCAGCGGAGTGGACCAGCTGACGGCGCACGATCCGAGGCGGATCGGGCCCTTCGAGGTGCTGGGGCGACTCGGCGCGGGTGGGATGGGACTGGTCTACCTGGCGCGTTCCGCGTCCGGGCGCCGGGTGGCCGTCAAGACCGTCCGGGGGGAACTGGCCGAGGACGAGCTGTTCCGGGTCCGCTTCGCGCGGGAGATCGCGGCCGCCAAGACGGTCGGCGGCTTCTACACCGCGGCCGTGGTGGACGCCGACGCGGACGCCCGGGTGCCCTGGCTGGCCACCGCGTACATCCCGGCGCCCTCGCTGGAGGACCTGGTCGAGGAGTGCGGCCCGCTGCCGGTGGAGGCCACCCGCTGGCTGGTCGCGGGCATCGCCGAGGCGCTGCAGTCCATTCACGGGGCCGGGCTGATCCACCGCGACCTCAAGCCCTCCAACGTCCTGGTGGTCGAGGACGGCCCGAAGGTGATCGACTTCGGCATCGCGTCCGGGGTCTCCAGCACCCGGCTCACCATGACCAACGTCGCGGTCGGCACCCCGGCCTACATGTCCCCTGAGCAGGCCCGGGACAGCCGGACCGTCCGGGGCGCCAGCGACGTCTTCTCGCTCGGCTCGCTGATGGTCTTCTGCGCCACCGGGCACCCGCCCTACCGGGGCTCCAACCCGGTCGAGACGGTGTTCCAGCTGCTGCGCGAGGAGCCGGACCTGTCCGGCATGCCGCCGGAGCTGATGGACCTGGTCCGCGCCTGCATGCAGCAGGCCCCCGAGCGCCGGCCGACCCCGGCGCAGATCCAGACCGAGCTGGCCCCGCACCTGTTCTCCCGGGACGACGCCGCCGGCGAGGCCGGCGACTGGCTGCCCGCCAACGCGCTGGAGCTGATCGAGCGCAAGCGCGGACGACGCCCGAGCGCGCCGCCGCCCCGCCCGCACTCCGGCCCGGTCGAGCCGCAGCCGCCGCACCCGCAGTCGCCGCACCCGCAGGCCCCGGTGCCGCAGCGGCCGCAGATCCCGCCGCAGCACCCCGGCCTGGACGACCCGCGCACCCATCCGGGCGTGCGGCACGCGCCGCCGCCGTCCGGGCCGGTGCACAGCGTGCCGCGCCCCGGGCAGGCCTCGGACGCCGAGATCCCGACCGCGAAGATCCCCTCCAAGAACAAGCACCGCGCGCCCACCGGCGGGGTCCCCGTCGATGTGCAGCTGTCCGGCGCCTCGGTGCGGATAGGCCCGGGGCCGCGGGCCGAGCACGAGCAGCCCCGCCCGTCCACCGCCCCGGCCGAGACCGACTGGGTCCGTCGGGCGGCGACCCCGCCCCCGCCGGCGGCCCCGGTACCGACCCCCGCCCCCGCCCCGGCCGCCCGCTGGCGCCCCTGGCGGTTCCGGATGTCCAACGACGTCTGGGGCACCCCGGTGGTCGCCGACGGCACGCTCTTCGTCTCCAGCTTCGAGGTGCACGCGCTGGACATCGCCTCCGGCGAGCGCCGCTACAAGACCCGGGACGTCGCCTGGGCGCTCGCGGTGGACGCCGGCCGGGTGCACGCCGCCGACGGCCCGCACCTGTACACCGTGGACGTCGCGGACGGCACCGAGCGCTGGCGCACCTCGCTGGACGGCTGGGTCTACTCGCTCTCCGCCGCCGACGGCGTGCTCTGCTGCGGCGTCCGCGGCGGCGGCGTCCAGCTGCGCGCGGCCGCCACCGGCGCCGAGCTGTGGCGCGCGGACGACGCCCAGCAGGACTACGAGAACCCGCAGTCCGGCCCGGTCCTGGTGGCCGGCGCGGCCTACTACTACGGCGCCGGGCGGCTGCGCTGCGTGGACCCGCGCGGCGCGGGCCTGCGCTGGTCCTTCCCGGTCGGCGAGGACGTGCCCTCGCACCCGGTCGAGCGCGGCGGCGTGCTGTACGTGACGGCCGGCACCCGGGTGTACGCGCTGGACGCGGCCAGCGGGACCGAGCGCTGGCGCTTCGAGGCCCCGGTGGTGCTGTTCACCCCGCCCTCGCTGGATGCCGACGCGGTCTACGTGGCCGACTACCTGGGCACGGTCTACGCGCTGGACGCGGCCACCGGCCTGGACCGCTGGCGCGGGGTCACCGGCAGCCGCCAGGGCGCGGAGCCGGTGGTGCTCGGGGACGGCATGGCGCTGGTGGGCAGCCGTGAGGTGCTGTACGCCTTCGAGACGGCGACCGGCCGGGAGCGCTGGCGCTACACCGCGCGCGGCGAGATCGTCGGCTCCCCGGCGGTGGCCGACGGCCTGGTGCACCTGGGCAGCCGGGACCACTCGCTGCACACCCTGGACCTGGCGACCGGTCAGCTGCGCTGGGAGCTCGGCACCAAGGGCGAGCTCACCGGCTCCCCGGTGGCGGTCGGCGGGCGGGTCTTCGTCGGCTCCAAGGACCGCTGCGTGTACGCGCTGGACGCCTACTACGGCACGGCGGTGCCCGCCCGCTGAGCGGGGCGGACACCGCCGTGCCGGTGGTACCGCGGGCCTGGGCCCGGGCGATCAGGCCTTACGGGCCTCGGGGTGGCGGCTGCACCAGCCCTCCCACGCGGAGGAGACCATGGCCTCCACGTCGTGGCCCGCGCTCCAGCCCAGCTCGCGCTGGATCAGGTCGGCGGAGGCCACCACCCGGGCCGGGTCGCCGGGGCGGCGCGGGGCCACCTTGGGGGTGGTGTCGTAACCGGTGACCTTGCCGATCACCTCGATCATCTCCTTGACGCTGACGCCCTCGCCGCGGCCGATGTTGAGCACCAGCGAGGTCTCGCCGGCCGGGTCGGCGGCCAGCCGCTTGGCGGCCGCCACGTGGGCCGAGGCGATGTCGGAGACGTGGATGAAGTCGCGGACGCAGGTGCCGTCCGGGGTCTGGTAGTCGTCGCCGAAGATCAGCGGGGCCTCGCCGGCAGTGAGCCGCTCGAAGACCATCGGGATCAGGTTGAACACCCCGGCGTCGGAGAGCTCGGGCGAGGCGGCGCCGGCCACGTTGAAGTAGCGCAGGGCCACGGTGGACATCCCGTGGGCCTTGCCGGCTGCGGCGACCAGCCACTCGCCGGCGAGCTTGGTCTCGCCGTACGGGCTCATCGGGTCGCACGGGGTGGACTCGGTGACCAGGTCGACGTCCGGCATGCCGTAGACGGCGGCGGAGGAGGAGGACAGGAAGCGCTTGACGCCGCCCTCGGCCGCGGCCTCCAGGACCGTCTGCAGGCCGATCATGTTCTCGCGGTAGTAGAGGAACGGCTGCTCGACCGACTCGCCGACCTGCTTCTTGGCGGCGAAGTGCAGGATGCCCTCGATGCCGTGCTCGCGGATCGCGGCGTCCAGGGCGGCCCGGTCCAGGGTGGAGCCCTCGATCAGCGGGACGCCGGCCGGCACCCGGGAGGCGTCGCCGGTGCTGAGGTCGTCCAGGACGGCGACGCGCTCGCCGGCGTCGAGCAGCTGACGGACGACGTGCCCGCCGATGTATCCGGCACCGCCGGTGATCAACCAAGTCATGCGGCAATCCTAGGCGTCTGCCTTCTGGCGTCCTTCGCGGGCGAGTCGGGTCGGCCATTCTGGACAAATCGGTGAAATGCTGACAAAGATTCCCGTGCTCTCACACCCGCGCCCCTCGGCGTGGTGACGAATCGGAGGCAGCCAGGTGAGCCGCAAGAAGGAACACGACCGCCCGCTGCCGGCCCGGCCCAGGCCGTCCGGGCCCGGACCGGCTCACCGTCGGCTGCTCGCCCAGGGCGCGGTCGCCGTGCTGACGGCGCTGGCGCTGGCCGGCTGCAGCAACTCGTCCTCCTCTTCCTCCGCGTCCTCCCCGGCGGTGTCCGGCGTCTCCTCCGTCGCCACCAAGCAGGCCTCCTCCGCCCCCGCCACCCAGCCGGGCGGCGGCAACCAGCTGCAGGACGCCTACCAGAAGGTGATCGCCGACGTACTGCCCTCGGTGGTGCAGATCGTCACCGGCGAGAGCCTCGGCTCCGGGATCGTCTACGACGACAAGGGCGACATCGTCACCAACGCCCACGTGGTCGGCTCCGCGAGCACCTTCACCGTCACCCTCGCCAGCAGCACCAAGGCGCTGGACGCCACCCTGGTCGCCAGCTACCCCGACTCCGACCTCGCGGTGATCAAGCTCAACAGCCCGCCGAGCGGCCTCAAGCCCGCCACCTTCGGCGATTCGAGCAAGGTCGAACTCGGTCAGATCACCCTCGCCATGGGCAGCCCGCTCGGACTCGCCAGCAGCGTCACCCAGGGCATCGTCTCGGCCACCGGGCGGACCGTCACCGAGCCCCAGGGCGGTGGTTCGCCGGGCGCCACCATCGGCAACATGGTGCAGACCTCGGCGGCGATCAACCCGGGCAACAGCGGCGGCGCGCTGGTCAACCTGGACAGCCAGGTGATCGGCATCAACACCCTCGCCGCGGCCGAGCCGCAGGCCAACGGCGCGGCCGCCCCCGGCATCGGCTTCGCCATCCCGGCGTCCACCATCACCAGCATCACCGATCAGCTGATCAAGCAGGGCAAGGTCACCAACTCCGGCCGGGCCGCCCTCGGCGTCACCGCCCGGACCAGCTTCAACCAGCAGTACCAGCCGACCGGTGCGGTGATCGTGGCGGTCAGCCCGGGCGGCGCGGCCGCCGCGGCGGGGCTGCGGCCCGGTGACGTCATCACCAAGATCGACGACACCCCGGTCGACTCGCTGAACGCGCTCACCACCGCGCTCGCCTCGCTCACCCCGGGCAGCAAGGTCACCGTCACCTACACCCGGGACGGCAACGGTCAGACCGCCGACGTCACGCTCGGCACGCTGCCGACCAGCTCCTAGGCCAGGTCTGAGCTCCGGTGCGCCGTCGGCCCGCACGCCGCGCAAGGGCTCCGCGGGCCGGCGACCCGTACCGGACCGGCGCCGGGACCCCGTCCACCGCCTCGACGGGGTCCCGGCGCCTCTCGGTCTCTCAGCCGCTCAGCGGCGGGCGGCGCGGGTGCGCCAGGGCAGCTCGACGGTGACGGTGGTCGGGCCGCCCTCCGGGCTGTCCACCACGAACACCCCGTCCACCGCCCGGATCCGCTCGGCCAGCCCGGCCAGCCCGCTGCCCGGGTACGGCGCCGCGCCACCCCTGCCGTCGTCCTGGACCAGCACCATCAGCTGGTGGTCCGAGCGCCAGACCTCGACCGAGGCGGTGCGGGCGCCCGCGTGCTTGGAGACATTGGTCAGCAGCTCGCTGACGGTGAAGTACGCGATGCCCTCGACCGCCGAGTCCGGGCGCTCGGGCTCGCCGTCCGCCCCGGTCAGGTCGACGTTCACCTTCACCCCGCCGGGCACGGTGCAGCGGGCCGCGACCGCGGACAGCGCCGCGTCCAGGCCGCGGTCGGTGAGCACCGCCGGGTGGATGCCGCGGGCCAGGTCGCGCAGCTCCTGCAGGGCCAGCTTCACCTCGCCGTGCGCGTTGTCGACCATCCGGGTCGCGACCGCCATGTCCTCCTCGGAGTCCACCTCGCGCAGCCGCTCCTTGGCCATGCCCAGGTCCATCGCCAGCGCGACCAGCCGGGCCTGGGCGCCGTCGTGCAGGTCACGCTCGATCCGGCGCAGGTCGGCGGCGGCGGTGTCGACCACGGTGCCGCGGTCGTCCTCCAGCTCGCGCACCCGCTCGGCCAGGGCGCCGGGGAAGAGCAGGGACTCGACCAGGATCCGGTCGACCGCCGCCGTCGCGCGCACGACCCAGGGCAGCACCGGCCACAGCACGACCACCGAGACCAGGGACAGCGTGAAGCTGAGGATGCCCCAGGGCAGCATCAGCACGTTGTAGAGCGCCGAGCGCCAGTTCAGCAGGTCGGTGAGGTGGGCGATGGTGAAGGCGACCGTCCCCGGGCGGCGCGGGCGCACCGGCTCCGGGTCGGCGATCGCGGAGCCGTACGCCGAGCGCGCCCGGCGCCGGCCCAGCCCGCCCAGGGCGCGGGAGGCGGCCAGCCCGCCGGCCAGCAGCGGCAGGCCGATCACCGTGATCGACAGGGCCAGGCCGATCGAGAGCGTGGTGACCGCGAGGACGAAGCCGGCGATGCCGAGCGGCAGGTTGAGCATCAACCGGCCGACCTGCCGCCACATCCGCGCACCGTACAGCGGTGGGCGCTCCATCCGAGCGTCCTGCTCCTTGATGGCGTCCACGGCGCGGCGGTGCAGCGGCTTCATCGGATCATCCGTCCCTGTCGGTCGAGCTGGTGGACCAAGCTTCCCGAACCGGCGACCGGGGGGCCATGGGGGTGATGCATCTTCCGGGCCGGGGGTTATCCCCACCCCCTGCCCCGGCTCCCGGCCGCGCATCCCGATGTCCACCGGATGTCTTGCGGAGCGGGCAGGGTTCGGGCGGATCCGAGCCGTCCCCTTAGACTCACGCATTGGTCATGGTTAAGAACGTGCGAGTAAAAGTCGTAGAACTGTCTTGAGGGGCGGGTTCGCGGCCGAGGTGGAGGCGAAGGCATGGAGGGGCAGCAGGTGGCTGCCGTCGCGGCCGACCCGGCGGTCGGCAGCGGCTACTTCGACGCGTACGCCGCGATGGGCCTGCTGGCCGTCATCGGCGTGCTCTTCGTCACCGTGGCGTTCACCGCCAATCGGTTGCTGCGGCCGGTGGTGTACTCGCCGGAGAAGCTCCTCGCCTACGAGTGCGGCGTGGACCCGGTGGGCGAGGACTGGGCGCACACCCAGATCCGCTACTACGTGTACGCCTTCCTGTACGTGATCTTCGCGGTCGACGCGATCTACCTGTTCCCGTGGGCGACGGTCTTCGCCACCGCCGGGTACGGCGCCGGAACGCTGATCGAGATGTTCCTCTTCATCGGCTTCCTCGCGGTCGGGCTGCTCTACGCCTGGAAGAAGGGCGTTCTGGAATGGACGTGACGCACAACCACTCGCACGGCGCGCAGGGCGGTCCCGTCCCGCTCGGCCTGCCGGACCCGTCCCGCCCCGGCGCCGTCGAGCGCCGCGGCATCGGCCCGCTCGCGCGGCTCGCACCCGACCCGGTCAAGGTCGTGCTCAACTGGGGTCGCCGCTACAGCCTCTGGTGCTTCAACTTCGGCCTGGCCTGCTGCGCGATCGAGTTCATCGCCGCCTCCATGGCCAAGCACGACTTCATCCGGATGGGTGTCATCCCGTTCGCGCCCGGGCCCCGTCAGGCGGACCTGATGATCGTCTCCGGCACGGTCACCGACAAGATGGCGCCCGCCGTCAAGCGTCTCTACGAGCAGATGCCCGAGCCGAAGTACGTCATCTCCTTCGGCGCCTGCTCCAACTCCGGCGGCCCCTACTGGGACTCGTACTCGGTGACCAAGGGCGTGGACCAGATCATCCCGGTCGACGTCTACGTGCCCGGCTGCCCGCCCCGGCCCGAGGCGCTGCTCCAGGGCATCCTCAAGCTGCAGGAGAAGATCGCCGCCGAGTCCCTGCCCGACCGCTACACCGCGCCCGCGGCGGCGCTGCGCCGTCCGTTGGTGGCGGGGCCGGGTTCTCCGGAAGGGGGAGCCTCGTGACTTCCGTCGAGCAGTGCGCGGCGTCGGTCGGGGAGTGGGCGACCGGCGCCGAGGCGTACGGGCTGATCACCGTCGACGTCCCGGCCGAGCGCTGGATCGAGGCGCTCACCAACGCCCGCGACGTGCTGGGCCTGGCGTTCTTCGACTGGCTGAGCGCCGTCGACGAGCTCGCCGAGGGCTTCTCCGTGGTCGCGCACCTGGCCGCCGCCGAGGCGCCGGGCGTACGCCACCTCGCGCTGCGCACCCGGGTGCCGCGGGACGGGGCTGCGCTGCCGAGCGCCGTCCAGGTGTACGCGGGCGCCGCCTGGCACGAGCGCGAGACCCACGAGATGTTCGGCATCGACTTCCCCGGCCACCCCTACCTGGCCACCCTGCTGCTGCCGGACGGCTTCGAGGGGCACCCGCTGCGCAAGGAGTTCGTGCTCGCGGCGCGGGTCGCCAAGGCCTGGCCGGGTGCCAAGGAGCCGGGCGAGTCGGACCACGGCGACGGGCCGGCCCGACGCAAGATGCAGCCGGCCGGTGTGCCGGACCCGAACGAGTGGGGCCCGCTCAAGGGCACCCTGCCGCCGGTGGCCGAGCGGCCCGCGCGCGGTGCGCGGGCGGCGGGCGCGGCGGGGCGGACGCCCCGGGCGGCCGCTGGTGCCGCCGGTGCCGCCGGTGCCGCCGGTGCCGAGGGCGCGCCGGCGGTGCGGGCGGACCGGCCCCGGCGGACCCGGTCGGTGTCCGAGGGGTCGGCGAGCCAGTCGGGTGCCGAGGCCCCCGCAACCGCCGGGACTCCGGCCGCTCCGGCCGAGGGCGCCCCGCCCGTGCGCGCCGACCGGCCGCGACGTACCCGGTCGGTGTCCGAGGGCTCGGTCAGCCAGCCGACCGGCGAGCCGGCGGCCGAGCCCGCCGCTCCGGCCCGGCCCCGGTCCTCCGACGCGCCCTGGCACAACCCGGTGCCCGCCCACGACGAGAAGCCGTCGGACGGGAAGCCGGGCGAGCCGGGAGAGCAGAAGGACGAGACCTCGGCCGGCGCGGCCGACCAGGACGGAGACGGCGCGTGAACCTGCTCGACACGATGCTCCGCTGCGTCGCCACCCTCGTCGTCTTCCTGGTCCTCCCGCTGGTCATCGGCCAGACCGAGCACAAGGTCATGGCGCACATGCAGGGCCGGCTCGGCCCGATGTACGCGGGCGGCTTCCACGGCTGGGCGCAGCTCGTCGCGGACGGCGTGAAGTTCGCGCAGAAGGAGGACATCGTCCCCGCCGGGGCGGACCGCCGGATCTTCCAGCTGGCGCCCGCCGTCTCGCTGCTGCCGTACCTGTTCGTGCTGCTGGCCGTCCCGGTCGGCCCGAACGGCTTCGTCGGCCAGGCGATCGACGCCGGTCTGTTCTTCGTGCTGGCCGTGATGGGCGTCGGCGTGATCGGCAAGTTGATGGCCGGTTGGGCCTCGGCGAACAAGTTCTCGCTGCTCGGCGGTCTGCGGACGGCCGCGCAGCTGATGTCGTACGAGCTGCCGATGGTGCTGGCGGCGGCCTCGGTGGCGATGGCCGCCGGCACGCTGTCGCTGCCCGGGATCCTGGACGCCTGGCAGTGGTACTGGCTGCCGTGGCAGATCATCGGCGCCTTCGTGTTCTTCACGGCCGGCCTGGCCGAGCTCCAGCGGCCGCCGTTCGACATGCCGGTCGCCGACTCGGAGATCATTTTCGGCGCGTACACCGAGTACACCGGCCTGCGCTTCGCGCTGTTCCTGCTGTCCGAGTACGCGGGCGTCCTGGTGGTGTCCGCGCTGACGGCGGTGCTCTTCCTGGGCGGCTGGCACGGGCCGATGTCGGGCCAGCTCGGCTGGCTCTGGATGCTCCTCAAGACCTTCGCGCTGGCCTTCGTGGTCATCTGGCTGCGGGTCACCTACCCGCGTCTGCGCGAGGACCAGCTGATGCGCTTCGCGTGGGTGGTGCTGATCCCGCTCGCGCTCGTCCAGCTGGCCCTCACCGGCATCATCAAGGTGGCGATCTCATGAGTTTTCCCGGTGTCGGCCTTGCCAAGGGGCTGGCCGTGACGCTGCGGACGATGACCAAGAAGAGCGTCACCGCGCAGTACCCCGACGTGCAGCCGGTGCTGCCGCCGCGTTCGCGCGGCGTCATCGCGCTGCTGGAGGAGAACTGCACGGTGTGCATGCTCTGCGCACGCGAGTGCCCGGACTGGTGCATCTACATCGACTCCCACAAGGAGACGCTGCCGGCCGCCGAGCCGAACGCCAGGGCCCGCACCCGCAATGTGCTGGACCGCTTCGCCATCGACTTCTCGCTCTGCATGTACTGCGGGATCTGTATCGAGGTGTGCCCCTTCGACGCGCTGTTCTGGTCGCCGGAGTTCGAGTACGCGGAGACCGACATCCATGAGCTGACCCACGAGCGGGAGAAGCTGCGCGAGTGGATGTGGACCGTCCCGGCGCCGCCTGCGCTGGACCCGGCGGCGGAGGAGCCCAAGGAGATCGCCACCGCGCGCAAGGCGGCGGACAAGCTGGCGGCGGCCGCCGCTGCCGCTTCGGAATCGGAAGAGAAGACTGCTTCCCATGAGAAGGGGGGCGACGCATGAACGCCGCTGCCACGCTTCTCGCGGCGACCGGTTCGTTGGAGCCGGCCGCCCGTTCGTTCCTGTCCCCGACCGGCCAGGAGATCGTCTTCCTGCTGGTCGGCATCGCGGTGCTCGGCTCGGCGGTCGTCGCCGTGACCACCAAGCAGCTGGTGCACGCCGCGCTCTGGCTGGTGGTCGCGCTCGGCGGGCTGGCGGTGGAGTTCCTGCTGCTCACGGCCGAGTTCATCGCCTGGGTGCAGGTGCTGATCTACCTGGGCTCGGTGGTCGTCCTGGTGCTGTTCGGACTGATGCTCACCAAGGCGCCGATCGGGCGCTCGCCGGATGCCGACTCCGAGAACCGCTGGGTCGCCCTGGTCGTGGCACTGGCCTCGGCCGGGACGCTGGTGACGCTGGTCGTCGACGCCTTCCGGACCTCCTGGATCGACCTCGGCCAGGGCGGCGGCTCGGCCTCCGTCACCGGGGCCAGCCTGTTCCGGCACTGGGTGCTGCCCTTCGAGGCGCTGTCCGTGCTGCTGCTGGCGGCGCTGGTCGGCGCGATCGTGCTGTCACGCGGGTCCCAGCGGCGGGTGCCGGTGCCCCGGGCGGGCAAGGTGCGCGCCGGGCGGCCGGTCGGGTCCAACGGGACGGTCGCCGCGACCGCGCCGCGTACCGCCCCGGAGGCCATCGCCTCGCCCGCGTCCTCTGCGTCCTCTGCGTCGTCCGCGTCGCCCGCGTCGTCCGCGTCGGAGGAGAGCTGATGCACCTCGCCTACCCCGTCGTGCTCGCCGTGCTGCTGTTCAGCGTCGGTGTGTACGGCGTACTCGCCCGGCGCAACGCCGTCCTGGTACTGATGTCCGTCGAGCTGATGCTCAACGCCGTCAACCTCAACCTGGTCGCCTTCGACGCCTGGCTGCGCGACTCGCTGCACGCCGGGCAGGCGCTCACCCTGTTCACCATCACCGTCGCCGCCGCCGAGATCGGGCTGGGGCTCGCCATCGTCCTGCTGCTGTTCCGGGCCCGGGGCACCGCGGACATCGACCGGGCCACCGCGCTCGGCGACCCGGCCGAGACGCTCCCCGTCGAGGAGGCGCCGAACGGAGCCGAGGCGCTGAAGGGCCAGGCCGCCGCATGAACCTCGCCCTGCCCGTCCTCGTCCCCGCGCTGCCCGCGCTCGGCGCCGCCGCCACCCTGGCCGTCGGCCGGAAGGCGCCCGGGCTGGCCCGGCCGCTGGCGATCGTCCCGGTCGCCGTCTCGGCCGTGCTCGCCCTGGTGGTCGCCCTCCAGCTCGGCACCGGCCAGACCCTGGACGCCGCCACCCGGCTCACCCCGACCGGCGGCCCGGACATCGCGCTGGCCGTCCACCTGGACGGCTTCAGCTCGCTGATCTCCGTGCTGGTCGGCCTGGTCGCCACCTGCGTCCAGGTGTACTCGACCGCGTACCTGAAGTCGGACCCGCGCTATCCCTCGTACGCGGCGCTGGTCTCGCTGTTCACCGCCGCGATGTTCCTGGTGGTCTACTCGGGCGACCTGATCGTGCTGCTGGTCGGCTGGGAGGTCATGGGTGTCTGCTCGTACTTCCTGATCGGCCACCACTGGGAGACCGCGGACGCCCGTTCGGCCTCGCTCAAGGCCTTCCTGGTCACCAAGCTCGGCGACGTGCCGTTCCTGTTCGGGATCTTCCTGCTCGGCGCGGACGCCGGCAGCTTCCGGATCCCGGACGTGCTGGCGGCCGCGGGTGAGGGCAGGCTCGGCCATCCGACGCTGACCGCCCTGCTGCTGCTCGCCGGCGTGGCCGGCAAGAGCGCGCAGTTCCCGCTGCACACCTGGCTCCCGGACGCGATGGCCGGTCCGACGCCGGTCTCCGCGTTGATCCACGCGGCCACCATGGTCGCGGCCGGCATCTACCTGGTCGCCCGGCTGATGCCGGTGTTCCTGCTGTCGGGTGCGGCACTGGTCGTGCTCGCGGTGATGGCCGCCGTGACGATGATCGGCTCGGCGCTCTGCGCGCTCGCCCAGGACGACCTGAAACGGGTACTCGCCTACTCCACCGTCGGCCAGCTCGGCTACATGGCCGGCGCGCTGGCCAGCGGCGACCGCGAGGCGTCCGTCTTCCACCTGGTCAGCCACGGCGCGTTCAAGGCGCTGCTGTTCCTGGCCGCCGGTGTGGTGATCCACGCCGCGCACACCAACTCGATCTCCGCGATGTCCCGGATCCCGGGGCTGCGCAAGCGGGTGCCGGACGCCTACTGGACGATGGGCATCGCGCTGATCGCCTTGGTCGGGCTGCCGCTGCCGCCGTTCTCCGGCTTCTTCAGCAAGGAGGCGGTGCTGACCGCCGCCGAGCACGCGGCCAAGGGCGAGGCGCTGACCAACGGGCTCGGCCCGGCCTCGGCGGTGCCGCAGGCGGCCGGGTGGATCGTGCTGATCTCGGCCGCGCTCACCGCGCTGCTCACCGGCGCGTACGCGACCCGACTGTTCCTGCTGGCCTTCCACAGCCCGGTGGGCGCGGCTGTGCCGGCTGTTTCGGCCGACCACGAGGCCGACGCACCGTACTCGCCCGAGCTGGACGAGGCCGACCCGGCCACCGCTGAGCCGCCCGCGATGCGCTGGCCGCTCTGGGTGCTGGCCGTGCCGACCATGGGCTTCGGCGTCGCCGGGCTGTTCCCGGACGCGCTGCCCGCGCTGCTGGACGGTGGCTCGCTGCGTCCCTCCGGGGTCACCGCCGTCACCGGCAGTGGGCTCGCCCTGGTCGGTGTGCTCGCGGCGTACGGCGCCTGGCGCTCGGCGACCGCGCGGGTGGCCACCGGCCGTCCTGCTCCGGCCGGCTTCGCCCGGGTGCCCGCGCAGGCCGGAGCCCCGGCCGCGGAGGTGATCGTCGCCGACCCCGGGCGCACCCTGCTCGGCCCGCTGTTCGGCCCGGCCCGGCACGGCTTCGGCGTGGACCGGCTGTACCACGTACTGTTCGTCCGCCCGGTGGTTGCCGCCGCCCAGCTGGTCCGCTTCCTCGACCGCGAGGTCGTCGAGGGTTACGTCCAGGGCAGCGGGATCGGCGCCAACCTGCTCGGCCGGGCCGTCCGGCTCGCGCAGACCGGCAACGCGCAGACCTACCTCAGCGCCCTGCTCGCCGGCGTCGTCCTGCTGGCCGTCCTGGTGGCGGTGTAGCCGGTGCAGCTGTCCTCCACCCCCGTTGTGCTTACCGCCGCTAGGAGCCCCCGATGAACGCGGTCCTCATCGCCCTCCTGGTGCTGCCACTGCTCGGCGCCGCGCTCACCCTGGCGCCGGTGTTCGGGCCGGACCGGGCCGTCGCCGATCGGCGGGCGCTGCGGCTGAACACCGTCGCCACCGGCGTGGTGTTCCTGCTCGCCGTCGCCCTCGCGGCCGGCTTCGACCACGACGAGCCCGCCCGGATGCAGGCCACCACCGACGTGTCCTGGATCCCGGCCCTGCACGTACGCTTCCACCTCGGCGTGGACGGCGTCTCGCTGCCGCTGATCGTGCTGACCGCGCTGCTCACCTTCCTCTGTGCGCTGTACTCGGAGAAGCGGCTGCCGGGCGGGGAGGTCCGGGGCGGAGCCCCTGATGAGCGCAGCCCGTCCGCGCAGGCCTTCGTCGGGCTGTTCCTCCTCCTCGAAGTCGGCATGCTCGCCACCTTCGCGGTGCTGGACCTCCTGCTCTTCTTCCTGGCCTTCGAGATCGTGCTGATCCCGATGTACTTCCTGATCGCCCGTTGGGGGAGCGGCGCGAAGGTCCCGGCCGCCAACCGGTTCATCCTCTACACGCTGCTCGGCTCGGCCGTGATGCTGCTCGGCTTCCTGCTGATCGGCAGCAAGGCCGGCACCTTCGACATGCAGGCCCTGGCCGCCGGGCACGGCAACGGCCTGAGCCACACCACCCAGGTGATCGCCGCGCTGGCGATCATGGTCGGGCTCGCGGTCAAGGCCCCCGCCTGGCCGCTGCACAGCTGGCTCCCCGACGCGCACACCGCCGCCCCGACGGTCGGCTCGGTGCTGCTCGCCGGTGTGCTGCTGAAGATGGGTACGTACGGTCTGGTCCGCGTCCTCCTCCCGGTCGTGCCGGACGGCACCGCGACGCTCGCCCCCTACCTGGGCGCCTTCGCCGCCGTCGGCATCATCTACGGCTCGCTGGCCTGTCTGGCGCTGGCCCGCCCCGGATCCAAGGGCGACCTCAAGCGCCTGATCGCGTACTCCTCCGTCGGCCACATGGGCTTCGTACTGCTCGGCATCGCCTCCCTCACACCGGTGGGCGTGAACGGCGCGCTGTTCGCCAACATCGCCCACGGTCTGATCACCGGTCTGCTGTTCTTCCTCGTCGGAGCGATCAAGGACCGCTACGGCACGGCGGACCTCGACACCCTCTCCGGCACCACCGGCGCGGCCCTGTACGGCCGGGCGCCCCGGATCGGCGCACTGCTCGCCTTCGCCGCCGTCGCCAGCCTCGGCCTGCCCGGCCTGGCCGGCTTCTGGGGCGAGGTGCTCGCCATGTTCGGCGCCTTCCACCCGGCCGACGGCCTGTCGCGCCCCGCCTTCGTCACCTACATGGTCCTGGCCGGCCTCGGCACCCTCCTCACCGCCGCGTACCTGCTGATCGTGGTCAGGCGCGTCTGCATGGGTGACCCCGAGCAGCCCGCACCGGTGGCCGAACTGGCCGACCTGCGGCCGTACGAAGCCGTCAGCTGGACGCCGCTGGCCGCGCTCACCCTGCTCGCCGGCCTCTGGCCCGCGCTCCTGCTCGGCCTCTCCGACCCCGCCGTCAAGCACCTCCTCGGGGGTGGCTGACCGTGCTCGCAGCCCACACCGCCGCACTCGGACCTCACTCCACGGGGCAGCACACTGTGACCTCCCTCGCCGTAGCCAACCCGGGCAGCCTGATCCAGTCCGTGGACTGGGTGGCGATCGCGCCCCCGCTGATCGCCGCCGTGGCGGCCCTCGCCGTCCTGGTCACCGATCTGTTCCTGCCCGAGCGGCACAAGAAGTGGCTCGGCCGCCTCACCGCGGCCGGACTCGCCCTCGCCCTCATCGCACTCCTCCCGCTCACCGGCGGATCGCCCCGAGCGACCTTCTGTGCGCAGAACGTAACAGGTGGCACTGACAGCGCTGGTTGCTCGTACGTCGCCGACCACTTCGCCCTGGTGTTCCAGCTGCTCGCCCTGGGCGGCGCGCTGATCGCCGCGCTGCTGTCGATGCACACGGTGGACGACGCGGCATCCACCAGCGGCTCCGCCGCGGGGCTCCCCCGCGGCGAGTACTGGTTCCTGCTGCTCTCCAGCGCCACCGGCGCCGCCCTGCTGCCCGCCTCCCGCGACCTCGCCACCATGGTGATCGCCCTGGAGGTCGCCTCGCTGCCCGCCTTCGCCCTGGTCGCGCTGCGCCGGGACGGCCGGGGCGCGGAGGCCGCGCTCAAGTTCTTCGTCTCCTCGGTGACCGCGACCGCGGTGATGCTGCTCGGCATCGGCTTCGTCTACGCCGCCGGCGGCAGCCTGCACCTCGGCGCCGTCGCCCAGGGCCTGGAGCACGCGCCCGGCCGGCTCAAGCCGTTGGCCGAGGCGGGGGCCGTGCTGACCCTGGTCGGCTTCGCCTTCAAGGTCGCCGCCGTCCCGTTCCACTTCTGGGTGCCCGACACCTACACCGGCGCCCCGCTGCCGGTGGCCGGCTACCTCTCGGTGGTCGGCAAGGCGGCCGGCCTGTCCGGCCTCGCGCTCGCCACCACCATCGCCTTCCGCCCGTACGCCCACACCTGGGGCCTGGCGCTCGCCGTGCTGGCCGCCGTCACCATGACGGTCGGCAACGTCGGCGCGCTGCGGCAGCGCTTCGACACCCGGTACAGCGCGGTGCGGCTGCTCGCCTGGTCCTCGGTCGGCCAGGCCGGGTACCTGCTGGTGCCGCTCGCCGCGGCCGGCTACGCGCCCACCGGGGTCGACCCGCTCGGCGCGACCGCCGCGTACGCGCTGATCTACGGCGTGGTGAACCTCGGCGCCTTCGGGGTGGTCGCCGCCGTCGGCCGCCGGGCCGGGACCAGCGTGGACGACTTCCGCGGCCTGTTCGCCCGCAACCGCTGGACGGCGCTGGCACTGGCCTTCTTCCTGCTCTGCCTCGCCGGGCTGCCGCCGGGCGTGGTCGGCCTGTTCGGCAAGGTCGTGGTGTTCCGCGCGGCGGTGGACGCCGGGCTGGGCTGGCTGGCCGTGGTGATGGCCGTCAATGTGGTCATCGCCCTGTACTACTACCTGCTGTGGGCGGCCCGGCTGTTCGCCCCGGCGGACGCCGAGGCAGTCGCCGAGGGCGGCGCCGGGCGTCGGATGCCGGTCAGCCTGGCGGCCACGCTGGCGCTGACCGCCTCGGCGGCGGTGGTGCTCTCGGTGGCGCCGCAGCTGGTCCTCCAGGTGGCGGGCGGCAGTCTGTTCTGATCCGCCGGACGGGGCGCCGGTGACGCCCGCGCGGGTGTCGCGTCGGTCACAAGGGAACAAGGTCCCGGGCCCCGCCCGTTGACCGGGCAAGAGGGACGAGGCAGAAAGGGCTTCCCCACCGCACCACTGGAGGGCCTGACGTGCACAGTCGGCACAACGGACTGAGGACCGCCGTTCTGCTCGGGGGCCTCTCGGCGCTGATCCTGGTGATCGGTAGTTTCTTCGGCCGGAGCGGCTTCGTGATCGCCCTGCTGGTCGCGCTCGGGACGAACGCCTACGCCTACTGGAACAGCGACAAGATCGCGCTGCGGGCCATGCGGGCCCGGCCGGTCAGTGAGTTCGAGGCGCCGGGGCTGTACCGGATCGTGCGCGAGCTCTCCACCTCGGCCCGCCAGCCGATGCCCCGCCTCTACATCTCCCCGACCCCGGCCCCGAACGCCTTCGCCACCGGTCGCAACCCGCGCAACGCGGCGGTCTGCTGCACCGAGGGCATCCTGCAGATCCTGGACGAACGCGAGTTGCGCGGGGTGCTCGGGCACGAGCTGAGCCACGTCTACAACCGGGACATCCTGATCTCCTCGGTCGCCGGGGCGCTGGCCTCGGTGGTGATGTTCCTGGTGAACTTCGCCTGGCTGATCCCCTTCGGCCGGGACGAGGACGACGACGGACCGGGCCTGTTCGGGACACTCGCGATCATGATCCTGGGCCCGCTCGCCGCCGGACTGATCCAGATGGCCGTCAGCCGCTCCCGCGAGTACCAGGCCGACGCCGACGGAGCCCGCATCACCGGCGACCCGCTCGCCCTGGCCAGCGCCCTCCGCAAGCTCGACGCCGGTACCCGCCGGCTCCCGCTCCCGCCGGAGCCCCAGCTGCAGACCGCCAGCCACATGATGATCGCCAGCCCGTTCCGCCCCGGCGAGGCCGGCGCCCGGCTGTTCTCCACCCACCCGCCGATGGCCGAGCGGATCGCCCGGCTGGAGCGGATGGCCGGCTACCGCGGCTGACGGGCCGGCGGGGCTCAGCCCGCGACCTCCTCGTACGCCGTCCGTAGCCGGTGGACCCCCTCCGCCACCGCCGCCGGACTGTCGGCGGCCGCGTAGCTGAGGCGCAGGTGCGGGGCCGGGGGCTCGGCCGGGTGGTAGGGGCGGCCCGGGGTGACTTGGACGCCGCTGCGCAGCGCGGCCGCGACGAGGGCGGTGTCGTCGACGCCGTCCGGGAAGCGCAGCCAGAGGTGGTAGCCGCCCGGGCGGTAGCTGCCGAGGACGCCGGGGAGTTCGCGGTGCAGGGCGGCGACGGCGGCGGTGCGGCGGTCGCGCAGTTCGGCGCCGAGGACGCGCAGGTGGCGGGCCCAGGCCGGATCGGAGACCAGTTCGAGGGTCGCCTCCTGGAGCGGCCGGGGCACGAAGAAGCTGTCCACCACCTGGGTGGCCCGCAGCCGGGCGAGCGCCGGGCCGCGTGCGGTGAGGGCGCCGACCCGCAGGTTGGGGGAGGCGGCCTTGGTCAGCGAGCGCAGGTGCACCACGACCCCGTCCTGGTCCTCGGCGGCGAGCGGGCGGGGCAGCTCCGGGGCGTCCGTGTGGACCAGCAGCCGGGCGAAGTCGTCCTCGACCACGAAGGCCCCGGCCGCCCGGGCGATCCGCAGCACCTCCGACCGCCGCGCGGGCGACAGCACCGCGCCGGTGGGGTTCTGGAACAGCGGCTGGCAGACGAACACCCGCGCCCGGGTGGCCTCGAAGGCCTCGGCCAGCAGGTCCGTGCGGACGCCGTCCGCGTCGATCGGGACGGGCACCGGCCGCAGCCCGGCCGCCCGGACGACCGAGAGGATGCCCGAGTACGTCGGCGACTCGACCAGCACCGGCGAGCCCGGCGCGGCCAGCGACCGCATGGCGACGGTGAGCCCGCCCTGCCCACCGGAGGTGATCAGGACGTCCCCGGCGCCGACCGGTCCGGCGTGGCCGCCGATGTCGCGGGCGAACCAGCCGCGCAGCTCGGTGAGGCCGTCGGTGGGCGGGCGGTCCCAGGCGCCCGGGCGGCGTCCGGCCCGGGCGAGGGCGTTGGCGAGCAGCCGCTCGGGCAGCAGCGAGGCGTGCGGGTAGCCGCTGTTGAGGTCGATGACGTCCGGCGGAGGCACCCGGAGGGTGGCGAACACCGGTGCGGCCAGCAGGTCGCGCGGTCCGTGGTCGGCGCTGAGCGCGATCTCCTGCCAGGAGAGGTCGCCGGGCCGGGCGGCCGGGGCGGCCGGGGCGGCCGGGGCGGCGGGGGCCGCCGCGAAGGCCGCCGCCCGGAACACCCCCGCGCCCGGCCGGGAGACCACCAGTCCCTCGGCCACCAGCACCGCGATGGCCCGGGAGACCGTCACCGGGCTGACCTGGTGGCGCTCCATCAGCGCCCGGCTGGAGGGCAGCTTTCGCCCCTCCGGGTAGCGCTCGACCTCCCGTCGCAGACTGTCGGCGAGTTCGGCCACACTGCTACGCTCGTTCATGACGGCACAAGATAGCGCTACCCCGCCCCGAGCGATAGCACCTCAGCACGGTCTCGCCTCCGGTACCGCCCTCGCCGCCCTCGGGGTGGCCTCCTTCTCGCTCAGCTTCCCCGCCACCGCGTGGTCCCTGACCGGCTTCGGCCCGTGGACCTCGACCGGGCTGCGCGGCGCCCTGGCCGGGGTGCTGGCCGCCCTCTACCTGCTGGCCGCCGCCGCCCCGCTGCCGAAGCGCCGGCAGTGGCCAGGCCTGCTGACGGTCTCCGGCGGCTGCGTCCTGGGCTTCCCGCTGCTGACCACGCTCGCCCTGCGGACCTCCTCGACCGCCCACTCGGCGGTGGTCATCGGCGTCCTGCCGCTGGCCACCGCGGTGGTCGCGGCGCTGCGCACCGGCCGCCGGCCGTCCCGGGCGTTCTGGGCGGCGGCGCTGGCCGGTGCGGCGGCCGTGCTCGCCTTCACCCTGTTGCAGAGCCACGGCCGGCCGACCGTCGCCGACCTCTACCTGTTCGTCGGCGTGGTGATCTGCGCGGCCGGCTACGCCGAGGGCGGGCGGCTGTCCCGGGACATGCCGGGTGCCCAGGTGATCGCCTGGGCGGTGGTGGCGGCGCTGCCCGCGATGGTGCTGACCGCGGTGTTCGGGCTGGCCACGGAGTCGGTGCAGGTGGGCGTGAAGGCGCTGGTCGGGCTGGCGTACATCGCGGCGGTCTCGCAGTTCGGCGGCTTCGTGCTCTGGTACCGGGGGATGGCCGGGATCGGCGTGCCGAGGGCCAGTCAGCTGCAGCTCGCACAGCCGCTGCTGACGCTGGTCTGGTCGGTGCTGCTGCTGGGTGAGGACCTGCCGGCGGCCGCGCCGGTGACGGCGGTGGTGGTACTGGTCTGCATCGCCGTCACCCAGCGGGCCCGGGCCTGAGGGCCCGTCGTCGCCACCTGGTACGCCCGCGAACCCTTGCGGTGAGCCGTCCGGAGCAGCCTCCCGCTCGTTAGGATGAGCCCGCGCCCCGTCGGTCCGGGCGCGGCATCCGGAGGGAGTGGGCCGTCATGGCAGACGAGAGGCACGCCCCGGGGGCCGGGGACGCGCCGACCCGACGACGCGGTCAGGGCGAGTTGGAGGCGCAGGTGCTGGCGGTGCTCCAGCAGGCGCCCGGCCCGGCCACCGCGGGGTGGGTCCAGGAACGCCTGGAGGGCGACCTGGCGTACACCACGGTGATGACCATCCTGTCCCGGCTGCACGCCAAGAACGCCGTCTCCCGGAGCCGTGCCGGCCGCTCCTACCTGTGGCAGGCCTCCGCCGACGCCGCCGGACTGGCCGCGCTGCGGATGCGCCGGATGCTCGACGGCGAGGCGAACCGGGACGCCGTCCTGGCCAGCTTCGTCAGCGCGCTGCTGCCGCACGACGAGGAACTGCTGCGGGCGCTGCTGGACGCCGCGTCCGCCGATCCGGCAGCGGCCGACCGTAAGAGCTGACCCGTGGGCTTCTTCGTCTTCCTCCCGCTCATCCTGCCGCTGACCGCGGTGCCGATCGCGCGTCTGACCGAGCAGCACCTGCACCCGCGCGGTGCGGCCCGGCTGATGACCGTGATCAGCGCGGTGATGGCGGTCTGCAGCGTGCTCTGCCTCGGGCTGATCGGCGTGGTGGGCACCGCGCAGATCCCCGGCAACCCGCTGCCGGACAGCTGGTCCGACCCGGAGGTGCGGCACGCGCTGCCGTACCACGAGACGGTCGGCACGGCCGCGATGTGGCTGCTGGTGCTGGTCGGCTTCGCCTGCGTCCGGACGGTCGTGCGGCACCTGCGGATCCGCTCCCGGGCGCGGCGCGCGCTGGCCGGGCTGCCCGAGGGGCCGGCCGAGGCCGGCGACCTCGCGGTGCTGCCGGACCGCAGCCCGTACGCCTACGCGCTGCCCGGCTCGCCCGGCCGGGTGGTGGTCTCCACCGGGATGCTGGACGGGCTGGCCGAGGACGAGCGCGAGGCGCTGCTCGCGCACGAGCGGGCGCACCTGCGCCACCGGCACCACCGCTACCTGCTGACCACCCAGCTCGCCGCCTGCGTCAACCCCTTCCTGCGGCCGCTGCAGGACGCGGTGGCGTTCAGCGCGGAGCGCTGGGCGGACGAGGAGTCGGCCCAGGCGGTGGGGGACCGGCGGATCACCGCGCGGGCGGTGGCCCGGGCGGCCCTGGTCTCGCACGCCGCCCCGGCGCCCGGCTTCGCTGCCTTCGCGGCCCCGACGGCCGCGCCCGGCCCGGTGCCGCGCCGGGTGGCGGCGCTGCTCGGCCCGGTGCCGACGGCCCGCAACTGGCCGCCGGCCAAGACCCCGGCGGGCCTCGCGGCGATGGTCGCCGCGGTCGGTACGGCGGCCTCGGCGCTGTGCGCGCTCAACGCGGCGGTGGCCCTGCTGGTGGTGCTGAAGGCGGTCACCCCGCTGTAGGGCGGTCACCCCGTGGTAGGGCCGGGGCTGTGTCAGCCGCCGATCCGGACGATCATCATGCCGGTGTCGGCGCCGCGCAGCATGCCGAGCACGGCGGTCATGCCCCGGACGGCGCTGCTCGGCGCCCCGCCCGGGCCGGCCGTCACCGACCTCGGCCCGAACCCGCCCGGCCGCTTCGTCGGGTACGTCACCACGCCCGAGCCGGCCGGGACGGCCGCCGTCCGGGCGCTGATCCGCGAGCTGCGCGCTGCCGCTGCCGGAGGGCCTGACCGCGGTTCAGGACCTGTCCGGCGGGTCTGACGATTCCCGCCGGGCGCGCCGCGAATCGTCAGACCCGCCCTTGACCGCCGATGCTCTGCCGGAGCTTGCGGAACTCCGCGGCCAGCGCGTCCAGGGTGTAGTGGGCGTTGAGCCCGCTCGGGTTGGGCAGCACCCACACCTCGGTGTCGCCGATGCCCTCCGGCTGGCGTCCGATCGCGGCCTGCCGCCGTCCGAAGGCCGTCCGGTAGGCGCCGATGCCGAGCACTGCCAGGACCTTGGGCCGCAGCCGCAGCACCCGCTCGGTGAGCGCGGCGCCGCCCTCGCGCAGTTCCTCGGCGGTGAGCTCGTCCGCCTTGGCGGTGGTGCGCGGGGCGACGTTGGTGATGCCGAGGCCGAGTGCGGGCAGCTCGCCCTGCTCGTCCGGGCGGAACTGGCGCTCGGTGAAGCCGGAGCGGTGCAGGGCGGGCCAGAAGCGGTTGCCGGGGCGGGCGAAGTGGTGCCCGGTGGCGCCCGACCACAGGCCCGGGTTGATGCCGCAGAACAGCACCTGCAGCCCGGGCCCGGTGATGTCCGGGATGGTGGTGTCCTGGGCGGCTCGCAGCTGCTCGGGCGTGGGCTTCATCGGCGACCGGGCCTCGACGGACGGCGCCTTCACGGAATCGGACTGCACGCGGCCAAGTCTGCCCTGGGCGCCGAACGCGCGGTACGGCGGTCACGCAGCCACCGCAGCCTGAAGACCACCACGGCCGCGTAGGCCCAGCCGGCGAACACGTCCACGATGAAGTGCTCGGCGCCGTAGACCAGGGTGAACGCCATCGCCAGCGGATAGGCGACCAGCAGCGCCCGCAGCCAGGGCCGGGCGGTCGGCCAGAAGAGGAACAGCAGCATCGCCGGGTAGGCGGAGTGCAGCGAGGGCATCGCGGCGACGTCGTTGGCGAACTGGCTGCCGTTCTCCAGCAGCGAGTCGGCCTGGGGCAGCCCTGTGGTGGAGATGGTCTCCCAGACCACCCGGTGCAGCGGCGGCAGGTTGCCCTGCTGGGCGACCAGCCACGGCGGGTCGGCCGGGAAGAGCAGGTAGGTCGCGAAGCCGGCGAAGGTCAGGGTGAAGTAGCAGACCAGCAGTTGCCGGAAGCGGTGGTGGGCGCGCCGCCAGAGCACCGCGAGCAGCACGAAGACCACGAGGAAGTGCGAGAGGTAGACGAGCGTCGCCGCGTAGTCGTACCAGTGCGGTGAGCCCGGGGTGTAGAGCGCGTGCTGGATCCGTACGGTCCAGGTCTCGCCGAAGCCGAGCGCCTCGTCGGCGCGCAGCTGGGGCAGCCAGTGCGGGGCCCACGGGGTGTGCGCGCCGTAGCCGCGCAGCAGTGAGTACACCCAGACCACGGCCATCACCGGGACCCAGTCGCGCAGCACCAGCAGGAAGCCGCGCGGGCCGTGCCCGCTGTGCACGGCGGCGGTCAGCAGCGCGCCGATCAGCCAGAGGAAGACCACGTCGTTGGCGAAGGCCATGCCCTGGGTGTTCAGGAACCAGACGAGGCAGGCCAGGTAGACCGGCCAGGCCAGCAGCCGGAGTCTCGCCGGTCCGGTGCGGCGGGGGCGGGCGGTCACGGGTCGCAGTCGCCCGGCCCGCGCCGGGGGCGGCGGGGCCGGGCTGAGCAGCTTGGTCATGCCCACTGAAACTAGCAACGCAAGCTTGGAGGACTCTGGGTGAACTATGACCGGCTCGTAAGAAATTCGCACAGTTGGGTCAAAGTCGCCGGGCCGAAGCCCCGAATGCCGGACGGCGGGGCGGGGCGGTTCAGGCCACGATGCCCAGTGCGTGCGGCGTGTTGTTGAAGCGTCGGCCGCCGGTCACGGTGACGGTGACGATGTCCTCGATCCGCACCCCGAACCTTCCGGGCAGGTAGATCCCGGGCTCGATCGAGAAGCACATCCCGGGCACCAGCGGCCGCTCCTCGCCCTCGACCAGGTACGGCGGTTCGTGGGTGGTGATGCCGATGCCGTGGCCGGTGCGGTGGATGAAATACTCGCCGTAGCCGGCCTCGGTGATCACCCGGCGGGCGATCCGGTCGATCTCCTGGCAGCTCACCCCGGGGCGGACCGCCTCGAACGCGGTCTGCTGGGCGAGCCGGACCAGGTCGTGCACCTCCCGCACCTCGGCCGGGACGTCCGGTCCGACGTGCACGGTGCGGGTGGTGTCCGAGCCGTAGCCGTCCTTGAGACCGCCGAAGTCCAGCACCACGGTGTCGCCGGGCCGGATGACCCGGTCCCCGGCCTCGTGGTGCGGGTCGGCGCCGTTGGGGCCGGAGCCGACCACGGTGAAGTCGACCTGGCTGTGCCCGTACTGGATGAGCAGCGCGCCGAGGTCGGCGGCCACGTCGGTCTCCCGGCGGCCGGCGAAGGAGACCTCCAGGATGCTCCGGTAGGCGGCGTCCGCGGCGCCGCCGGCCGCGGCCAGGCGCTCCAGCTCCTCGGCGCCCTTGACCGCGCGCAGCATCGGCAGGGTCTCGGTGAGCGAGGTGAAGGCGGCGCCGGGCAGCGCGGCCTGGAGGCCGAGCAGGTGCATCGCCCAGGCGTTGTCGGAGACGCCGTACCGCCCGGCCGGGTCGAACAGCGGGTGGGCGGCGGCGTACGGATCCTCGCCGTCGGACCAGTCGAGCAGTTCGACGGCCGGGGCGCCTGGCGCCTTCTCGGCGTCCGGACGCTCCAGCTTGGGGACGACCAGGGCGGGTTCGCGCCCGGCGGTGAGGACCAGGGCGGTCAGCCGCTCGGTGATCGCGGTTGGCTGGTAGCCGCACAGGTAGGTCAGGTCGGGGCCGGGGGCGACCACCAGGCCGGTCAGCCCGGCGGCGGTGGCGTCGGCGGAGGCCCGGGTCATCCGGGCGGTGTAGTCCTCGGTGGTGAACGGACGGGGCACGGCTCTTCCTCCTCGGGGTCCGGACGAGCTTCCTGCAACTCCAGCACGTTCAGCGCGTGTTGGCGAAGTGCCGGAGGAACAGGGCTTCGACGTGGGCCATCCGCCGGATCTCGCCCGGGTCGACGCTCTCGTTCGGCGCGTGGATCAGGCAGCGCGGCTCCTCGACGCCCATCAGGATGATCTCCGCCTCGGGGAAGGCGGTGGCGAGGACGTTGCAGAGCGGGATCGAACCGCCCTGCCCGAGGAAGGACATCGGCTTGCCGTAGGCCTCCTGCATCGCCTTGTCCAGCGCGGCGTACGCGGGCCCGCCGGTGTCGGCCCGGAACGGCGAGCCGGCACTCTCCCGTTCCACCACCACCCGCACGCCCCAGGGCGCGGCGGCCTCCAGGTGGGCGGCCAGCGCGTCCTGGGCGGAGCGGGCCTCGGTGCCGGGCGGCACCCGCAGGCTCACCCGGGCCCGGGCGGTGGCCGGGACGGCTGCGGCCGAGCCCACCACGGGCGGGCAGTCGATGCCGAGCACGGTGACGGCCGGGCGGGCCCAGAGCCGGTCGGCGACGGTCCCGGAGCCGGTCAGCCCGACGCCGTCCAGCACCCCGGCGTCGGTGCGGAACCGCGTCTCGTCGTACCCGGCACCGCTCCAGGTGCCGTCGCACTCCAGGCCGTTGATCCGGGTGCCGCCGTCGGCGTCGCGCAGCGAGTCGAGCATCCGGATCAGCGCGGCCAGGGCGTCCGGGGCGGGGCCGCCGAACATACCGGAGTGCCTGTCGCCCCGGAGCGCCTGCACGGTGACCACCACATTGACGACCCCGCGCAGCGAGGTGGTGGCGGTGGGGACGCCGACCGCGGCGTTGCCGGTGTCGCAGATCAGCAGGGCGTCGGCGTGCAGTTCCCCGGCGTGCGGGGGCACGTACTCCTCCAGGCCGCCGGTGCCCTGCTCCTCGGAGCCCTCGACCACCAGCTTGAGGCCGACCGGGACGTCGTCGCCGAGCGCCCGCAGCGCGGTGAGGTGCATGACGATGTTGCCCTTGCAGTCGGCGGCGCCGCGCCCGTACCAGCGGCCGTCGCGCTCGGTGAGCTCGAACGGCGGGGAGGTCCAGGCGGCGTCGTCGAGCGGGGGCTGGACGTCGTAGTGGCAGTAGAGCAGCACGGTCGGGGCGCCGGGCGGGGGCGGGCGGTGGCCGATCACCGCGTGGCTGCCGTCCGGGGTCTCCTCCAGGTGGACGTCGCGCAGGCCGACCTCGGTGAAGGCGGCGGCGACCCACTCGGCGGCCTCCCGGCACTTCTCCGGCGGGTACTGCCGGGGGTCGGCGACGGACGGGATGGCCACCAGCTCGGCCAGATCGGTCTGCGCTCGGGCCATCGACTCGGCTATTCGATGGATGAGTTCGTCGGTCATGCGGGGCTCCTGGGGGCTGTGGGCGGCGTGGCGGGCGGTGTGGCGTGCGGAGGGCGTCACCGGCGCACGGTGTCGCGCAGGTCGGGGTCGTCGATCCGGTCCTGGACGGCGGCGAGCTTGTTCGGCAGTACACCGAGAGCGCGATCGCTTCGGCCTGGTGGCCCTGCTCGCGGCCGTCGCGCTGGTCGCCGGGAGGGGGCCCCGGGGGCGGGCCGTACCCGGCCAGTTCACCCGGTTGCCGGGGGCCTCGCATGCGGCGTACGCCCGTGCGGGTGATGCCCGCTCAGCTGCGGCCGGTCCTGTGGTCGGTCCTGCCGTCAGTCCTGGCGGCGAAGGCCCCGGCGGGCATCCCCGCCGTGAGCAGCGTCATGGTCGCGGCGATCACCCGGCCGCGGAGCCGGTCCGGCACCTGCCGGAACACCGGCAGGTCGAGCATCACTCGTGGGGCCGGGGCGCCGTCCTCCGCCTTCCTCTCCGGCTCGACCGGGCCGGGGAAGCCACCACCAGCGCGGAGGTCAGCGCGATCAGTGAGGCGAACGCGGCGCCGGGGAAGGGCACCGAGCGGCCCGGCCCGAACAGGAACCCGGCCAGTGGCTGACCGGCCTGCGCTCCCGACTGGCTGAAATCTTCGATGAACTGGCCGAAGAAGGACCGAGTACGTCCGATGATGCGATGGATGTGACTCTCTTCACCATGCTCTACGGTCTCCGAGCGGGCACGGAATCATAAATTCCGCGCCGACTGTCAGTGCGGTGGGACACCATGTGCGGCATGTCCTATGAACTCCAGGCGCTGATAGGCACGTTGGAGCTGCTGACGGTGGCGGCTGCAGAGGTACCGGCGGCCCGGGTGGTACCGCTGGCCCAGGGGCTGGCCCTGATCCCGGTTACCTCCGCCGTGCTGGCGGCGCTGCAAGGCGATGCCGCCGTGTCGAAGGTCGGTGGCGGGGCCGGCTTCGGCTGGCACTCGGACGGCTTCGAACTGCGGCTCGCCGCTTGGTCCAAGGCCGGGCCGATCGCCTGCGTCGAGGCCGAGTACTTCGGCGGCAGCGGTACCCAACGTGCCGCCGTCTGGGAGAACGGGCGGGTGGTCCTCGGGCCGCTCACCAGCGGGGAGTTCGAGACCGTCCCCGAGGGCACCCCGATCTCCCGCGCGCTGCGGCGGCTCGGCGCGCACGTCGCGGCGGGGCGGGTGGACGAGTTCGACGCGGTCGGGCTGGCTGCGCACCGCAGCACCGGTGGCTGGGTGGTGGCCTGAGGGTGCGCCGGCGGACGGCGCGCCACCGCCTCCCGACCCCACCCGCCGACGCGAACGGCCCCGCTCCCGAGCCCGGGAGCGGGGCCGTTCCGTGGTGCGTCCGGACGGACGTCAGCGGTAGTTCACGAACTGGATCGCGAAGTCCAGGTCCTTGCCCTTGAGCAGGGCCTGGATGGCCTGGAGGTCGTCGCGGCTCTTGGAGCTGACGCGCAGCTCGTCGCCCTGGACCTGGGCCTTGACGCCCTTCGGGCCCTCGTCCCGGATGATCTTCGCGACCTTCTTGGCATCCTCCGTGGTGATGCCCTCCTTCACGTTCGCGAAGATCTTGTACTCCTTGCCGGACAGCTGGGGCTCGCCCGCGTCCAGAGCCTTCAGCGACAGGCCGCGCTTGACGAACTTCGTCTGCAGCACGTCGAGGATGGCTCGAACGCGCTCCTCGCCGTTGGCCTTCATCTCGATCTTCTCGCCGGAGCGGCTGACCTCGCCGCCGACGCCCTTGAAGTCGAAGCGGGTGGCGATCTCACGGGAGGTCTGGTTGATCGCGTTGTCGACCTCCTGCCACTCGACCTTCGAGACGATGTCGAAACTGGAGTCGGCCATGGGTGTTGGTCTCCTTGATGCTCTGGCTTCACTGGCACGGCCCGCCCCATTGGGCGCCCGCCGCCCCAGCCTATCCAGCGCCGCCCCCGCGCCGCCCGTGACAGCCGGGGGACTCTCCTTGATCATCGCGTCACCAATCGAGTGGCGAAGCACCCCCCCGGATCGGGTATGGTTTACCACGTCGAACGGGGTCAACACCCCGGGGGACGAGATCCTGGCTGGTTGCCCGAGCGGCCAAAGGGAGCAGACTGTAAATCTGTCGCGCAAGCTACGCAGGTTCGAACCCTGCACCAGCCACAGGATAGAAAACAGGCCCTGATCTGCGGAAACGCGGATTAGGGCCTGTTTCGTTGCGTTCGAACGCCGGTCACGCCGGATGGTCGTTTTGCGTGGTTTGTCTCACCTCGTTTCGCCCGAATCCCAGTCCTGACCAGCGGTTCCGGACCAGGGGCGGACCAGAATCAGGAACCGTCGGGCGCCGCCGGGCGGTCGGCCCGCCGCTGGAGCCGCTCGGTGATCAGTCGGTTGGCGTGGTCCTCGTCGCCGTGGATGCACTTGGCGTAGACCCGGAGCAGGACGGCGATGCTGTGCCCCGCCCGCCGGGCGCACTCGGCTACCGGCACGCCGGAGGCCAGCCAGAGGGAGATCCCGGCGTGCCGGGCGTCGTACGGGCGCTTGGCCAGCGGGGTGGACTGCTCCTCCTTGCTGAACACCTCGGCCCGTGAGGCCGCCCAGACGACGCCGTACCCGCTCTCCTGCACCATGCCATTCCGGAAGGTCCGGAACAGGCGGCCGTCGGGCGCCGTGCCGTACAGCTCGATGTGCTCCCGCAGCAGCTTCACCAGCTCGGGTGGGATCGGGACCGGCCGGGTGGCCGTCTCCGCCCGGTGCTTCAAGCCGCGGGGGTCGTGCGAGGCCCCGCTGTCGGTCCACGACGACCCGACCCGGGGGCTGTTCCCGTTGAGGTTGAGCTTCCCCCAGCCCTCCGCAGGCAGGACGCACCGGTCCTTGCGCAGGTGGACCACCTCGCCCGGACGCATGCCTGCGTAGTACATGCATGCGAAGAAGGCGACCAGCCGCGGCCCGCGCCGCCCCTGCCGGCCGACCACCTCCAGCATCGCGGCGGCCTGCTCCGGGCTCATGACGTACTCGGGGTCGACTTCTTCCTCGGCCCGGGGCGGCTGCCACTGCACCGACGGCAGGGGGTTGGCGATCAGGAGCCTGTCCTCGACCGCGCGGCCCAGGACGTGGTTCAGGATCCTGCGCTTCCGAAGCGTGGTCGAGGCCGCGGCCTTGGTGCCGTCCAGCTTCACCGAGAGGGCGGCGAGCAGGCGGCGGACCATCTTTGGGTCCGCCAGCTCGGACACGTCCACGGAGTTCCGAGCCACCCAGGACAAGGCCTTGGCGACGTCGGCCGGCGGCTCGTCGGTCCAGCGGTTCACGTTGAAGGCCCAGCCGTACAGCGCGCGCCGGACGAGCAGCTTGTCCGGCATGCCGGTCTTGGTCTTGACCAGCTCGAACGTGACGCTGGCCAGGGCGTCCGCCCACGTTGTCCGGGTCTTGGCCGGGGCGCCGTCCCATCGGGCCTCGACGTAGTTCCGCCCGTGCTGGTACCAGGTGACGGCGCTCTCCTTCTCCTTGAGCTTGCGCAGCTCCGAGAGGGGGAGGCCCGTCTCCGTGTCGAAGGGCTCGTGGGAGGCCGCCGCGACGAGCAGTACGGCCTTCCGGCCGTCCGCCTGGGTCTTCGTGAGGTAGGACTCGGAGAACTCCAGACCGTTCACGGTCCACCGCACCTGCCAGGGCTTGCGGCGGTCGGGCCGGTGGCGGTGCTCCCAGAACGTGACCTTGTAGGAGGTGGGCATCAGGCGGCCACCTCGCGCGCCGCCCACCAGGCGTCCAGGTCGGCGCGGCTCACACGGAGCTGTCCGTTCGGCAGCTTGATGAGCTTCGGGGCCTCGCCCCGGGCGCGCATCCGGTAGAACGCGGCGCGGGACATGTCGATCTCTTTGAGGACGGCGGGGAGCCTCAGGTACTCCGGCTTGGGCATGGCAGTCATCTCCGTCTGCGGGTACGGATGGTGGTTGCGGTGCGTGATGGCCCCTGGGCGTGGACGGGGATTGGGGCCGAAGAGTGTCAGGGAAGTCAGGAGAAACCGTTGACCTGCGGTTTTGGCTCCTGGCAGGGCGTCAGGGATTGTCAGGGATGTCAGGGGAAAGTGCCGCCGCCTGGTTTTCTCCTGACATCCCTGACAATCCCTGACGCGATGTCCGGGGTCGTTTTTGCTGGTCAGGGGTTTGTCCTGACATCCCTGACGGTTACCGGGTTTCCGCTCCGTCCACGGGGGTTCCGATAGCGGGGTGGACACGGTAGGTGACGGCCTGGGGGCGCCCTCGCTGGCCGGTGGGGCCGGTCTGGTCGGAGCGGAGGTAGCCGTGCTGTTCGAGTAGGTGCAGGGCGGGTTCGACGTCGGCGACCTTCTTGAACCGCCGGGACGACGCGACGGCGTCGTGGGCCTTGATGTGGGTGCGGTGGGTGCCGTCCTTCTTCGGCCGTTGGAGCCACTGGAGGATGGCGTGGGCGTCCTCGGTGGCGGGGTCGGCGGCGATGAGGTCGAAGACGGCGAGGGTGTGGGTCGTGTAGTAGTCCGCGATCTCGGCGGCGCGGTCGACGGTGGCGGCCTCCAGGCCGGCGCGCCAGGCGCTGTGGTCCTGGTCGGAGGCGATGTGGTCGGCAAGGTGGAGCAGGACGGCGATGCGGGCGATGTGGCCGACCAACTTCCCGGCCCAGTCCTTGATGTGGGAGAGCGGCTGGTCGGGGCGGAGCTGGATTTCCACGCGCTCCTGGAGCTTCTCGACGGCGAGGTCGGCGGCCTGGTCCATGAGCACGGTGACCGGCTCGGCGAGGTCGGTCATGGCGTGGAGCAGGCGGGTCAGGTTGCGGTCGTAGGCGTTCGCCACCTTGTCAGGGATCGGCTCGGTGCGGACCTTGCGGTAGCCGAGGTTGGAAGGCGGCAGGGAGTACAGGAAGCGGGCGAGCAGGCCCCGGTCGCGGGCGCCAGGGGCGGCGCCGAGTTCCTGGAGGACGGCGGGCTGCGGGGTAACGCCGATGGTCAGGGCGGGCTTGTCGGCGGTGGGCTGCTCGCGGGTGATGCGGTCGGCCTGGAGGCGTTCGCCCTTGTGGGCTTGGAGGAACACGCCCAGGTTGGGCTTGCTGCTGTAGCGGCCGACCATGCTGTCGAACAGGTCGCCCTCGGGGCTGAGGGCGGCCAGGCAGCGGTGCACGCCGAGGTGGTGGGTGACGGTCTCGGGGGTGATGTCCCCGGACAGGGTCAGCCGCGGGCTCGGCGGGACCACGATCTGCTCGGCGAGCATCTTCGCGGCGGAGATCTCCGCGACGAGCTGGGCGCGGTCGGTGTCGGGGTTCTTGCGGGCCTTGGCCATGAGCGCCTCGACCTCGGCCAGCGCGGTGTCCTTGGCGGTCTCGGCCTCGATGATCGCGGCCCTGGCGTCGGCCTGGAGTTCGGCCTCGACCTTGTAGACCGGGCCCATGGTGAAGGCGAAGACGTCGGACTTGCGGCTGGCCGGGGGCATCGCGCAGGTCAGGTAGAGGTTGGACTGCTCGCGCCAGCCGGGCCGGATCTCCACGTTCACCCGGCCCCCGGCGGCGGTCGACAGGGCCGCGAGGGCCATGGTGGCGGACGCGTCGGGCGGGGTCTGGGTGAACTCCGCGACCGCCTCGACGTAGGCGCCGACCCACTTGGGGAGCGCGTTGACGGGGAAAGTGGGCAGGATGCCGTAGGAGCCGAGCGGGACGGGGTCGAGCCAGGTGTCCCCGGCGGCGAGGTCCGCGAGGGCGGCGAGGGCGGCGGTGCGGACGGCCTCCAGATCGGTCTGGTCGTCGCCGGCCATGTGGGCGAGGCGGCTAGTGGTGGTGCCGATGCGGCGGCGCTCGGCGGCGTGGCGCACGATCTCGGCGTAGTAGTCGCCGTTCGCGGCGGTGGGGGTGGCCTCGATGCAGGTGTGCAGGTAGCCGGGCCCGCCGATGCGGACCAGGTCGCCCTGGGCGCGCAGGACGCCGGCCAGCAGCATCGGGTCGACCGGTCGCTCGCCGCCGGCCATGCGGGTGATGGCGCGCCAGATCGTCTCGTGCGCGGGGTGGTAGAACGCGCTCGGGTCGCCGAGCTGGGCGGCCAGCGCCGGGATTTGGGCGGGGTCGAGCAGGGCGGCGCCGATGACGGCCTGCTCGGCGGTCTTTACCTCGGCGGGCTCGGGGCGGAACGGGATCACGTTCGGGGCGTACTCGGTGCTCAACGCGGGCTCCTCTCGGACGGAGCGGGGGCGGCCCGCGCCCGGGGCAGGTACCGGGTGCGGGCCGTAGTGGTGGGGTGTCAGAAGTCGAGGGCGATTTGCCCGTCGCAGACGACGGCCGGGGCGGGCGGCATCAGCGCGTCGAGGGCGGCCTGGTGGGCCGGGTCGGCGAGCAGGCAAATCACGCGGCCGTCGGTGGTGACCAGCCACTCGGGGTCGGCGTGGACGAGTTCGACGGCGGCCTGGCGGGTGGTGGAGTGGACGACGCACTCGTCGGCGCTGTCGGAGCCGTAGGTGGTGCCGCAGACGTCGCACTCGGCGACGTGGCAGATCACGGGCCTGATGGCCACGGGAGCCTCCCGATGGTCAGAGGTCGAAGAGGGAGTCCGGCTCAGCGGACCGGGTGCTCGCCTGGCGGGCCTGGCCGGCGGCGCGGCGGGTGGCCTGGTGGCAGTGCTCGCACCAGGCGGCCAGCTGCCGTTTGGGCAGGGCGGCGATGCGGTGCGGGGCAGCAGCAGGGCGTCCGGCTCGGCCGGGGCCACGAGCAGGCGCACCCAGCCCCGGCCGTGCTTGGTTTGGTAGGCGCCGTGGACGGCGGGGCAGCGCCCGCCGTCGTGCTCGTGGTTGGTGCCGCAGGTGCCGCGGCACTGGCAGCGGCCCGCGGCGGCGGCGATGACGGCCTTCCACAGGCCTGCGGTGTCGCCGAGGGGTGGTGTGCGGCGGGTCATGTCATGCACCACCCGGAGTCGCACAGCCCGTCGGTGAGGTCGTCGAGGTCGAAAAGCGGGTCGACGCCGTCCGGGATGGCCTCGCGCAACGGCTGGCCGAACCTGGTGAGGTAGACGTGGTCCTTGCCGAGCCGTTCGCGCCGGGCGTTGAGGGTGTCTTCGAGCTGACAAGCCTTCTCGAACAGTTCCGGTTCCGAGCGACGCATCTCGTGCCAGGTCTCAGGGCGCCTGAACGGACAGAACCAGCACGACGACTTGGGCGGCACGGGCAGGCCGGCCTGGCGGATGACGCGCATGCAGTCCATGCGGCGCAGGCCGAGCTGCAGCAGCGGGTAGTCGATGACCTCGTGCGGTTCGCAGCGGCGGTTGTTGGCGCGGTCGATCTCGTCCACGGAGATGCCGACGCCGAGCGTGGCCGGGTTCTCCGCGGTGGCGCCGCGGCGCTTCAACTCCCGACCAATCACCTTGATCTTGTAGTTCATGGTGCAGGCCCGGGTGCCAGGGGCCCCGTTAGCCATCCGCACCGGGATACCCAGCGACCGGGACTCCTCGCGGGTCAACTCCCCGTAGAGGGTGCGGGTCTCCTTCGAGCGGACCATCACCCGGTGCAGGGTGGCCAGTTCGATGCCGTGGGCTTCGGCGTACGGCCGGGCGATGGCGTCGACGTAGGCGATCGTGGCAGGGTTCTCCGAGTCGTCGCCGACGTTGGAGAACAGGAACACCGGGTAGTCGATCTCGCCCTCGGCGGCGAGGACCAGGGCGGCCATGGACTGCACGCCCCCGCCGAACGAGAACGACCGCAGCGTCTTGGTGGAGGGAGTGGTCACCGGCCACCCCCGAGCAGTGCAGCGACGGCCGGGCCGCCGTGGGTGTTGACGTGCTCGGCGAGCCGGGCGACCGTGCGCTTGGCGGTGCGGGTCAGCTCCGTGCGGGGCAGAGGCACGGGCGGGGTGCTCAACTCGCTGGCGGGGATGGGCAGGAGGATGTCGGCGGTGAGGGTGAGCACCGGCTGACGGCCGGGGAGCGGCTCGACCTTGGCCGACCAGGGGCCGCGCTGGTAGCAGTCGTTCTCCCAGTCCAGCCACCGGCCCGGCCCGGGGCGGGTTTCGAGCGCGCGGTGCGGGAGGGGGACGGTGATGCGCAGGACCAGGTCGGCGGGGTCGTCCTCGGCGGGGCTGGCGGTGACGGCGAGCAGGTCGGGGCGGGTGAGCACGTAGCCGGGCGCCATAGTCGGGGCGGTGGCGACGGTCCAGACGAGGGCGGCGAACTCCGCCCCGGAGATCAGGCAGTCGCTGTCATCGAGCTGGTCGGCGTGCTCGTTGAGGTAGGCGCCGAACCGGCTGTCGCCATACCGCTGGTCGTAGTCGTCGTCCACGACGGCGAGCGTGAAGTGGTCGAACTCGGGCATGCTGGTGTCCTCTGATCTCCGAAAGGGGATTGGGTGGGCCCCGCAGCGGCCGTCTCTCTGCCAAGATTCGGCGGCTGCTGCGGGGTTTGTGCTGGTCGGGCCGATGGCGCTACGGCTGAGGGCCGTGCGACCGATGACTTCGGAATCTCGGTCGTTCGCTGTCGGTGGGGTCGCGTACGGTGGCCGCCATGGCGACCGATGACCTTCCGCTGAAGCCGGGCCTCGTGACGACGCGTGCCGCGATTGCTGCGGCTTACGGCGGTTCTCTGCAGGGCGGGATCGTGCCCGCGGACGAGGCGAAGAAGGTGTTCCTCTTCTCCGACAAGAAGGAGAGCGGGCAGCACGGCTACACCTTCGACGGCTGGGCCGAGAGCGATGAGCTGGGCCCGCTGTTCCACTACACCGGCACCGGCAGCGTCGGTGACCAGGTCCTGACTGGCTACAACGGCTCCGTGCTGAAACACGTCGAGATGGGCCGTGAGCTGCACCTGTTCATGTCCGAGCCCAGCATCACACCGGGTACGGACGCCAAGCAGCAGCGCTACGTCGGGCAGATGATCGTCGACAGCATCAAGCCGGCGATCGAACGGTGGAACAACGACAGGAACGGCAACCGCCGCCAGGTGTGGGTATTCCGGCTGCGTCCGGTCGATGAAGCCCAGACGGAGATCCTCGTCAGGGACTTCGTTCCGGCAGCCGATAAGGACGATGCCGAACTGGTGCCGGCCGAGACCAGTGCCGAGCTGGTAGAGGCGGAACAGCACGCCACCGATCAGACGACCGCCAACGGCTCGGCTGAGCCCAAGGACGTCGTGCGCCGTGAGGGCAAGCTCTCCGAGGCCTACAAGGCGTTCCTGACCGCGCAGGGCCACGAAGTCCTGCGGTACCAGATCACGATCGCCGGCAGCCGCGGCGCCCTTCTGACCGATCTGTACGACAAGACCGCGCACGTGCTCTACGAGGTCAAGGGCAAGAACCGCCGCAACGATGTGCGGATGGCGATCGGCCAGCTCATGGACTACCGCCGGCACATCAAGAAGCCGGGCCTGAAGCTGGCGATCCTGCTGCCCAGCCTGCCGAGCCAGGACCTTCAGGACCTGATCTCCAACGTGGGCATCAGCCTCGTCGTTCAGGACGGCACAGGTTTCCACGGCTTCCCGGTCGACTGATCCACCGACCTCACCGTTGGCCTCGGCAGCTTTGTTGCCGAGGCCAACGGCGCGTTTGGGGGCAGCCCTTGACGGTGCCCATCCGATGGGGGCAGGCGAGCTGGCCGATCAGGCGGCTTGGCGCGCACGGCTGGGGAACGGCAGGACCGTGGCGAGCCGGAGCGGGGCGTCGGTGTCGGGGGCGGGGGCGCCTTCGCCGCCGTCGGGCGGGGCGGTCTCGGGGGCGGCCGTGCGGGCGGCGCGTTCGGCGGCGGAGGCGGCCAGGGCCTGCTGGACGGCGGCGCTGTCGGCACGGGCGCCGCGCTGTGAGAGGACGACGGGGACGCTGAGGATCGCGCCGGGGGCCATGAGGACGACGGCGGTGATGAGGTCGCTGGTGGTGCTCACGGGGTACCTCCGGTGCGGGCGGCGTGGGCGAGCAGGTCGACCAGGTCGGAGCCGAGCAACGCGGCGCGCTGCTCGATCGCGGTCCAGGACTCGGGGTCGATGTGCATGAGAGCCGCGAGGGCGGCGGCGGGGCGCTGGTTGGCGGCGGCGGTGAGGGCCTCGCGCAGGTGGACGGCGGCGAGGAAGGTGTTCACCGGGTCGGCGAGGCCGGTGCCGGCGGTGGTGAAGCCGGACAGCCAGACGATGACGGCGGCGCCGAGGGTGGTGCGGCGGGCCCGGATGAGGAGGATGGCGACGATGGCGAGCAGGATGGTGACGCTGATCGTGACGGCCATGGCAGGCGGTCCTTTCCGTACGTCGTGGTGACGGACAGTCACGGGCGTGTGTGGGGCACACGCGGCAGCGGGCGTGTGGGCCCGGGCCCGGTTTCGGAGCCTGGGAGCGGGGCTGTGTAGGGCGCCCTGTGTGGCCCATACGGGCCACACAGGCAGGTCAGAGGCCCACACGCGCCTGTGTGGGGCATACGGGCGCGTGTGGGGCTGTGTGGGCCTCGGCGTGTGGCCCTGTGTGGGCCTGCTGGGTCACCGCCGGTAGCGCTTGATGGCGTCTTCGAGGGTGTGGGCGTAGAAGCCAGCCTTGCTGGCGCCGTCGATGCGGACGGTTCCGGCGCCGGGGCGCTCGACGCCGACGGCGCGCAGGAGGGCGTTGAGTTCGGCGCCGAGGGTCTGGGCGTCGGCGCTCAGCGCGGTGGCGAGGTCGGCGATGAACATGCGGTCCGCGCCGTCGGCGGTGATGGCCGTGTGGGCGCGCACGAGCAGCTGCGGCGCGGGGTCGGCGGCGGGCTCGCTGTCCTTGCGCAGGGAGGTGAGGTTGAGGCCCTGCGGGCGGGCGTTCGGGAAGGCGATGACCTCCGCCAGCTCGTCCTCGGCCCCGCCGTTGCCGGTCTCGCCGCCGCTGGTCTGGTCGCGGAGGGCGGAGAGGTTCAGGCCGCCGCCGGCCGGTGCGGGCGCCGGTGCGGTCTGGGCGGTCGGGGCCGGGGTGTTGGTGGTGCCGGTGGCGTTCGCCCAGAGCCATCCGGCGCGCTCCGGGTCCCAGCGGTGGGTGTACTCCAGTCCGGCGGCTTCCTCGGAGATTTTGTCGAGGCGGGGGCGGCGGTCGTTGGTGGCGAGGACGGCGTCGCGGACCATGCTGGGGCTGGTCTTCCAGCCCTTGAAGCCGGTGGGGGCGAAGCCGTCGGCTCCGGCGGAGCCGATGACGCCGCAGCCCTTGGCGCGGAGCTGGCGGGTGTCGACCTTCGCACTGGGGAACAGCTTGTTCACGTTGTTCCCGGACGACTCGCCGGAGGTCAGGGCGACGCCGACCGGGGAGAACTTGCGGATCGCGGTGTCGCCGATCGCGCTGACGTTGCCGTCTACGGCGGTGAGCACGAAGCGGATCCCCATGGCGCGGGTGGTCCGCATCGCCTTCTTCACACCCTCCTGGAGGGCCTTCATGGTCTGGTCGGTGAAGGACGGGGCGGACAGCAGCTCGGCGCCCTCGTCCACCACGACCATGATCTGCGGCAGCTTCGCCGAGACGGGCAGCAGCGTCGTGTTCTCGGCGTCCATCAGGTCCTGGTAGCCCTGCTGGCGGGCCGCGTTGATCCGCAGTGCGGCCCGGATGATGCGAAGCGCCTCACCCGGGGTGGAGGCCAGCCAGTCCACGCCCGGTCGGGTGCCGGCCGGGGGCGTGTCGGCTCCGGCCTTGGTGGCCTTGAGGCCCTGGGCTTCCAGCCAGGGGCGCATCCACGGGATGCCGGCGGCGCCGGCCTTTAGGTCGATCACCCAGGTGACGACGTCCACGCAGCGGGCGAACCCGGCGAGGACGACGTCCACGAAGGTGGACTTGCCGGACCCGGGCGGGCCGAGGATCAGCGCGCACGCCTCGCGCAGCAGCACCTGGGCCTGGTCGGAGTTGGGCAGCAGGCCCCAGGGGATGCCGGTGAGGATGGAGAGGGCCGAGTAGTCGTCCGGGTAGGGGTATTCGCTGGCCATGACGTTGACGGTGGCGATGTCGAGGACGACGCGGCCCTGCCGGTCGCCTTCCTCGACCCACACGGTGCAGCCGAGCGGCAGCCGGGCGTCGGTGGCCAGGGCGCGCGCGGCGGCGGCGATGCGGTCCCAGGTCGCGGAGCCGCCCGGGAGTTCGGCGGCGAGGGAGAACCCGGCGCCGGTCTTCCAGAACTCGACCGCGAACACGGCGACCTGGATGCCGGTGACGCGGTGGATCCGTTCGGCCCACTCCTTCGCGAGGGCCTCGCGCTCCCCGTTCATCTTCCGCACGGCGGCGCGGGCCTCGTCGCTCATGCGCTCCAGCTCGACGGCTTCCTCGCGGATCGCGGCGTTGGAGGCCATGGCGCCGATGCCGACGCCGAGCGCGGCGAGCGTGCCGGCCGCTGCCCAGGTGAGCGGGCCGGTGGTGATGGCCCAGGTGGTCCAGCCTCCGGCGAGCAGCCAGGACGCGGCCCGGCCGGCCATGGTGCGGCCGGTCAGGCGGCGCCGGATGCTGGCGCCGATGCCGTGGCCGAGTGCTCCGGCCGCGCCGACGGCGAGCGGGATGCCGGGCGGCATGTGGGTGGCGGCGCCGAGCAGGGCCATCGCGCCCGCGCCGGTGGCGGCCGAGATCGCGCCGGAGACGGGGCCGTGGGTGGCGGCCCAGTCCAGCGGCGGCACCCACGTGGTCTTCGGGTTCGGGGTCTTGCGGGTCTTCGACTTGGGGACGTTGGTCAGGTTCAGGGTGTGCTCGGGCGGCTGGTTCACGGCAACTCCAGGCGGCGACGACGCGGGTGGGTGTGGGGATGGGGCGGGCCGCCCCGCGCGAGGTGGCGGGGCGGCCCGGTGGTGCTGCTTCTCGGTGCTGGGGCTACTGGTTGTTGACGATGTCCCACTTCTCCTCGCCGTTGCGGGGGTTCTCGTGGCGGGAGATGTCCTCCTCGTGGGCGCCACGGAAGGCCTTGCCAACCTCCTCGGAGGCGCTGACGGCGGTCATCAGCAGGGTGTAGACCTCGTTCAGGGCCTCGCCCACGACCTTGTCGAGCGGGAACTCCTCGTCGGAGCGCTCCGCCAGGACGCGGAAGGTGTTGGCGATGGACTCCAGGCCCTCCGGCATGGCCTCGAAGGCGGCCAGGACGTGCATCATGCCGTCCGGGTCGTAGTTCATCGCCGAGCCGTACATCTCGGAGGCGACCTCGGAGAAGTCGAAGCCGGAACCGGTCTTGGCCATGTCGCCTCCCAGGGCGCTCGGGCTGGTGTTGGTGTGTGCGGGCTGGTGGTGCTTGGGGGCGCGCGGCACAGTGTCGGCCACGGCCTGCTCGCCGGTGTCGTCGTTGTCGATGGCCTCGTCCACGGCCTGCTCGGCGTCAGCGAGTTCCTGGCGGATCGCGGCGTCGCGCTCGGCCCGCTGGTCGGCGGCCTTGCCGACCAGGCGGCGGTAGAGGCGGCGGCCGGGGTACATGAGCCAGTTCCAGCCGAGCTTGCGGCCGAGCGGGGTGGTCACCATGCCGATCAGGCCGACCGGCAGGGCCAGCAGCGCGGCCAGCAGGCGCCGGCCGTGGAAGCGGGCGGCGGAGCGGCGGAGCCGGTTGCGGGCCTCGCGCCGCGCCGGGGCCTTGCGGGCCTCCCGGCGGGCGTCCATCACCTTGCGCTCGGCGCTCTGGTCGGCGGCGGTGCGGGCCTTGCCGCGGGCCCTGTCCAGCGTGCGCCGCACGGCGGCGGCGGGCTTGGCCACCGCCCGGCCGAGGCGCCCGCGCTGACCGGCCTTGCGTTCGCGCTCGGCGGCCTTGGCGTCGCGGCGGGCATCGGCCACCTTCCGGCGGGCCTCGCTCTGCCCGGCACGGCGCTCGGACCGCGTGGGCATCGCCTTCCGGTCTGCGGCCCGGACCGCCTTCACCTCACCGGCCCGCGCGGCCACACGGCCCAGCGCCGCCTTGCCCGCACCCGGCGCCTTCCTCAGCACCGACCCGACGCCCCCGCCCCGGCCGGTACCGGAGCCGCGGGCACCGGACGGCACCGGCGCCACGCCGCTCCGCCCGGCCGTTCCGCCCGGCGACCGAAGCGAGGCCACCCCGGGGCGGGCGGGCGAACCGCCGGAAGCGGAACCGGTGTGGGACTGGCGCGGCACGCCCACCAGGCCGGACCCCGTGCGACCGGCGGTCCCGGCCGCCGTACGGGACCGCCCCGGGCTGCCGGTCGGGGCCGAACCGCGCTGCGGGGCGGGCGATTTGACGAGAGACAGGTGCGGGGCCCGCTGGGCGGCGGTGCCCCTGGTGGTCCCGGCGGAGCGCTGGGCGGCCTTCGCGGCGGCCCGGCGTGCCACCCGGCTGGCGATCGCGCTGGTCGCGACCGTTCCGGCGGTGGCCGCGAGGGCGACCACCGGGCCGGAGATCAACGCGGCGGCCGACGCCAGAGCAACCACGCTGTTCGCCGTGGTCACCGCGAGCGGGACGGCCGGCAGACCACCCCGGGTGTGCTCCAACCGCGGCTCCGTGTTCCGGCGGTTGCCGCTGGGCGCGGGCGCCGGGGCGGCGGGCGGCTGGATCGGAGCGTCGACAGCCGCAGCGGCCTGTGCCGACGCGAGGGTGTCGGACATGATGGCGTTCCTTCCTCACTGCGTTGTGGTGTGGAAAGGGCCCCGGGACGGCTGCTCTGGCCGGCAAGCTGCGCGGCCGTCCCGGGGACACGAGCGATGCGCGGGTCAGACCAGGGCGGCCTGCGGCCACGGGATCGCCCGGCACTCGGCCGAGTGGGCGTTGGCCTCGATGCGGCTGGCGCCCAGCTCCTTGGCGATGTGACTGTGCTTGCCGCAGCCCAGGCAGATCCAGCTGGCCTTGGGGTTCCCGTAGCTGTTGGTGCCGGCGGCGTAGAGGGCGACCAGGGCGGAACTGAGGTTGAGGAACGCGGCGACGGTGCCAACCGGCAGGCCGGTGGCGGAGTCCTTGTGGATGATCTGCTCGGACATGGCAGGCATCTCCTGAGGTGAGGTCAGGCAGAGGCGATGAGGGCGGCGATGGTCTCGGCGGCGTGGTGCCAGGCCTGGTCGAGGGCGTAGGCGCCGTTCATGCCGTGGTCGGCCAGGCGCACGAAGTTCCCCTTGCCGGTGGCGTCGGCCAGGCGCCGCAGCGGCTCGCGCCGGTCGGCGACGTAGTGCGTGACCGCGCTGAGGGCGAGCGCGGCGGTCACCGGGCCGGGCCGCAGGCGGACGCCGAGCAGGCGGGCGCCGGCCAGCAGGACGGCGCCCTGGGTAGCGGTGTAGGCGGCGACGTGGGCGGCGCAGGCGCGGCGGCCGGCCGCGCTGGACTGCCCGTCGGTGTGGTCGTGCTGGCCCTTGGCCGAGGCCTGGTGGTCGGTCTGGACCCAGTGGTCGGCCACGTCCGCCGCCGACCGCAGCAGCGCGTAGACGGCGGCGAACCGGGCGGCACGGTCGGTGCTGGTCACGGGCGCTCCTTGCGGGGGCTGCGGTGGCGGTGGTGGTCGGCGACGAACTCCTGCCACCGGCGCCGCTCCCCGGCCGTGGTGCCACGGAGGCGGACGACCAGGTCACAGTCGGCGGCGGGACAGGTGAAGGTGGTGTAGCCGCCGAGCAAGTCGGCGAGGCGCCGCAAGGGGCTGAGGTACTTGGCCATGACTGGCTCCCAATTGCAGATCAGTTGAGGTCGTCCGCGTCGTACGGGTAGAAGCCGGTCACCTCGACGGGGACGCCGTGGCTGATGCCGTAGGCGGTCAGCCATCGGCTGGTGCCGTACTCGCCGTTGTCGGTGGTGGCGGGATCCAGACCCAGGGCCTCGCGCCACTGCTCGAACGTGTCGAGGCCGCGGTGCAGCGACAGCTTCACGCCCCACGCACCCCACGGGATGTCGGTGCCGGGCTGGAGGAACCGGTGCAGCGCCGGCGTGGGGGTGGGCAGGTCGGTGTGGGCGGTGAGGATGGCCAGCAGGGCGGCGGCGGCGTTGATCTGGTCGCTGGCAGTGGTGGTCTCGATGCTGGTGGTCACGATGCCTGCTCCTGGGGCGCGGTGGTCTCTTCGTCGGCGCCGGGTACGGCGTGCAGGGCGGGGCGCTCGGTGGAGCGCAGTTCCTGGTAGCGGGTGGCGACCCAGCCGGCGGACCAGCCGGTCAGATCGACCGCCCGGCGCTGCGGGATGCGGGCCACGACGCAGTCCTGGACCTTCGTCCGGGCCTGGTCCTCGGGCAGTCGCCCGTCCACGGCGGGCGCGGAGAGGAGTTCCTCCCGGAGCCGCTCGATCTCCCGCCCGGCGTCCTGCTCACGCTCACGCTCACGGCGCTCACGCTCGCTCACCTCGCGCTCACGGCGTTCGCGCTCGACCCGCTCGGCGTCCTGCAAGCGCTGCCGTTCGTCGCGGTCGGCGGCGTCCCGGCGGGCCTGCTCGTCCCGCTGTTCGCGGGCCATGCTCTCCTCGTGCTCACGCTGCTTGTCGGCCACCCGCTCGTCGTGCTCACGGCGCTCACGCTCGGCCTTGTCGGCCCGCTCCCACTCCGCGATCCGGTCCGCGCGTTCCTGCTGCCGGTGCTCCTCCTGACGACGCTCGCGCTCGGCCCGCTCATCGCGCTCACGGGCCGCTCGTGCGGCCAGCGCGGTGGCGATCGCCCGCCGGTAGGCGAGGGAGGTCTCCGCTGTGACGATCAGCAGCAGCGGTGCCACCGCGTGGACTGCCACCCCGACTTTGTCGTGGTCCAGGGCGGACTGACCCACGTTGAGCAGCACCGTCATGGCGCCGGTCATCCAGCGCAGCACGACGGGCCAGCGGCCGCCGTCGCCGTCCAGGCGCGCCAGCGTGCTGTCCATGCGGACCACGATCACCACCGCCGCGTCCACGACCAGCGGCAGGATCGGCGCCGTCCACCCCCAGCCCTTCGGGGTGTGACCGGACATCAGTGGGGTCACCGTGAGCACGCTGTAGAGGACCGCGCCCAGCGTGATCGTCCACGTGCCCACGGCCAACGCCGTCTCGGCCGAGCGGATCTGTTCCTGGCTCATCGGCGCCTTCACCGCGACCACCACCCGGCGAGCGGAGAGCGCGTCGTGAGCGCGGGGTGAGCAGGCGTGAGCGCCGTGAGCGCGAGTCCGGCCGTCACGCGGCCACCCGCTCGACGGTCGCCGTGCGGCGGATGACCGCCGGGCGCCGCAGCGGCACCGGCGCCATGCTCAGCAAGCGCTCGGCGTAGGCGGCCAACTCCGGGTCCTCCCGGCGCAGGTCCGCCAGGACGTCGCTCGCGGCGTCCATCCGGGCCGCGCGCTCGACCTCGCTCTCACCGGGCACCCCGGCGAACAGCTCGGAGTCCACACCGAGCGCCAGCTCCGAGAGCTCGTCCTTCGTCGCGGCCGTCTGGCCTGCAACCATGTCCTTCACGGGTCTACCTCTTCTCTCGTAGGGGGTGGGCCCGAGGGCCGCCGCGCGTTCCTTGGCCGGAGCGCGGCGGCCCGCCTCATGCGGGCCCGGGCCACTCGAACGACACGAGTAGCCACGACCCCCGGCACCGGCCCCGCAGTCATGGATGCGAGGGGGTGCCGAGGGCCGTGGTCACTGGTGAAGCAGTGGGTTGGTCTCGTGTGGACGCGGTCCAGGCTCGCTCCGGGGAGATCCCTCCCGGAGGTCGTCGCCGGCCAATGTCAGCCGCGTCGTTCTTTCGAGAGGCCAGTAGCTCCTCTCAGTCGGCTGCGTGTCCCATACACGGCCCGCCGTCTTAAGGGCGGACCGAGGTGTCAGGGCGTGCGCCCCTTCTCTGCCGACTGGTCTCCACTCACCCCGACCGGCGTGGTCACGGAAGGACTGCGGTGGTGGATCACGCTCTTGAGTTGTCAGTTTGCGCAGGCCAGTGCCGCAAGGCATGGGCCTGCCAAGCTCTAGAGATCCCCTCCTGGGGTCCTCTAGAGGACTTGGGAAGACTATGAGGGTCCGTCAGCCCTCGCGTCAACTGCTTGAGAGGACTTAAGCTGTCATGGTCTTCGAGCGAACGGCGGTGTGCCCCGGTATGGCCAAGTACGAGCGAATTGCGGACGACATCCGCGCGCGCATCCAGGCGGGGGAATGGCAGCCCGGCGACAGGCTGCCGACCGAGACTCCCGACCTGACGACGCATTACAAGACGAGCCTCAACACAGTTCGTCAGGCCCTTGGCGTACTCGCAGCGGAAGGTGTCGTGGACAAGGTCCACGGGCGCGGGAACTTCGTGCGCAAGCCCCGCAAGCTGGTTGTGAGGACCAATGAGCGCCACCAGTGGGAGAAGGACAGGGCCCGGCAGTCCGAGGAGGCTCGTCGGCAGACGGGTGCGACGGAGCACGACACCGGGCTGGCTGTGTCGGATCTCGTGTTCAGCGCGGTCTTCGACGACGAGATGCTCGCCGATGAGGAGCTGGCCGAGACCTTTCAGATCCCGTTGGGCACCAGGCTCTTGGAACGGACCTACCGCACGCGCTACCGCGAGGAGGACGAGCCGTTCAACATCGCCCGGTCGTACCTGGTGTACGACATGATCAAGGGCAACCCGGACCTGCTTGACCCGACCAAAGAGCCTTGGCCGGGCGGAACCCAGAACCAACTGCACACGCTCGACATCGAGCTGGACCGCATCGAGGAGCGAGTCACGGCCCGCCCTCCGACAGTGGAGGAGTCCGAGGAGCTGGGACTCAAGGCCGGCGTCTCGGTGCTGATTCTCCGGAAGGTCTCGCACAGTACCGACGGGAGGGTGGTCGAGGTCTCCAACGTCACGCTGCCCGGCAACCGCACCGAGATGGTGTTCATGACTTCTCTGACTAGGTGGTGAGCATGACCCAGATCATCTCCGTCATCACGGCCGTCCACGGACCGTCTGCCTCGTACCTGCCGGACGCCTACAAGTCGCTGGTCGCTCAGCAGTTGCCGGAGGGCTGGGATTGGCAGTGGGTCATCCAGGAGGACGGGGAGACGGGTGACGTCGCCCCGTACGTGCCAGATGACATCCGCGTGAGCTTTGGGCAGGGAAGGCACGGACGCGCCGGCGTGGCGCGCACCATGGCCCTCTCTCGGGCCGTCGGAGAGTTCGTCAAGGTTTTGGACGCCGACGACATGCTCACGGCGGGCGTTCTGGCGCGCGACCTGGCAGCCCTTCGGCGTCCCGGCATCTGCTGGACAACCTCGCGGGTGCTCGACCTGCTCCCAGACGGCTCGACCGTGGGGTTCGACCAGGACCCTCCGGAGGGGCCGATCGCGCGCGGGGCGGTGCTTGAGCACTGGAAGGCGCACGACTTCCGTGCCCAGGTTCATCCGGCGACGCTCTGCGCGCGTCGTGACCTCGTGTTGGCACTCGGCGGCTGGATGGCGCTCCCCGCTTCGGAGGACACTGGCCTCCTGATGGCGCTGGATGCGACCAGCCGCGGTTGGTTCTCGGCGGAGACGGGTCTCCTCTACCGCAAGTGGCCCGGGCAGAGCACCGCCAGTACGGCTCACATCCATGAGGGCGAGAGGTCTGCCCGCATGGCCGTCATCGAGGCGCGGGCGCGGGTGCTCGCGGCGTTCGAGGGCTGGCGTGTAGACGTGTGAGCTGAAACACAAAAAGGCCGGGGTGTGGCAGCGATCGCGGCCCCCCACCCGGCGATTTGTGGGGGGGCGAGGGGGCCCCGT